>NZ_JBEXNL010000018.1:0-91362 GCF_040611135.1 Tsukamurella sp. NPDC003166
CGCCTTCAACTCAGCCGGATACCGATTCGATGTGCTCCCTGCCATGACTCCAACCTTCCAACATTCGGAGTCTCCGGACTACCCGGGGCGGTTCAAGTAGCCGTCGGCTGACCGGTTGCCGGAGGCGCGGCGGTTGTTGGGCCGAAGATGCCGTTCGGGTTCGTCGTTGTGGGTTGGTTGGGCGTTTGGACGTTCATCCCGTCGCCACCCTGGTTGGGGGTCGGCGCAGAGTTTCCGGTGGTTTGCTGTGCCGGCGGGACGGTGGTGGTCGGCGCCTGCGGAGCTGTCGTGGGCGGCCCCGTCGGCACTTCGACCGTCGGTCCTGGCCCGGGACCGGGCGCGCAAGTCGTAGCACCCGGCGGACACGGCGCTGCCGAAGCCGCGGGTGCGTACTCGACCGCACCGAACACGGTGAGACCTGCCGCGACCAAGATCGGCGCGACTATCACCGCTGTCGCAGCCCGCGCTCGTTTCCGTAGTTCTCGTAGAGATCTATCCGCCATGCCGAACCATCCCACCCTCCACGCACCTGGACGCTGCTCGATACGACCGCGTGCTGCCGGCCAGTTGGAGCACTGGCCGATGACTCGCACATCGGGACGCTACCTGCGCCTTAAACCCATGTCCATCGACATGGCGAATCGATGGGCCGGTGCACCAAAGAGTGGTCACAGTTGCGTAACGCCAGCTGACACAACCCTCGGATGACTGTTTCGATCCTGAATGTTACGTATGTGACAAAAGTGACGTGTGGGAACTGAAGGGGAGAGGTCCGACCGATGAGCAGAAGACGTGAACAGGGCCAGCGCCTCGGGAACCTGGAGCAGGCGCGGCGCGATCGCGGCGCCCGTCGCCGGGTCCGCAAGAGCGGCGCACTCCTGGCGCTCGGCAGTGTAGCGATCGCCGGCATGACGGGATCGGCGTTCGCTGCACCGCCGGCAGCCGATAAGGCCCCCGTACCGGGAGCCATCCGAGGCGGCCTGTTCGCCGACACCTCCCGAGCCCTGGAGATCCCCGAGGGGTACACGATCCGGGTGTGGAAATACGGCGAGGACCCTGAGATCTGTTCTGCCGCTTGGCCGTGCGCTCAACTCGTACGAAGCGTTCAGCCGCCTCGCCGGGAGCGCGACCATCACCTACACCGACCCGAAGAAGAAGCCGGCCGTCGCGGTCAAGGGCGGCAACATCACCACAGGGGTCCAACTCGGGTGCGCCTCACAGGCCCAGAGCCTCCAAATCGGCGGCAACCTCTCCGATGCCGTCTCCACCAGCGTCACCCCGAGCGTCAGCGGCACAGTCGGCGTCTCCGGTACCGGCTCCGGCGGATCCTCAGGCGGTCAGGGCGGCGGCTCAGTCAACGCCTCCGGCACCGCGGGCGTATCCGCCACGGTAGGCAACACCGTCACCATCGGCGGATCGATCACCGGCACCCTCGGGCCCGGTGTCACCCGCGACTTCCCGATCGCCAAGAAGGACCTTGGCGGGCAGACGGCGTACGTCATTTCCCGTGAGACCCGCATTAGCGTCGACGGCTGCCTCGGCGGCGCGCAAGTCCGCGCTTACGCGACCGCGACCATCGTCACCGACGCCGGCACCTCCTCGATCACCACCTACGGCAAGGTCCTGTTCATCGAACGCGACAAGCCCGGCGAGGCCAAGACCCCACCCCCGGTCAAGGAAGCGCCCGTGCAACCCGGCCAGGCCGCCGCGAAACCCGAGGCCAAGCCCGTGACTGCCCCCGCCGCCAAACCCGATCCCAAGCCCGCCCCGGCGGCCAGGCCTGCACCGCCTACTTCTGCGAAGCCGGCGGCCGCGTTGCCGGTACCACCTGCTGGCAAGCCCGCAGCTCCCGCGCCTGCCCCGCAGAAGTAGGCCTCGGGGGGCCCGGTGACCCTACCCCCTCGTCCGCTCCCCACCGTCGTGTGAGGGGCGGACGAGCCGTATGACGAGACTTCTGCCGAAGGCATCAGGTCATGTGTCCCAGAACGGGCCGGTTTCTGGGACACCGATCATCACCACGAGAGCGCGCACCCGCCGGGTGCGCGCTCTTCGCGCTGACCAGGCTTCCGGCGACTTGTCCGACTTGCGTTCAGGGATAGGGATACAACCCCGTCACAGGACGCCGAGGCTGCGGCCCAACCGTTCGGCGGCGAAGGCGATCTCGTCGTCCCACGGCACGCCGAGGAAGTCCTGCCGGGCGGTGGTGTAGTGGTTGGCGAGGCCGGTCACCGTGGACCAGAGCAGGGCCATGGCGGGGCGCGGATCGCCCTCGTACCCGAGATCGACGAGGGCGGCGCCGAGCACGCCGATCAGCCCGCCCGTCGCGTCCCGGAGATGCTGCTCCACCGCGGGCTGCAGCGTGCCGGGATCGTGCACGAGGCCCAGCGCGTCGAACTGGCGCCCGAAGTTCAGGTACTGCTCGCGGTACTCGGTGGCGGCTGCCGTGAACACCTCCGTGAAGTCGGCCGCGCTCTCGATCCGGGGGCGCAGCCGCTCGGTGAGATCGACCACCTGCTCGGCGAAGACGCCGATGAACAGGTTCTCCTTGTTCGCGAAGTAGGTGTACACGGTGCCGAGCGAGATGCCGGCACCGTCGGCGACATCGCGCATCCGCAGCGCGGAGTAGCCGCCCTCGCGCAGCAGCCGCTCCCCCGCGCGGAGAATGTCGATCCGGCGCTGGTCGCGATCGCCCCACTGGGTGGCCGGCCTGCTCGTGTTCACCCCCCGATACTGCCCCGTGCCGCATCCGCGTACATCACCGGATCGTGCGCGCACACCAGCGTCACGTTCGGCGCACCGTCGGAAAAGGCCTCCGCGAGCCGGTCCCGGGTGGCGCGGGTCTCCCGCCGTCGCGTCGCGGAGACGAACTGGCCCAGCCGGAGCGCCGCGGGGACGGGGCCGCCGAAGACCGCCGCGCGGTGGTAGAAGGCATCGCCGCAGTGGAGGAGCCAGCCGTCGCCGGTCGGCACCGCGACCCCGGCATGGCCCGGGGTGTGCCCCGGCAGCGGCACCAGGAGCAGATCCTCGTCGATCGCGGACAGCGGTGCGCTCGGGAAACCGAACCAGTCGACCGGGAATCGGTCGTAGGTGACGGTGGCGGGCACCGGTGACGATCGCCAGGGCCGGTACCGCAGCGCCGCCGCCGGGCCGTCCGCGAGGCCCGCCGAGCGGTACTCGGTGGTGGTGACGTGGACCTTCGCCCCGGGGAAGTCGTCGATCCCGCCGGTGTGGTCCGAGTCGAGGTGGGTGGCCACGATGTGGGTGACGTCGGCGGGGGAGTAGCCGAGCGCGCGGACCTGCGCGACGGCGGTCTCGGCGTCGTCGAGGGCAGGGCGGATGACCGGGGCGATGACGCCGAGCCGGGCCCTCGGACTCGCGATGTCCGCCGTGCCGAGTCCGGTGTCGACGAGGACCAGGCCCGCGTCCGTCTCCACCAGCAGGACGTGACACACCATCGGTGGCGCCCCCGGTGGACGCAGGGTGCCGCAGTTGAGGTGGTGGACGCGAACCGTCATGCCGCATCCCCCGCCGCGAAGCGCGCGTCGAAGAACGCGAACACCCGCGCCCACGCGTCGGCGGACACCGCCTCGTCGTAGTGCATGCCGGCCACGCGCAGCACCGCGTCGGGCGCGAGCTCGATCCGGTTCGCGAAGCTGTGCCCCACACCGGGATAGGTCTTGAGGTCGGAGTCGATGCCGTGCCGGTCGAGCACCCGCTGCAGGCGCTGCTCACCGAACGGGATGAAGGCGTCGCGGCGGCCGAACGAGCCGACCACGGGGCACGTGTCGGCGGCGACCATCCGGTACGTGGTGAGTGCGCCGTAGAACGGCGCCGCCGCGACGTAGCGGGCGTCTCCCTCCAGGAGGGCGAATCCGCCACCCATGCAGAACCCGGTGATCGCGACGTCGCCCGTGGACTGAGCGTCGCCCGCCAGCACGGAGCGCGCCCGCTCGAGCACGCCGAACGAGGAGCCCTTCCCGGTGGCGAGGGAGCGCATGGTGGACACGATGCAGCCGGCGCGGCTGGTGCCCGCGGTGAACATCAGCGGAGCCATCGCGAGGTAGCCGTGCCCGGCGACGATGCGGAGGTTGCGCTCGATGTCCGGTTCGGCGCCCGTGATGTCGTGCACGAGCAGCACGGACGGGCGCGGCCCGGCGGGCTCGGCGGGGCGGGCGATGAGGGCCTCGAAGGGGGCCGGGCCCCCGTCGACGGTGATCCGTTCGATCGTCACGGGCCGGGTCATCGGGAACTCCTTTCGGTCGTGTCCGCGAGCGAGAGCGGCAGCCGCGGCGGGAAGCGGTGGGACGAGATCGTGTCGACGTCGGGGCGGAGGGAGAGCCGCTCCAGCGTGCGCCAGGTCTCGGCCTGGAGGGCACCGTCGGCCTTGACTACCCGCTCGTACAGCCCGAGCGGGAAGGACGCGTCGAAGCCGGTGAGCGGATCGCGGTACCCGGCGTCGCCGGTGTGCAGGAGCCACCGGTCGCCGCGTCGCACCGCGACGCCGCAGTGCCCGACGGTGTGCCCGGGCAATGGAACCAGCACCACGTCGTCGGTGACGTACGAGCAGCCCGGCACGCCCAGCCACTGCGCGGCACCGTTGTAGGAAGCCCACTTCGGGCCGTGCTCGAAGAAGCGCGACCGGTACGAGATCCGGGCGCGGGGCGAGCGCGAGCGCGACGAGGCCAGTTCGGTGGCGGAGACGTGCACCGTTGCATCGGGGAAGTCGACGATACCGGCGGCGTGCTCGCTGTGCAGATGGGTCAGCACGATGTCGGTGAGATCCTCGCGGCGGAGGCCGATCGATGCCAAGCGGTTCACCAGCGCCATCTCGGGGGTGCGGCGCAGGCGCAGGAAGTGGCGCTCGAAACCGATGAGCGAGGTGTCCTCGAACACCGAGACCGGGAAGCCGGCGTCGATCGCGGTCACGCGGTCCTCGCCGACGACGACGAGGCACAGCGTGGGGACCTCGCCGCCGGCGAGTGGGCGCAACGTGGCGACGTCGAACAGGTGGATGGTCACGATGCGGTCTCCCGGGCGAGTTGGACGAGCAGGGCTGTGGTCGCGCGCCGGTCGACTTTGCCCGCGGCGTTGCGGGGGACCGCCGTGACGAAGTGGATGTCGCGTGGCTGCTCGAACCGGGACAGCGAATCCTTCAGGTGCGAGCGCAGATCCGATTCGGATAAGAGCCCGGCGTCGGCGACGATCAATGCCGCGAGACGCTGTCCGTACTGCTCGTCGGGCACGCCGACCGCGCACGAGTCGACGATGTCCGGGTGCCCGGCGAGGACGTTCTCGAGCGCACGCGGGTAGACGTTCTCGCCGCCGCTGACGATCATGTCGTCCTCGCGACCGGTCACGTGCACCAGCCCGTCGCGGTCCATGAACCCCTTGTCTCCGGTGGCGATCAGCCCCGCGACCTCGCCCTTGCGTTGCCCGCTGGTGTAGGTACCGACGGCGGGCGCGCCGCCGACGTGGATCCGGCCCGTGCTGCCGGGGGTGACGGCGGCACCGTCGTCCCCGAGGATCGCGACGGTGGCGCCGGCAACGGCCCGCCCGACGGTGCCGGGCGAACGACGGAGATCCGCCGGCGTGGCCAGCGTGGCGAGGGCGACCTCGGAGGAGCCGTAGCCGTTGTACAGGTGGTCGCCGAAGCGGTCGGTGAAGCGCTCCGCGACCGACGGCAGCAGCGCGGAGCCGCCGCTGAGAACGATGCGCGGCATGTACGTCTGGGAGCTCTCGGGAACGACGTCGAGGATGCGGCTGAGCATCACCGGCACCACGAGCAGCGCGTCGGCCTCGTGCACCGTGGCACGCTCCAGCGCGGCGACCGGGTCGAACCGGGCGCACGTCAGCAGGGTGCCGCCGAGGCCGAGCGTGATGAGCAGACCCGCCAACCCGAAGGCGTGGAAGAAGGGCACGGACGCCATGGTCCGCATGCCCGTGCGCGCTCCGGTGCGCAGGATCACGCTGGCGGTCATCCCGAGGACGGTGCGCACGTCCGGGTCGCGCGGCACCCCGCGCGGGGTGCCGGTGGTGCCCGAGGTGAGCAGGATCAGGCGTCCCTCGCGCGGGGACGACGGTGCGCGGCGCCACCGATCGCGCACGCCGGCCGACGCGGTGCGCGTGGCGGGCACGGCGCCGACGATCGCGTCGAACTCGGCGTCGCAGATCACCAGCGAGATGTCGTGACCCTCCAGCGACGCCGCGAGCGCGCGGTCCCGGAAGTCGGTGTTGAGCAGCACCACGTCGGCACCGAGGGTGGTGGAGGCGAGCAGCGCGACGACGAACCGCCTGCTGTTGCGGCACATGATGCCGACCGTGGCGGACGCGTCCACGCCCGCGCCGTAGTGGAGCGCAGCGGCAGCCGCATCGACCTCGGCGAGCAGCTCCCGGTAGGTGAGCGTGCCCTCGTCGTCGACGATCGCGACCCGGTCGGGGTGCCGCGCTGCGGACAGGCGCACGAGCGAGCCGATGCCCCGCGGGCCCGCGCGCAGCGCGTCGAGCACTCGGGGCCAGCGGGTCGGGGGCGGCGGGACGAGCAGCCCGGACCGTGCCGCGGCGAGAGCCGCGGCGACTGCGGCGTTCACCGGAGCACCTCGTGCCGGGGACGCGCCGAGGCGGAGTCGGCGGTGAACCGGAAAGCGCGGGTGTAGACGGCGGCGAAGACGCCGCCGGCGGCCGCGGAGGCGGTGTCGAGGGGCCACGACCACCACGGAGCCAGGACCCGCGGACCGTCGACCACGGCGGCGGCCACGACCTGCGCGGCGTGCTCGGGGTCCAGGCCGGGGAGCCTGCGCATGCTCGGGGTGGGCGCGCTCATGCGGGTGCGGATCAGGGCCATGTAGACCGAACTCGTGGCGATCTTCCGGGCGTGCAGTTCGGGCGTCACGCTGCGGAACCAGGTGTCGAAGGCGCCCTTGGACGCCTGGTAGGCGCCCCAGCGCGGCCCCGGATACATGCGCACGCCGACGGTGGAGATGTTCACGATCCGGCCACCGCCGGCCTCGGTCATCGCGGGGATCAGCCGCAGCAGCAGCTGGACCGGGCCGAGGTAGTTCACGTCGATCGTGCGGACGAAGTCCTGCGGCCGGTCGAGCTGGAGGTCCAGCGAGCGGCGGATCGACTTGCCCGCGTTGTTGATGACGATGTCCGGCGCGCCGTGCTGCTCGATGATCGACGTGGCCAGGGCTTCGACGCCGGCGGGATCGGAGAGATCCGCCTGGAACGTGTGGGCGGCGCCGCCGTTCCCGTGGATTCGGGAGGCGACCTCGTCGAGCTTGTCGGCGGTGCGGGCGACGAGGAGCACCGTGGCGCCCGCGGCGGCGAACAGTTCGGCTGTGGCCGCGCCGAGGCCGAACGAGGCTCCGGTGATGAGGACCGTGCGTCCCGAGACGGCCTCGGCGAGGCGGCGCGGGTCGGTCTCACGGCGAGGGCTGGACAGGCGTCCCGCCAACGAGGGAGAGGTCATGGATCGCTCCAATCTGAACGTTGTTCATATATGAACTATGTTCAGAATGCCGTGCACGTCCTGTCATGTCAAGGGCCCGGCACCGCGCGTGCGGTACCGGGCCCTCGGGGTCCCAGCGCCCGGTCCGGGCGCCTGATCGTCAGCGGTGGTCGGCGGACCGTCGGACGTGGAAGTCCGCCTCGTCGGGCTCGGACAGCATGCGCACCATGGTCTTCCGGTCGAACGGCCACAGGTCGATGGTGCCGCTCTCCGTGAAGTACCACGAGTTGCAGCCGGTGTTCCACACCGTGGGCCCCATGGCCTCGGCCACCTGCTCGTTGAAGGCGTCGGTCGCGGCCTCGGTGACCTCCACCGAGGTGACCTCGCCGCGGCGGAACCGGTCCAGCCACTGCGCGATGTACCGCGCGGTGAGATCGGCGGAGAACTGGAGCGAGATCGAGCCGGTCGGGGAGTTCGGGCCCAGGACGGTGAACAGGTTGGGGAAACCCGGGATCGCCGTCATCCGGTAGGCCCGCGGGCCGCCGGACCAGGCGTCGTCCAGCGTGACCCCGTCCCTGCCCGTGACCCGCATCGGCCGCATGTAGTCGTGCGCCCGGAAGCCGGTGGCGAGCACGATGACGTCGGCCTCGTGCAGCGTCCCGTCCGCGGTGCGGACGCCCTTCGCCTCGATCCGCTCGATGCCCTCCGAGACCAGGGAGGCATTGCGCGCCTTGATCGCCGAGTAGTAGGTGCCGGAGACGACCTGTCGCTTGCACAGGGGCTCGTCCTCGGGCGTGAGGCCGGGCCGCAGGGCGGACGGCACCTGCGCGCGGAGCGACAGCCGGGCGTAGGCCTGCACCGCGCTGCGCCGCCACGACGGCTTCGTCGCGATGTCCGCGAGGATGCCCGAGCCCCAGAGTAGGCCCTGGTGCACCCGGTCGATCAGCCCCGGAACGCGCTCGAACAGGGTCGTGATCGGCGCGATCTGCGGCAGCCGCATCGGTGCCCACAGCACCCACTGCGGCGATCGGACGAAGTGTGTGAGGTGCTTCGCTCGCGGCTGCAGCGCCGAGACCACCTGTACGCCTGTGGATCCCGTGCCGATGACGGCGATCCGACGGCCCTCGGTGATCAGCGCGTCGTCCCAGCGGGCGGTGTGCACGACGTCGCCGTCGAAGTCGGCGAGGCCCTCGATGTCGGGGATCGCCGGGTTGTGCAGCACGCCGGTCGCGCAGATGACGAAGTCGGCCGTCATCGTCTCGCCGGTGCTCAGCGTCAGGGCCCAGGTGGCCGAGGCGTCGTCGAACTCCGCGGCGAGAACCTCGGTGTTGCAGCGGATCCGGTCCGCGATGCCGAGATCCTCGACCACCTCGCGATGGTAGCGCTGGATCTGCGGACCGGTGGCCCAGATCCGTTCCCAGTCGGGCTTCGGCGCGAACGCGAACTGATAGATCTGCGAGGGCACGTCACACGTGAGGCCGGGGTAGTGGTTCCAGAACCACACGCCGCCCACGTCGGCGCCCTTCTCCAGCACGACCCAGTCGGTGAAACCCTGCTCCTGCAGGACGTGTGCGGTCGAGATGCCGGCCACGCCGGCGCCGATGACCACGATGCGGGGCTCGGTCATCGCGCCGCCTCCAGTCCGCGCCGGACGGCGAGCGGGGCGGTCCACTGCGCGGCTTCGAAGGCCTGCGCGCGATGGCCCCGGGCCATGAAGTTCGCACCCAGCCCGGCCAGATCGGCACCGTCGGGCGAGATCACCGTGACCCTCTGGCCCCGGGCTCGAGCCACCGCGACCTCGGACCAGAAGACCTGCGACATGGGTCTTCTCAGCACGGCGTGCTCGAGCAGTCCGCCGAGCCCGGGGCCGCGGACGCCGGGGGCGGAGGCCATGGACACGACCGCGACGATCTCGTCGGCGTCCTCGCGGGTGACGAGGTCGACCGAGGCCGTGGAGGCGGCGCCGCCGTCGACGTAGGTGCGACCCTCGATCTCGACGGGCGGCATCCACGCGGGTATCGCCCAGGACGCCCGGAGTGCCTCGGAGGCAGTGGCCTTCGGCGCGCCGGGCGCCCCGAAGGCGACGCGTTCGCCGGTGGCGGGCTCGTAGGCCACGAGCCGGGCTTTCGGGGGCACAAGCGCGCCGGGCCCGACGGTGGCGTCGGCCAGCTCCGCCAGCCAGGTCGCGTCGCCGCGGCCGCGCGGGGCGATGCCCGTGAGCGGCGCGTGCCCGCCGCGCCGGGTCCACAGCGTGGCGGGGTTCGACGGCAGCGAGAACGGAATGCGAGGCAACGAGGGCGGGGTCGCAGCCAGATGGTGCTGCAGCACGGGCGATTCCGCGCGTCCCTCCTGCATCGCGACGAGGTCCTGCACCGAGAAGCGCTGGAGCGCGGTGATGATCTCCGAGCCGGCGGAGGTGCCCTGCAGCACGTCGAAGTCACGGAGGTCGGAGCCGAGCTGCTCCTCGAGCGCGGCGAGTGCGGCGATGGTCCAGGCGCCGCCGATGGTGCCGCCGCAGCCGATCACGAGGGCGCGGGTCATCGGGCGGCCTCCTCGTCGAGGGCGTGGGCAGCGGCATGGCGGTCGATGCGGTCCGTGTAGGCCTTCCGCGCGGCCGCGTCGAGGTCGAGGGTGCGCCGGTCGTCGATCAGCTTGCGCGCCAGTCGCTCGACCGGCTCGGGCACGAAGGCCTCGACGAGGCTCCAGCCCGGCGCCACCCACTTCGGCACGGACGTCCGGGCCGCGCCGGTGCGCAGCGTGTCGACGATCGCCGCGGCGACGTCCTCGGGGTCGACGGTGGGCATGCCCGCTCCCAGTTGCGCGCCCGAGCTGAGCTCGGTGCGCACGGCGGAGGGGAGGATCGCGCACACGGTGACCCCGGTCCCGTCGTACTCCCGGCGCGCGCCGAGGGACGCGCCGAGCGCCCCGTACTTGCTGGCGTTGTAGGTGACCATGCCGGGGATCGGGATCATGCCGGCCATCGACGCGACGTTGACGACGTGGCCGCGCCCGCGCGCCACCATGCCGGGGATCGCGGCGCGCATGCCGTTGAGCATGCCGCGGATGTTCACGTCGAGGATGAGATCGGTGGTCCGCTCCGACTCCTCCTCGAAGTGGCCGAGCGGCATGACGCCGGCGTTGTTGACGAGGACGTCGATGTCGTCGCCGATCTCGGCCAGTGCGATCCGCCAGGATTCCCGGTCGGTGACGTCGAGCCGCACGGCGCGTGCGCCCGGAATGGTCTCCGCGGTGGCTTCGGCGACGTCGAGGTCGACATCCGCGAGGACCACGCGGGCGCCGTGCTGCGCGAACAGGCGGCCGGTGGCGGCGCCGATGCCGCGGGCGCCGCCGGTGATCACGACCAGCGCACCGTCGAGCTGCGCGAGGTGGCGGTCGGAGGGGCCGAAGAACAGAGCCATGGTGGATCCTTTCGATCAGGTAGGACCCAGAGTATTCGAATACTCATAGTTTTTGAATACCGCTAGCGGTATTCTTCTCGACATGGCCAGGCTGACCCGCGTCGAGCAGCGCGCGCAGACGCGCGCCGACCTGCTGTACGCCGCGCGGGACCGGTTCCTCGAGGTCGGCTACGCCGCGGCGAGCCTGGAGGACATCGCGGACCGGGCCGGGTACTCGAAGGGTGCCGTCTACTCGAACTTCGTCGACAAGCCGAATCTGTGCCGCGAGGTGCTGCAGGCCATCCACGAGGAGAAGGTCGCAGAGCTCAGTGCACTGATGAGCGGGCCCGGTGACCTGCAGGACCGGATCGACGTGCTCGCGTCCTGGGTGGAGCGGACCGCAGGCGATGTCGGGTGGACGATGCTCGAGCTCGAGTTCGTCACCGTCGCGCGGACGGACCCGACGCTCCTCGCGATGGTCGTCGAGCTGCGCTCCGCGGCGCACCGCACCGTCGTCGACATGCTGCGGGACATGCTCCGCGGCGCCGCCGATGACGCCGCCGCCGACGCGGAGGCCGAGCTGTACGCGCTCGATTCCGCCGCGGATCTGATGCTGGCCGCGGCGATCGGGCTGGGGATCCAGCGGGCCGTCGACCCGAGGATCTCGCCGGAGCCGGTGATCGCATCGATGCGCAACACGCTGACGCTGCTCGGGGCGGGTGTGTACTGACGGCGGGCGCGTCTAGAGGAGGACGACGGCCTCGCGGTGCACCGCCACGGCCCGTCCGTCATCGAGCTTGACCGACACCGCCTCATCGTCGGCACTGAGCACGGTTCCGTAGCTCAGCACCTCGTCGCGCAACTGCACGCGGTCACCTGGGGTCACGTCGTTCACCTCAATCGTTCATTCAGCGAGATGAAGATTAGCCGCTTGCAAAGGCAAGCGGGGCCGGTTCACGCGATGTTCACCGGGTTCGGCCGCGGATCGTGAGATACATGCGGTCGGTCCCGTCGATCTCTTGGAAACCCGCCGCTCGATACCAGTCTCGGAGACCTGGGCGCCCTGGCATCGGGTCGATGACGACGTGGATACCGCCGATGAGCAGCATCGCGTCCGACGCTGTGAGAATCGCGTCGGCCAGGAGGTCGATGCCAAGCCCCTGACCGCGCAACGACGAGTCGAGGGCGATCTTCCCCAGAAGTACACCCGGCAGCTCACGACCCTGGTAGCGCCGCGGTTTGATCGCGGCGAACCAACCGTCGTCAGCGCGAGTGACCGTCGGCAGCAGGGTGAAGTACGCGACGACATAGACGCCGCCCTCGTCCGTCCAGACGTGCGTCGCCGACTTGCCTTGTTGCTGATCGATGAGTGCGTGCGTTCGTGCCCATGCGTCGAGTGTTTCCTCGCCGCACTCGAAGAAGTCGAAACTGTGCTCTTCAGAAAGCCGCTGGGGCTCGTGCGTCAACGGCCGGCTTTAGCCCGTCGATTCGCCATGGCCGTCTGTAGACGCGTCGAGGGGCGCGCGGGAGCCGAAACCATGCGCTCGAACTCGCGGCTACTGACGCGAGTCACGTCGATTCCCTTGGTGTCGGGCTTGGTGGCGACCATAGGCTGATCATACGGCAGGCGCGAGTCGCAAGGATTTGTCGTGCGGAGACGTCCGTGACACAGATTCTTCAGATCTGTCCCATATGCGTGTACAGTCGCTCCGAACCCCCGATCAGGAGGACCGACATGACGGCTGTGCAGAACCGCACGGAGCTCGCCGAGCAGTGGCCCGCGCCCGCGGAGCCGCAGATGGTGGGCGTCGACCCGTTCTTCGAGGCCCCGTCGGGCTTCGAGGACGCACCCGAGGGCACCGTCCTGCGCTACCGCGACGTGTCGATCGGCTTCCTCGGCCGCGTCAAGCAGAAGGTGCGCGCCACCCAGCTGCTGTACCGCACCGTCAACATGCACGGCGTCCCCGAGGTCACCGTCACCACCGTGATCAGCCCGCTCCGCGGCGCGAAGCCCGGCGCACCGCTGGTGAGCTACCAGTGCGCGATCGACTCGCTGCACCCCAAGACCTTCCCCTCCTACGTGCTCCAGCACGGCGTACGGACAGAGGACGCCTCCTTCCCGCAGATCGAGTACCTGTTCATCGCGGCGGCGGTGGCCAAGGGCTGGACCGTCTCCGTGCCCGACCACGGCGGCCAGACCGGACGCTGGGGCATCCCCCGCGAGCCCGGCTACATGGTGCTCGACGGCCTGCGCGCCGCGCTCTCGCACGAGCCGCTGGGCCTCGCGGCCGACACCCGCCTCGGCGTCTGGGGCTACTCCGGCGGCGGCCTGGCCACCTCCTGGGCCGCGGAGATCGCACCGTCGTACGCGCCGGAACTGAACCTGATCGCCGGGGCCGTGGGCGCGCCCGTCTCCGACCCGGGCAATGTGTTCGTCTACCTCAACAACACCCTGTTCACGGGCCTGCCGACGCTGGTCATCGCCGCGCTCGCCCGCGAGTACCCGACGCTGCGCGAGGTGCTCGCCGAGCACGTCGACGACAAGGGGCGCAAGCTGTTCTACGAGGACGCCCTCGAGTGGTCGCCCGAGCGCGCGATCCGCAAGATGGCGCACAAGGACTTCGGCTACTACTGCCCCGACCTCACCTTCGAGGAGGTCGCGCGGCTGCCGAAGCTGCTGGAGATCTTCGACGACATCCGGCCCGGGCAGTCCGCGCCGACGGTGCCCATGCTCGTCGTGCAGTCCACGAAGGACCAGATCTCACCGGTCACGGACGCGGAGGCGCACGTCGCGCGCTACGCCGACGGCGGCACCCACGTCGAGTACCGCACCGACCAGTGGAGCGACCACTTCTCCATGCACTTCCTGTCGGCACCCCTGCTGCTCGGCTGGCTGGCCGACCGCCTCGACGGCAAGCCCGTCGCCGACGCCGGACACACGCACAAGCGCACCATCATGGCCTCGCCGCGGCAGGTCGGACGCACGCTGCGTCTCGTCGGCACCCTCGCCCGGGTGGGCCTCGCCCGCCGGATCTGACCGCTCGACCCCTCGACCCCGGAGCCCGCGCTATTGCGCGGGCTTCGTCGTCGTGGTGGTGGTGGTGACCTTCTTCGTGGTGGTCGTGGTCTCCGGCGTGGTCGTGGGAGCCGTCGTGGTCGCGGGCTTCTCGGTGGTGGTGCTTGTCTTCTCGGTCGTGGTCGTCTTCGGAGCCGTCGTCGTGGTCCGCGTGGCCGACGGTGCCGTCGTCGTCGGCTGCGTCGTGGTGGCGCGCTTCGTGGTCGTGGTGGTGGCCGCGTCGGAGCTCCGGTCCGTGGTGCTCCCGGACGTGGTCGTGGTCTTCTCCGCGGTGGTGGGCTCGGAGGTCGTCTTCTTCGCCGCGGACCGGGTCGTCGTCGTGCTCGTCGTTCCGTCCGAGGCCCGGGCCGACACCGACACCCGGCCGGTGGTCGGGACCCGCACGTCGACGTCCTCGCCCAGGGCCCGGACGAGTTCGGTCCGCGTGCCGTTGAAGACCGTCGCCCCGGCGATCGCGGCGGCGGTCGGGGCGAGCACCGTCGAATCCCGGAACGGATTGCCGACGACCTGCGTGCCCGGCACGGCCGTCACCACCTCCGCCCGATCCGAGGTGGGCATCGGCGCGAGCACGACCCCGGGGTAGACGGGTGCGGCGGTGTAGCCGGCGGTCGCCGAGCCATAGGCCGGCAGCCAGGGCCCGACGACGCGCCCCTGGTCGTGCACCGCGACCGGGCGGCCCGGCGTGGCGGCCCAGACCGGGTAGTAGGGCTGGTCCCGGAAGCGCGGGTTGGGCCGCGCGTGCGGGTTCTGCGGCACGTCGATGCCGATGGACACCGAGATCAGCGGCTGCGGGCGGGGCTGTGACCAGTCCCGCGGGTACACCCACATCACGGGTACGTCGGCGCGGAAGTCCGTCTCGAACCACGGCTTCGGCCAACTCGGCCGCTCCCACGGCTTCGGCTGCCCGGGGTACCAGGGCCGCACGCCCAACTGGCGGCCGTACACGGTCCAGCAGGTCTGCGACTGCACCTCGACGCCGGCGACCCAGTCGTTCCACCGGCCCGTCTCGCAGATCTGTCGGTACACGTCGATCTGGTGCGGTGTGTAGTTCCACGGGCGGGTGTTCACGGGGCGGGTGAGCTGCGGCGGGGGCGGTGCGACGTCCTGCGGCGCCACCGGCAGGCCGGGCACGTCCGGGGCCTTCGGGTAGTAGACGGTGGCGTCGCCCGCCGTCGCGGTGATCGTGCCCTGCTGCAGCCCGGCGTTCGCCACGGCCTGCGCCGCGACCGGATCGCCCACCATCGTCACGCCCTTGCCGGGGACGGGCACACCGTCGGTCTGCCAGGCCCCCGGGTTCGAGCCGAAGTCGTCCCCGGTGGTCGGGGAGAAGGCGATCGAGCTGTCCGCGGCCTTGTCGTTCGAACCGCATGCGGTGAGGCCCGCGACGGTGATGAGGGCGGCGGCCATCGCGCCCAGGTGCTTCGCGTTCATGACGGATCCGTTCCGATCGGTCGGACTGCACAAGCGCTGGTTTCGTAACGCCGATTACCAGCGACCAGTCTGCGGGTGACGGTCCGGGGCGGTCAAGCGACGCGGGTTGGGCGCGGGGCCCCCGCACGCTAGAGTCGGTTGCGATCGTGAAGACCGACTGAGGGCTGAGGCAACGTGTGGACTGATCTCGCCCGATGGCTCCGCGGCCTGCGGGGCAGGCTGCTCGCCGCGGCGTTGGTGGTGATCGCGGCCGTCGCCGGCGGGGCCGTCGGGTACAGCACGACGGACTCGTACTACGCGACGCAGGGCGCGGTCGTAGTGCTGCCCGCGGGGGCGGGCAACCCGGACGCCGGCCAGAATCCGTTCGCGAACCTCTACAACTCCACGCAGTTCACCGCCGTCGTGGCGACCAACGTCCGGTCGGAGGCCACGCGTGAGCGAGTGGCCACCGCGTCCGGTGCCCGGCGCGACTACGTCATCGAGACGGTGGCCCGCGAGGTGCGGGCGAACTTCGCGCAGAACGCCGCGCAGATCGAGTACACGATCAACGCTCCCGATCCCGACGCGGCCACGCGTGGGGCGGATGCGCTCGTCGCCGCGATCCGCGACGCCATCCGCACGATCCAGACCGATGCCGGGGTGCCTGCGGAGCGGATGGCGCAATTGCAGGTCGCCGTGCCTGCACCCGCCGCGCACGAGGTGACCGGCGGACTGGTCATCGCGGCGCTGAAGGACGGTGGGATCGCCGCCGTGATCGTGGTCGCGCTGCTGCTGGTCTGGCGGTTCGTCCGGAACGCGCGCGCGGGTGGTCGCCGGGCCCGGGTGGGCTCACCGCAGTCGCCGCGGATGCCCATGGCGGACCGGGACACCGCGGGCGCGGCCTCGGAATGAGTCGGCCACCCCGGCTATCATTGCGATCGCACAGAACTGGAGGCGCGCCCGGACCGGCGGCAGGAAGGACACGAGATGGACATCGCGGGCATGGTTCGCGCGGTCTTCCTCCGCCGCGTCGTGGTGGCCGTGGCGGTCATCGCTGCTGTCGTGTGCGGCGCTGCGGGGTGGAAATCCGTCACGGTCGAGTACGAGTCGGTCGGCGCCGTCGTCGCGATCCCGCCCGGCGCCGGTAACCCCAACCCGGCATTGAACCCGTTCACCAATCTGTCCAACACGGCCCAGCTCGCGCATGTGCTCTCGACGGTCGCGCTCAGCGAGGACGCCCGCAAGGTCGTGGAGGCCAAGGGCGGCTCGCCCGACTACGTCGTCTCGACGGTGGCGGGCGAGGGCTCGTCCGCCCTGCTCTCGCCGCAGGTGTTGTTCGCCGTCCGCGCCCCGGACCAGTGGACCTCCCGAGAGGCCGCCGTCGCGCTGATCGACTTCCTCCGCACGCGGTTGCAGACGATGCAGCAGGAGGCCGGCGCGCTGCCGGGCACGCTCGCCGACCTGCGTGTCAGCGTTGAACCGCGGCCGGGCGTCCTGAGCGGCGCCGATCCGGTGCGCGCGGCCGTCGGGTACGCGATGGGCGGCGTGCTGCTGACGATGTTCGTGTTCGTGATGTTCGCGGGCCTCCGGAGCGCGGTCCGCGGACAGCGGGGCGACGGCCAACCGCGGTCCGGGACACCGCCGGGGTCCGGGGCCGACACACCGTCGGACTGTGAGTCGGAGGCACCGTCGGACCTGGGTACCCGGTCCGGGCTCCCGGACCGGGTACCGCTGTGAGCGAACTGCGGGACTCGCTGCCCGCGGTCGACCCCGTCGAGGTCGGGTCGACGGTGACGCGGCGGATCGCGCAGACGATCGGCCCGCCCGGCGCGGTGTTCGTCGCGGCCGGCGGGTTCGCGCTGCTGTCGATGCGACAGTCGATCCTGGTGCCCGCGACCTACGGCCTGACCCTGGCGCAGACATTGTTCGCGATCGGTGCGGCGGTCTGGGGGACAGCGGCGTTCACGGGATACGCCCCGATGGTGCGCGACCGGACCATCGTCGCGGCGGTGCTCGCGTACGCGTTCGCATCCTTCGTCTCCTACGGCGGATCGATGGCGCGCGGCGTCCCGAGTGGCATCACCGTCGACGCCATGGATCGCTATGTCATGGTCGACATGCTCCTGGTGGGAATGGTGCTGCTGATCCTCGCGGTGGTGCGGTCGGAGCACGCGCTGCGGCTGGTGCTGGGGGGACTCGTTCTCGGTGGAACGGTCAGCGCCCTGTTCGCGCTCGTGTACGCGGCGACGGGGCTCGACCTCGCGCCGAACTTCCGGATCCCGGTGATCACCAAGGCCAGTGACTTCGTCCTGATCAAGAACTTCACCCGCGCCGGACTCAATCGGCCGCAGGGCAGCGCGGGGCACGCGCTGGAGCTGTGCGCCGTGTTGACGGTGCTGACTCCACTGGGCGTGGTGTTGATCCTCAGCGCCCGCAAGCGCGGCGCGAAGGTGTGGCCGTGGGCGCTGTGCACGACGATCATCGTGGCGGCCGACCTCGCGTCGCTGTCCCGGTCGGCCATCGTGGGCGGCGCCGCGGCGGTGGCCGTGATGTGCTGGCGCTGGCCGGTGCGACGCCTCCTGGTGATCGTGACGAGTGCCGTCGGCCTGTTCGTCGTCGGCACGGTGTTCCAGATCAAGGTGATCCTCGCGCTGATCGAGACCTTCGCCGGCTCGGGCAACGACTCGTCGTTGCAATCGCGGGCCGTGGGCCAGGCGTTCGTCGCGGAGAACGTGTGGAAACGTCTCTGGTTCGGCCAGGGCGTGGGCGCGTACCCGACGCTCAAGCAGCCGGTGCTCGACAACCAATACCTCTCGCGGCTCATGGAGGCGGGGATCTTCGGTCTGGTCACCTTCGTCGCCGCGCTCGCGCTCGCCCTGTACCTCGCGATCCGCGCGTCCGCCCGGGCCACCGGGCCCACCGCCGAGCTGGCGAGCGGCATCAGTGGTGCGATCGCCGCACTGATCGTGATCTGCCTGATCCTCGACACCTCCGGCTTCCTGCAGATCTGGTACCTGACCTGGATCCTCGCCGCGCTCGCGGGGGCGGCGTACCGCCTTTCCGGTGAGCGGCCGCCGCCGGATTCCGGTATCGATCCCGCCGGGTAGGATCACGGTCGTGAACCACGTGCACGCCGACGCCGCCGGAACGTCCCGAACCGCCCGCATCTGGGGCTGGGTCGGTGCCGCCGTGGCGCTGGCCACGTCGCTCGTGCACCTGCCGATGCTGGGCGAGCACAGCTGGGTGGTGTCCATCCTCGTTGCGGCGATGCTCATCGGGTGCGCGCACTGCTCCGTCTGCCTGTTCCGCAATCCGACGGTGAGCGCCTGGGTGCTGACCGGCGCGATGGGCGCGATCATGATCGCCCTCCACCCGGTCCTGATGTCGGCGATGAGCTCGTCGATGGGTGGCATGGACCACTCGATGCCCGGCATGGACATGGGCTCGATGAGCCACTCCATGGGCTCGATGGAGCCGTGGATGACCTTGATGATCGTGTTCGCGGCCGCTGAGATCGCCGTCGCCGTGGCCGCCCTCGGCATGATCGCCCTGCGCAGGCGGGCCGCGCGGTGACCACGGTCACCGTCGACCTGCGTAACGAAGGTTCCGGGACCGGAGATAAGTGGAAGATGAACGCGAAGACTGACCTCAAGCGAGCGGGCCTGCGTCGCGCCGCCACCCTGACTGCCGCGACCGCACTGGTCGTGGGCCTGTCCGGGGGCATCGCCCACGCCGACCCCGATGCCACCGCCAAGCCGACCGCGCCGGCGTCGGACCTGCTGGCGAATTCCAGCGACTTCCCCGGCGGCTACATCATCGTGCCCGCGCCGCAGCAGCGGCTGGCGAACGAGCTGGGCGCCGACCCGTTGACCCTCGCATCGTCGGCGAAGGTGAACCCGCCGGAGTGCAAGAACCTGCTGTCCGCGTTGAAGAGTTCCGAGGGCGACGCGAACACGATCGCCGGCGTGAACGACAAGGACCGCAAGAGCCTCAGCGCGTCGCTGGTGGCCAAGGACGTCGACGTCGACACGCTCAAGGTCGGGCTGCTCAAGATGTGCTCCGACGTGACCATCGAGACGGGCGACCCGCGCGGCGGCACGATCAAGGCCCGCGCCATCACCAAGGAGGTGGCCTCGGACACGCAGAAGGCCACCTTCGAGATCGCTCTCGACGGCACCCGCACCAAGGGCACCGATTCCTTCCCGATCCACCAGAAGGTGCTGGTCGGCGTGGCCTCGCTGCGCGGCTACACCGTCGCGGTGCAGGGCACCAAGCTGGGCGGCGATCCCGATCGCGGCGAGTTCGATTCGTTCTTCGACAAGTCCGTGAAGAAGATCAAGGACGCGAAGTAGCTTGTCGGCGGTGGCGCAGGAGCAGTCGGGAGCCGCTGCGGAGGCGGAGCAGCAGCGCCCGGTCGCGGCGCCCCGCGGCGGGCTCGCCGCACTCCTGATCGGCTCGGCCGCCGCCCTCGCGGTGGTGCTCTGGCTCGTCGCGAGCGAGGGCGAGCTGCGCTACCTCGTCAACGGCAACGCCTACCCGGGCGCGCTCACCGCGTACGGGGCGGCCGTGGGCCGGCTGGTCGGCACCGTCGCCGCGGCCCTGACCTTCGGGTCGATCGGCTACGCCGTGTTCCGCACGAGGGCTCTCGACTCGGGCGAGCTCGGCCTGCGCGGCTACCTCACGCAACTGCAGGCCCGACGGTACGCCGCCGTCTGGGCCGTCGTGTCCGTCCCGATGGTGTTCCTCGCGGCCGCGGAGAACGCCGCCCAGGACCTCGTGGCCACGTACCGGGTCGGCGGGCTCGGGGTGCTGATCTCGGCATCGGAGACCGCGAAGGGGTGGATCGTCTCGCTGGTCTGCGCGGTGGCCGTGTACGTGGCGCTGCGCACCGCGTACACCTGGGTCGCGCACCTGTGGATCCTGCTGCCCGCCGTGGTGGGCCTGCTCGCGACGGTCGTCACCGCCAACGAGACGCAGAACTGGAACCACGACTACTCCACCGCGGCCGTGACCACCCTCGCCGTCGTCGCGGCGCTGTGGCTCGGCGGGCTGTGGTCGGCGGTGCGCCTGCCGGCGCGGCCGGAGCGGCGCTGGATCGGCCCGGTGTTCGCGGCGCTCGCGCTCGTCAACGGCGCGGTGATCGCGCTGATCATGGCGCCCGGCTCCGACCTCTGGGTCACGTGGTACGGCCAGCTGCTGCTGGCCACCGGCGTGCTCCTCGTGGCGGCGGGCGCGGCGCACTGGCTGCGCGCGCTGCCCGCCGCGGCTGCGCTGTTGACCGCGGCGTTCGGCACCGCGATCGCGGCGTCCGAGCTGACCCCGCCGCCCTTCCTGCGCAGCCGGCCCACCGTGGGCGAGAACTTCCTCGGCTACGACCTCCCGGACCCGCCGAGTGCGATGGCCTTCCTCGGGAACTGGCGTCCCGACCTGAACCTCGCCCCCTTCGCGATCGCCCTCGCCGTCGGCTATCTGATCCTGGTCCGGCGGACGGCGAACTGGCCGTGGTACCGCACCGTGCTGTTCCTGCTGGGCTGCGCCGCGCTGCTCACCCTGACCAGCTCCGGGCTGCGCACCTACTCCAATGCGATGTTCAGCGTGCACATGGTGGTGCACATGCTGATGACCTCGATCGTCCCGGTGTTCCTCCTGCTGGGGGCGCCCGTGACGCTGCTGCGCGACACGCTGCGCGGCGCCCCCGCGCGGTGGCTGGCCATGCTGCTCGACTCCCGGTCGTTCGCGGTGCTGATGCGGCCGGCCGTGCAACTGGCGCTGTTCGCGTGCGTGTTGTACGGGTTGTACTTCACACCGCTGTTCGACAGCATCGGTCGCTTCCACTGGGGCCACCTGGCCATCTACGCCGCGCTGTTGTTCACCGGGTTCCTGTTCTACTGGCGGGTGTTCCAGATCGATCCGGTGCCGACCGAGCTGCCCTTCATCGGCCGGATCGGCATGCTGCTGGCGATGATGCCGATCACCATGGTGTACGCCCTCATCGTCATGACGATGGACGGGCTGGTCGGCTCGCGGCTGTACCTGTACCTCGATTTCCCGTGGATGACGGACCTGCACCGCGACCAGTTCGTGGGCGGCGTCGTGGCCTGGGCGACCGACGAGGCGGCCATCGCGCTCGTGACGCTGGGACTGGTGCTGCACTGGGCTTGGCGCAACCGCGACGAGGACTCCGAGCCCGAGCTGCTCTGATACGAGGTGAGGACCGCGTGGTGATCTTGCGGGCACTGACGGATTCTGAAAAGATGGAGGTGCGTCGTTGACGCACCTGTTGGGCTAGATGCTCAACGAGTCCTATGGCCCCCTCGGGGGCCATAGTTGTATCCGGGGGCGGATGCGGGGGAGGGGTCTTGGAGTGCACTTCTGCTATGTCGACGAGGCAGGTGACGCCGAGCGGTTCGGGGTTGATCTGCCCGATCAGCCACCTGTCTTCGCCCTGGTGGGAATGACTGTCCCGTCATCGCAGCAGAAGTCTCTGATCTGGGACTTCCTGCAGTTGAAGAAAGAATTCGAACCCCGTCTGGCGCGGGTGCGGCTGTCCGAGTTGATCCGCGTGGAGGTCAAGGGGAGCTCGATTCGCCGGGACCTTCGTAGCCACAACCGGAACACACGGCGTGCGGCGATCGGGAAACTCGAGCGCACCCTGCGACTGGTGGAGGAACACGGCTGCCAGTTGCTCGGCAAGGTTGTCGTCAAGTGTGTCGATCAACCGATCGTCGATGCGACCGTTTACCCGCGAGCTGTGTCGGATCTGGCCGCGTCGTTCGAAAGCCTACTCGCTGCCAGCAATGACCCTGGTGTGATGATTCTGGACTCGCGTACGAAGGTGAAGAACGCTGGAAACGTGCACAGGATTACCACCCAACGATTCAAGTCGGGCGGAGACCTTCTTCCGCACCTCGCGGAGGCGCCACTGTTCGGACACAGCGATACACATGTGCCGTTGCAGATCGTCGACGTCATCGCCTCGGGAATCGTGTTTCCGGCCGCGTGTCTGCAGTATTGCGGCGATCTTGACTGGAACACGCATGTTCGCTCCGAGTACGGCGCTCTGAAGGAACGTTTCGGTCGACGGTTACAGGCGCTCGAGTATCGGTTCGTTGATCGAGACGGAGTGCGGCGGGGAGGTTTCCAAGTTGAGGATCGCGTCGCGCGTCGCGGGACGCACCTGCTGTTCCGTGACTAGCGCGTCCCGAACTTCCGCAGGCGCAGGCTGTTCCACACCACGAAGAACGAGCTGAAGGCCATCGCGGCGGCGCCGATGAGGGGGTTGAGCAGGCCCGCGACGGCGACGGGGATCGCGGCCACGTTGTAGCCGAAGGCCCACACCAGGTTCGTCTTGATGGTCTTCAGAGTCGCGCGGGCCAGGCCCAGCGCGTCGGGCACCGCGGACAGCTCCTCGCGCATGAGGACGACATCGGCGGCGCTCTGCGCCACGTCGGTGCCGGTGCCCATCGCCAGGCCCAGGTCCGCGGCGGCCAGGGCGGGGCCGTCGTTCACCCCGTCGCCCACCATGGCGACCTTCCGGCCCGCTGCCTGCAGCTCCCGAACGGCGGCGACCTTCCCGTCCGGCAGCACGTCGGCGCGCACGTCGTCGATCCCGACGAGCGCCGCGACTTTCGCCGCGGCCGCCGCGTTGTCGCCGGTGAGGAGCACCGTCCGGATCCCGGCCCCGTGCAGCCGCGCGACCGCGGCGGCGGCGTCGGGCTTGATCGTGTCGGCCACTTCGAGGACGGCGGCGACGGCACCGTCGACCTCCACGACGGCGACGGTGCGCCCGGCCTCGGCCGCGGCGGCGACGGCCCCGGCGAGCGCCCCGGGCGGGGCGAAGCGGGGCGATCCGACGCGCACGGAGGCACCGTCGACCGTGCCGGACGCCCCGAGCCCGGGCACGGCCCGGAAGTCCTCGACGGCGGGGAGGCCCGCGCCCGCGCGCGCGACGACGGCACGCGCGACGGCGTGCTCGGACGCGTCCTCGACCGCCCCGGCCAGCCGCAGCACCGCGTCCTCGGTGAACCCCGGCGCGACGGTCACGGTCGCCACCGAGAGTGCGCCGGTGGTGACGGTGCCCGTCTTGTCGAAGACGACGGTGTCGATGGTCTCGGTGGCCTCCAGGGCCCGGTGGCCGCGGATGTACACGCCGAGCTGCGCGCCCCGCCCCGACGCCACCATGAACGCGACCGGCGTCGCGAGCCCGAGCGCGCACGGGCAGGCGATCACCAGCACGGCGATCGCGGCCTTCACGGCGTGGTCGAGGGATCCGCTCCCGATCAGCCATCCCACGAAGGTGAGCGTCGCGATGACGAAGACGCAGGGCACGAAGACGGCGGACACGCGGTCGGCGAGGCGCTGCATCCGCGCCTTGGTGGCCTGCGCGTCCTCGACGAGCCGCAGCATCGCCGCGAAGGTGGTGTCCTCGCCGACGGCGGTGGCGCGGACCGTCAGGCGGCCGTCCTGGCAGACGGTGCCGCCCACGACCCGGTCGCCGGGCCCGGCGGGAACGGGCCGGGACTCGCCCGTCATCGCCGAGTTGTCGACGAACGCCGACCCGGATTCGACGATGCCGTCCGTCGGAAAGGTCTCGCCCGGGCGCACCACGAAGACCTGCTCCTCGCGCAGCTCCCCCACGGGAATACGGAGCTCGGACCAGACCTGATCCGGCCCGCTCTCCGCGCTCCCGGCGCCGCTTCGGACCAGCACCGACGCCTCGCGGGCGCCGCGCGCCGCGAGCTCGCGCAACGCCGACGCGGCCTTCGCCCGCGCGGACGCCTCGAAGTAGCGGCCGGCCAGCACGAAGACCGTGACCCCCATCGCGACCTCGAGGTAGATCGGGTCCGACTGGAGCACGGCGTTCCAGAAGCCGTGCGGGTCGGGGCGCTGCCGCCCCGGGGTGAGCACGGTGACCACCGACCACGCTGTGGCCGCGGTGATCCCGACCGACACCAGCGTGTCCATGGTCGCGGCGCCGTGCCGCGCGCCCTGGAGGGCCCGCTTGTGCAGCGGCCAGGCGCCCCACGTCACGACGGGCAGGCTCAGCGCGAGCAGCACCCACTGCCATCCCGTGAACCGCGTGGAAGGGATGGTCGCGAGCACGATCGACAGGTCCGCGGCGGGCACGAACAGGACCAGCGAGACGATCAGCCGGCGCAGGACGTCGCGCCGTTCGCGCTCTTCGGCGAGGATCGCGCGCCGGGGGTTCGGGGACTTGGGGGCCGCGGTGTACCCCGCGGCCTCGACGGTGCCGGTCAGCTGCTCGACGGTGACCGTCGGCGCGTGTTCGACGGTGGCCGTCCGCGTCGCGAGGTTGACCACGGCGCGCACCCCGTCGAGCTTGTTGAGCTTGCGCTCGACCCGCCCGACGCACGCGGCGCAGGTCATGCCGCCGACGTCGAGGAAGGTGCGCTGCGCCTGCCCCGGCTCCACCGCCGCAGCGGTCTCCGGGGCGGCCTGATCGAGGTCCGTCACCCCTCCAGTATCCGCGCCCGCGCGGTCCGACGCGAAAACCGGCTCGGACCTGCGCGGGCGAGGAGATCAGTTGAGGATCTGGCCGGCGTCGACCCGCAGGTCGAGGCCGGTCACGTACCGGGCGTCGTCGGAGGCGAGGTAGGCGACCGCGTTCGCGATGTCCTCGGGCTCGATCCAGGCCAGGTCCAACAGCGGGATCGTCGCGAACCGCGGCTCGACGTTCTCGCGGGTCAGCTGGTCCTCGGGGAGGTCCGGGGCGAACAGCGCGTAGGTCGGCCGGTTGTGGATCAGCTTGGTGTTGACGGTCGTGGGCGCAACGCTGTTCACCCGCACCTTGTAGGGCGCGAGCTCCATCGCGATGGTCTTCACCAGGCCCGACACACCGTGCTTCGCCGCGCAGTAGGGCGACATGTTCGGCGCGCCGATGGTGGCCATCGACGAGGTCGTGAAGATCATCGAGCCGCCCTCGTTCTGCTGCTTGAGGATCGGGATCGCGGCCTTGGCGGTGTGCCAGACGCCCTTGAGATTGACGTCCTGCACCACATCCCACATCTCCTCGGTGATGTCCTCGGTGAGGCCGTAGTTCCACATGCCGGCGTTGGCGACCACGATGTCGAGGCGGCCGAGCTGCCGCACGCCCTCGTCGAGCGCGGCCTTGAGCCCCGCGAAGTCCCGCACGTCGACCTGCGCCGACACCATGGTGCGGCCCAGCTCCTTGACGGCACGTTCGGTGTCCTCGAGGTCGGCGAGCGTGGCGCCCTCGGCGACGTTCGTGGCGATCGGCGCGCACGCGTCGACCCCGATGATGTCGGCGCCCTCCGATGCCAGCTTCAGTGCCTCCGCGCGGCCCTGGCCGCGGGCGACGCCGGTGATGAAGGCGACCTTGTTGTCGAGACGTCCCATGATGAATCTCCTCGTTATCGGTGCTGGAAGGGTGAATCGGTGCAGATCGGTGAGCCGGAGTTCAGGCGGGGGTGCCGAGCACGATCCCGTAGGCGCGGCGGCTCAGATCGCCGGAGAGATCGACGGTGATCGACTTGTCCTGGACGAACTCGTCCAGCGCGTCCGGCCCCAGCTCGCGGCCGATGCCACTGCGCTTGTAGCCGCCGAAGGGCAGGTACTGCGACATGTTGTGCCAGTCGTTGATCCAGACGGAGCCGGCCTCGAGCTCGGCCGCGACGTCCAATGCGCGCTGGTTGTCCGTCGACCAGACGCCGGCGGCCAGTCCGTAGTCGCTGTCGTTGGCGATGGCGATCGCTTCCTCGACGGTGTCGTAGGCGATCACGGACAGGACGGGGCCGAAGATCTCCTCGCGGGCGATCCGCATGTCGTTGGTGACGCCGGTGAACACTGTCGGGAGGACCCAGTGACCGGATTCGAAGCCCGGCACCGTCGGGGTTTCGCCGCCGGTCACGATGGTCGCGCCCTCCGCGCGCCCCACCCGGATGTACTCCGTGACGCGTTCGAACTGCGCGGGGCTCGCGAGCGGGCCGAGGTCGGTGGCCGGGTCGGCGGGATCGCCGAGGCGCAACGTCTGTAGCCGCGCCACCAGCTTCGCCACGAACTCGTCGTGGATGGATCGGGGCAGCAGCAGTCGGCTGCCGGATTCGCAGGCCTGGCCCGCGTGCAGCGCGAAGCCGTAGATGGTGCCGTCGACGGCGGTATCGAGGTCGGCGTCGTCGAGCACGATGTTGGCGCTCTTGCCGCCCAGCTCGAGCAGCACCCGCTTGATCGACCGGGCGGCGTTCGCCATGATCCGGCTGCCGACGGCGGTCGAGCCGGTGAAGGTGATCAGTGCGACGTCGTCGTGGTTCACCAGATGCTCGCCCACGACGGGCCCGTCGCCGATCAGCACGTTGAGCACGCCGTCCGGCAGGCCGGCATCCCGCAGCAGGGTGGCGAGCTCGAGCGCGAAGCTGGGCGTGCGCTCGTCGACCTTGAGCACCACGCTGTTGCCGGTCGCGATCGCCGGGATCGACTTCCACACCGCGGTGCTCGCGGGGAAGTTCCACGGGCAGATCCCCGCGACACGCCCAGCGGTTCCTTGCGGATGATCCCGCCGTGCAGCACTTGACCGGACACCGGGGCGGAGCGGGTGAACTCGTAGCCGCGCAGCAGGTCGGCGTAGTAGCGCAGGTGCATGAGCGGGAAGCCGACGCCCAGCGCCGACGCCGTCCGGATCGGCATGCCCGTCTCCCGGGAGCCGATCGCCGCGATCTCGTCGAACCGTGCTTCGAGCGCGTCCGCCGCGCGATCGAGGACGGCTGCCCGCTCCACGGGAGACGTGCGTCGCCACGTGCCGGTCTCGAACGCCCGCCGGGCCGCCGCCACGGCCTCGTCCACCTGTTCGACGGAGGCGCGCGCCGCCGTCTCGACCACCGCCCCGTCGGCGGGGGAGACGATGTCGTACCGCGCGTCGGTATCGACCCATCGGCCGTCGATGAAGTTGCGGTAGTGCGGGATGGGGTGCGCCGCTGGGGTGGTGGGCATCGTCGGGCTCCGTTTCACTGAGGTTGTGGCACACAGTGCCAATAACTCGAGTGGTGCGGAACACGTTTCTCGCTCACCGAGAACGCATATGTGTCCTCGATCTCACGGGACCGGTGTCCGTGATCTGCGTCTAGTCGGTGGTGCCGGTCGCGTATTGGACCTGCCGCAGGAGGTACTCGACCCGGGGGTCGGCGGTCGCGGTCATCGTGCTCAGCGAGAGGCCGATCGCGGACGCGGCGGCGTGCAAGGGGGGAAGTAGCGCGGAGACCGGAGGTCCGGCGGAAGCGGTGGTGACCGACACTGCGGCGATGACGCGCCCGGCGTCGTCGTGCACCGGAACCGCGGTGCCCACCGAACCAACCGTGATCCACTCCGAGACCGTCGCGTGCCCGCGCCGTGCGGCCTCGTCGAGGATGCGGCCGAGGCTCTCCGTGTCGACGACGGTGTGCTGGGTGAACCTGACCAGCCGCGCGCTGCGGAGGATCCGCTGGCGCACGCGCGGCGGACCCATCGCCACCAGCAGCAGCCCTGGTGAACTGGCCAGTGCGGGCAGCCGGACGCCGGGGTGGGTGATGTTGAGCGCTGCCGCGGCGCGCGGGTGGACGGTGTCCACATTGAGCACATCGTCACCGTCGAGCACGGACAGCAGGGCTGCGGCGCCGACGGTGGCACTGAGCTGCTCGAGGTGCGGCCGAGTGACCGCGCGCACCCGCTGGACATCGGGCCGGGCGCGTTCGGCGATCTCCCAGAGCCGGTCCCCGATGCGGACGCGGCGGTCGGCGTCCCGTGCGAGCAAGCGCAGATCCACGAGCTCGCCGACGATCCGATGCGTCGACGGGACGGGGATCCCGGTGCGGCGGGCCAGGTCGGTGGCGGTGAGCGGCCCCGGCGCCGTCTTGCACGCCTCGAGAACCCGGACCACCCGGGAGATCATCGATTCGCCGGGCTCGGACATGCTCGCCTCCCAACCCCGCCGGAGAAGCGCGAAAGGCCTTGATACCGGCTCCCGGAATGGGGGGAGGAGGGGGAACCGGTATCAAGGCTCAATCACGCAGCCACCGACGTGGGGGGAGACGTCATATGGCGGCCGCAGAACTTACGATACGTGGTGTACGCGTACGCGCGCCACCTTTCCCGCGATGCGCCGCGCCGTGTCGATGCGCAGCAGCTCACGGCCGGTTGTCACGACCGTTTTGCAAGGCCATCGCGCAGCACGTCGAGAGCGGCGTCGACCTCGACGCGGGCGTCGGCGCTCACGCCGACCGAGTTGATGAATCCGTGCAGTGAGCCGGGCGCCAACTGGGTGGTGGCGTCGACCCCGGCGTCACGCAGACGCTGCGCGTAGGCGGCGCCCTCATCGCGCAGCGGGTCGAAGCCGGCCACCACGACGTGGGTCCGCCCGATACCACCGAGGCTGTCGGCGTGCCGCACGTCGAACCTGGGGTCCGTGTCCTGGCCGGGCTCCGGCGTGTAGAGCTGCCGGAACCACTCGATGTCGGCCTTGGTGAGGAAGTAGCCCTCGGCGAAGGTGTCGCGGCTGCGGTTCGCCGGATCGGCACCCGTCACGGGGTAGAACAGCAGCGAGAAGGCGGGCTGTGCGCCGCCCTCGAGCGATAGCTCGCGGGCCGCGACCGCCGCCAGGTTGCCGCCCGCGCTGTCGCCGGACACGGCGACCCGAGCGGGGTCGGCGCCGAGCTGATCGGCGTGCTCGAGGGCCCACTTCGTCGCCGCGACGGCGTCGTCGGCGGCCGCGGGGAAGGTCGCCTCCGGAGCGAGCCGGTAGTCGACCGACAGCACGCGCACGCGCGCACGGTCGGCGATGTACCGGCACGGCGCGTCGTGCGAGTCCAGGTCGCCGAGCACGAATCCACCGCCGTGGAAGAAGACCACCAGGGCAGATCCGGCTTCGAGCCCCGCGGGGGTGTAGAGCCGCGCCGGGAGGGGGCCCGCGGCACCGTCGACCATGAGGCCCCGGGCGCCGACCGTCGGACCGGCGCCGGTGCCGACGGCCTGGCCGAGCTTGGTCAGCGACGCGCGCGAGACGGCGACATCGCGGTTGCCGGACAGCCCGTCGACGCCCTGCAGGCCCAGCAATAGGAGCGTGATCTGCGAGTCGATGCCGAGTTCGTTGCCCTCGACGGTCTGCGGGGTCCCGAGTCGCTGCTTGACGGCCACGGGCAGTCCGAACAGCAGCTTCGCGCCGCCCGCGACGACCGGCGTCGGGATCTTCTGGGAGAGCGTGTGGAGGAGGTCGGTGAGCGCCATGGCCCCGATAGTAGGACGTGCGTCACGTTTCCCGGAGGGCGCGGCGGCCTCCGGTGTTCCGGCCCTCGGGGCGCGGGTGGTCAGTCGTCGTCGCGCGGACCGTACTTGGCGATGTAGTCGGCGTGCAGGTCCGCCTCCTTCTGCCGCGCGATCACGTCGACGAGCTCGGGATCGAGGCCGTGATGCCGCAGCCGTCCGCGCCGGTAGATCTTGTTCAGGACGATCGAGAAGTAGATGAACGGGATGAAGATCGGCAGCGTCATGGTCATCCGGTTCAGCACCGACGTGTCGATGAACCAGAACGGGACGAGGATCAGGAAGCAGGGGATCGCGAACCGCACGATCGTGCGCATCGCGGCCCCGGGCCCGGCGAGGTCGTGTGCGACCCAGGGGTGCATCGACGGCGGCAGGACCGTGCGGCCGTAGGCGTACGGAATGAATTGCAGCAGGTTCGGCTTGCTCCGGCCTTCGCTCATCGCTCCATGCTCCTCTCGGTTCCGACGCACGACCTCTCCGGGCTATTTCTACGAGCGCCACTTGTAATAATAGAAGATCGATGCCGTGGACCGTTAGTGGGAACCCCCGGGACCGGCGCACCGCATAGAATCGGCTGCTGTGAGTCCCGGCAGAAACGATCAGACCGCGCAGAGCATCCTGTCTGCGGCGGTGTCGAGCATCGGTAGCGTCGGCATTTCGCGGACCACGATGGAGAACGTCGCGAACCTCGCCGGCATCGGCGTGGCCACGGTCTACCGCCGGTTCAATCGCAAGGACAACCTCGTCCAGCAGGCCATCCGGTACGAGGCGGAGCAACTGCTCAGCGCGGTCGAACAGCAGGTCAAGGGCCTGAGCACCGTCGAGGAGGCGCTGACGGAGGGGTTCGTCGCGTTCCTGCGGGAGGCGCACCGCCGGCCCCTGATCCGAGGCATCGGCGACGGCAATGTCGTGGTCGGCCTGCCGATGATCGCGCAGGGCGGCGGCATGCTCATCGAGATCGGCCGTGAGTTCGCCGCGCACATCATCGAGGGGTTCCAAGCCAAGGGCGAGCTGCCCGAGTTCGACGCCAAACCCATCGCGGAGATCTTCGCGCGGGTCGGGCACTCGGTGCTGCTCGCGCCGGACGGTCTGATCAGTTTCGACGACCCCTACGCCGCCGGCCGGGTGGTCCGTGAGTGCCTGATGCCCGCGATCGCGGCGCAGGCCGCGGCCGCCGGCGGCGTGGCATCGGGCGGCGCCTCGTGATCCGGCCCGCGACACCGGCGGACGTGCCGGAGATCCTCACCATGATCGCCGAGCTCGCCGCGTACGAGAAGGAGCCCGACGCCGCGGTCGCGACCGCCGAGCAGCTGCGCGCTGCGTTGTTCGGTCCCGCTCCGGCCGTCTTCGCCCGCATCGCCGCTGAGGTCGGCGCCGACGGCGTCGAGACCGTCGTCGGCATGGCCGTGTACTTCCGCACCTTCTCCACCTGGACCGGCACGCACGGCATCTGGCTCGAAGATCTCTACGTGCGCCCCGGCGTGCGCGGCGGCGGGCACGGCAAGCAGCTGCTGGCGACCCTCGCGCAGGAGTGCCGGGACAACGGCTACGAGCGGCTCGAGTGGACCGTCCTCGACTGGAACGCGCCTGCCATCGGCTTCTACCGGTCCATCGGGGCCGTCCCCATGGACGAGTGGACCACGCAGCGGCTCACCGGCCCGGCGCTCGGGGCCCTGGCCGCCGTCGCCGACGGTGCCGCCGGGTCCGGTTCGGCGGACGCGCGGTCCGGCTCGGCGGACGGTGCCTGATGGACGTCTTCGAGGCGATCCTGCGCCGTCGCGACGTGCGCAACGAGTTCGCGGGCGAGGTCATCGACGACGACCGCCTGCTGCGCATCCTCAGCGCCGCGCACAGCGCGCCGAGCGTCGGCAACACGCAACCCTGGGACTTCGTCGTGGTGCAGGACCCGGAAACGCTCGCCCGGTTCGCAGCACACGTCGGCGACTGCCGCGAGGACTTCGCGCGCTCCCTCCCCGAGGACCGGAAGGACACCTTCAATCCCATCTCGATCGAGGGGATCGAGTCCTCGCGGACCGGCGTCGTGGTCACCTACGACCCGACCCGCGGCGGCACGCACATCCTGGGCCGGCACACGATCGACGAGACCGGACACCTGTCGGTGGCGCTGGCCATCCAGAACCTGTGGTTGGCCGCGACGGCGGAGGGTATCGGCGTGGGCTGGGTGTCGTTCTACCGCGAGCCCTTCCTGCGGGAACTGGTCGACGTGCCGGACCACGTGCACGTCGTCGCGTGGCTCTGCGTGGGGCCGGTGACCAGGCTGCAGACCGTCCCCGACCTGGAGCGATTCGGCTGGCGGCAGCGGCGGCCCCTCTCCGAGGCGGTGCATCGGGAGCATTACCCGAACGGCGATGTCGGTCCCGATCGTTAGACTGCGGGCATCTGACGAGGGGAACCCAGTGAGCATGTTCAACGAGCGCGTCGGCCGGCGCGCGGTACTGATCGGTGCCGCGGCCGCGGTGCCCGTGGTGGTCGCGGGCTGCACGATCGGCGAAACGGGTGGCTCGGGCGCGAGCGCGGGGCCGTCCGGTCCGCCCGCGGACCCGGCGGAGGTCACCGTCAGTCCCGCGGACGGTGCCACGAACGTCAGCCCGGTCGCCCCGGTCACGATCTCCATCGCCAAGGCGAAGCTGGGATCGGTCACGTTGACCGACGACAAGGGCGTCGCGGTCGAGGGTGAGCTCTCGACGGACATGCTGTCGTGGAAGCCGACGAAGCCGCTCGCCTACAACGGCGTGTACACTCTCGTCGCGAAGTACGAGACGCTCGGCCAGCCGCGCGAGAAGCGCGCGACCTTCTCCACGGTGAAGGTCGACGAGACGAACAAGACACAGCCGTACTTCGAGAACACGGGCGGGATGTCGCTGAACGACGGTGCCGTCTACGGCGTGGGGCAGGTCGCGGTCGTCCACTTCGACGAGCCGATCAAGGACCGCGCGATGGCGCAGAAGCTGCTCAAGGTCACGACGACCCCGTCGGTGCCGGGTGCCTGGATGTGGACAACCGACAAGACCGTCGCGTGGCGGCCGAAGGTCTACTACCCGGCCGGCACGAAGGTGTCGATCGAGGCGGGTGTCTTCGGCAAGGAGGTCAGCCCCGGGCTCTGGGGTGAGAAGGACGTCTCGGTCTCGTTCACCATCGGCGAGTCGCACGTGTCCATCGCCGACGACACCACCAAGCAGGTGCAGGTCTTCGTGAACGGTCAGATGGTCCGGTCGATGCCCACGTCGATGGGGCAGGGCGGCGAGCAGGTGATCAACGGCAAGACCTTCCATTTCTGGACGCAGCGCGGCGTCTACACGGTGCTGGACAAGGCGAATCCCGTGATCATGGACTCGTCCACGTACGGTCTGCCGATCAATTCGCGGCTGGGCTACAAGCAGTCGATCGGCTGGGCCACCCGGATCAGCAACGACGGCATCTACCTGCACGCGCTCGACAACATCTGGGCGCAGGGCGTGAGCAACCAGTCGCACGGCTGCCTCAACCTGAGCCCGGCCAATGCGCAGTGGTTCTTCGGGCTCTCCCAGCCGGGGGACGTGGTGGAGGTCCGCAACACCGGCGGCCCCGCGCTCGAGCAGTGGCAGAACGGCGACTGGTCCGTCCCGTGGTCCACCTGGATCGCCGGCAGCGCCGTGCCCGTCGACGGTGACGGTGTCCCGCTCGCGCCGACCTCGTCCGCCGCGCCGTCGTCGACGGTGCCGCCCACCGGCGAGCCGGGGACGAGCACGCCCGGCGGCTGATCCGCGGACTCCGCCGGCGGCCGCCGCGAGGCAGGTGTCGGTGCTTCTTCCGCGACCCACGCGATAGCTTCGTGCGTTCCGCGCCGACAGAGAGACGCAGCCGATCTCGCGACTCTCGGATCCTGACCGAGTTGGACAGCGCCGGTGGGTCGGCACGGGGCGGGATCACGCGGTTCTGTTTCGTCCCCCGCGCAGCGCCGAAAGGAGCGCCGGGCGTTAGTACCCCCATCGGACGCCCGGCGTTTCACGAGGGACGCGTTGTCCCTCACGCGGCGCCGTGTCCCCCATGTCGCGCCGCGGCGTTCGGTGTGGGAGACGCAGTCCCCCATGAGGCGCCGATTCCCTCATGCAACTCCAGATACCGTGCAGTGCAGGGCGATCCGGGAGCGTGTCCGAGTCGGTCAGAATCCGAGAGTCAGCGGATCGTCGAGTCCCCGCGTTCGTCTTCCCCCCGCCGAACCCGATCCCACGGTCCGTGTGCCGCCAGCCGTCGAGCGGCGCGGCCGACGACCACGTTCGGTGCCTACGCGGGAACGGCGGACCGTCGGCCCCGGACACCGATGGCGGCGGCCAGAAGGCACGCACCGGCGACGGCGGCGGCGAACCACGGGAAGATCGTGGCGGTGCTGTAGGTGGTGGCGAGGTAGCCGGCGATCACCGTCGGGACGCCCATCGCGAGGTACCCGAGCAGGTAGTACGCGCTCATCACCTGGCCGCGGGCGTGCGCCGGAGCGACGGCGGCCAGGTGCCGCAGCGAACCGCCGAAGGCGAGGCCGAAGGTGGCGCCGAGCAGGAGGGTGTCGACGACGATGAGCCAGGTCTGCCCGTCGCGCACGGCGAACACCGCCAGCGCGAGCGAGATCGCCAGACCGATGTCGCCGACGACGGCGGTGGGCCGCGCCGGGTAGCGGCCGCCGATGTACTGCGAGATCGCGGACGCGATGGCCATCACCGCGACGAGTCCGCCGGTGAACATCACGGAGTGGTGCCCGGTGACGTGCTGCACGAGAGCGGGATACAGGCTCAGGAACACGCCGAGCACCGACCATGCGGTGATGATCCCGATGCCGGAGAACCAGAAGTCGGAGGCGATCTCGCCCGGCACGCTGGGCCGGCTCAGCCGCACGCGGCCGCCGGTGCGCCCGCTGTGCGGCTCGATCAGCGCGATCACGCCGAGCAGGATCGCGAGCACGACGACGCCCATCGTCACGAACGGCGTGCGCAGCGGGTGCGGCGCGTACTGGGCCACCGCCGCCGCGCCGAGCGCGGTGGCGGCGATGCCCACGTTGAGCGCGACGCCGGAGAGCATGCCGTTGCGGGCACCGTCGTCCGGCCGGACGTCGAGGAGGGCGGCGCCGGCGACCACAGTGATCGAGCCGATCGCCGCGCCGTGCAGGAACCGTGCCAGGATCAGCTGCCACTCGGCTCCCGCGAAGAGGAACAACACCAGCCCGAGCAGGATCGTCGCGACCGCGACGAGCAGCACGGGCTTACGGCCGATCGCGTCGGAGATCGGCCCGACGGTGAGCGCCGCGCCGAGCGCACCGATGGCGTAGACCGCGAAGACGACCGTGGTCGACAGCGCCGACAGGTGCCATTGCTCCTGATAGAGCGGGTACAGCGGGGAGGGGAGGCCCGAGACGCCCAGCGCCAGCGCGAGGAGGGTGAGCAGGAGCGCGAAGGCCCAGCGCTGCGGGTGCGCATGGGTCGACGATGGTGCCATCTGCTCGGTGATGCTCATCGGGACGCCTCCGGTGTACGGTTGGGTTCGACGATCATCGAACCATGTCGTAGACTACACCCGGTTCGACGGAGATCAAACCATTATCTCAGGGAACGAGAACCATGAACGAGGTCACAGTCGCGTCCGGCATCGAGGTCGCCTCGCTGCACACCGTGCTCAGTGCGCTGGCCGATCCGGTGCGCCTGGAGATGGTCCGGCGCCTGCACCGCGAGCGGGGCCCCATGGCCTGTGCGGATCTGTACGACGGCGTGACCAAGGCGACGGCGAGCCACCATTTCAAGGTGCTCCGCGAGGCCGGGATCACCGGCCGCGAGGACGTGGGTGCGCACACCCGGCAGCTACTGCGGGTCGACGACGTGGAGCGCGCCTACCCCGGCCTGCTCGACTCGGTGATCAGCGCGGCCGAGCGCGAGGCGGCAGCGCCACCAGCACCAACCACAGCGTGAGCGCGAGGATCTGCGCCCGCTGCGCCAAGCCCAGGTAGAGCGCCGGTGCGAGCATCGCGAGGAGCGTCCACCCCGTCGCGAGCAGGAACGCGGCGCCGGCGCCCAGGGCGAGCCGCGCACCGTCGAACCGCCGCAGCAGGGGGCTGCGCCCGCCGGCCCCCTCCGTCCCGCGCCAGCGCGCCCAGCCGAGCACGGCGACCACACCGCCGAATCCCGCGATCCCGGAGGAGACCGCGTGCCCGAGGTGCGTGAAGGGCACCTGCCCCGCGAGCTCGCGAGCCGCGCACGCGGCGTCCGCGGTCGGGGTGCACGACAGCGGCATCAGGGCGTCGCACATGGTGGCGGCACCCAGGACGAGCAGGCCGAGCAGCGCCCCGCGGGCCGCCCACGGGGCCGGACGTGCGGCGCGCCACGCGAGGGCCGCGGCCACGACGACGGCGGTGCCGGCCAGGAGGTCCGTCGCGCGGAAGAGCTTGGCGGAGGGCTGTCCCGACGCGCCGACCTCGCTGACGAAGGAGGTCAGCGGACTCAGCTCCGAGCCGAGCACGGGCGCGATCAACCACGCCGAATAGAGCACGGCGCCACCGATCAGGATGAGGCGGGCGCGGCGCATGGGGCCAGGTTACCGTCGGCGATCGGATCTCAGCCGCGTCCCGGTTCGGCGTGCGCAGCGGATTGCGACACGGCTGTGACATTCGTGGGGCGAAACGGAGGAGAGCAGGCGACGATGGGGGAGAATGCTCGGCGTCATGTTCGCAACCACACGCCCCTGGACCGCCGCGACGACGGCCGTCGTCGCCGCGCTGGCGCTCGGCGGGCTCTATCTCGCGGTCGTCGGCACCCCGCTGGGACAGCAGGTCGACCACGAACTCATGCGGATCGTGTCCGCGGCGTTCGGGGTGGAGAACCCGGTCGAGGGCGCGCTGGGCCGCTACCAGCTCCCGATGCTCGCGGTCGGCGGTCTCCTCGTGGCCGCGGTCGTCGCGAGCCGCCGCTCGAAGACGGTCTCCGTCTCCGCCGCACTCGTCCTCACGGCGACGGTGGCGGTCGCCTTCGTCCTGAAGGCCCTGCTGGACCGCCCGTCGTTCGGCATCGGCCCGGAACTGAACTCCTTCCCGTCGAACACCGTGGCCGTGGTGGCCGCGCTGGCGGTGATCCTGGTCGGTTCGGCGGCGCGTCCCTATCGCGGCCTCGCGATCCTGATCGCGGGCAGCGCGGGCGTCGTTGTGTCCGTGCTCGTCGTCGCCCAGCAGTGGCACCGCCCGGGCGATGTCCTGGGAGCATGGTTGGTGGCGGTGGGGACCGCCGCGGTGGTCCGGGTCGGCCAGGCCGCCTGGGCCTGGACGTCCGACGTGGAAGGGGGCCTCACGGGTGGTCAGGCTGCTGCTCATCGAGGATGATCCGTCGATCGTCGGCGCCCTCGTGCTGTCGCTGGGCCGCCTCGACCACGTCGTCGAGCACCTGGGCGCCGCGACCGACGACCTCGAGCAGCGCGTCGCCGCCGTCGACGCCGTGATCCTCGACGTGGGCCTGCCCGGTGACGACGGCTTCGCCGTGTGCCGCCGGATCCGGCGTTCCAGCACGGTTCCGATCCTCATGCTCACGGCGCGCTCGGACGACATCGACACGGTCGCCGGGCTGGAGGCCGGCGCCGACGACTACGTGGTCAAACCCGTCAGTCCCCGGGTGCTCGACGCCCGGATCAAGGCCGCGCTGCGCCGCGCAGTGCCCGTCGCGCCGCCCGAAGCGGGCCCGGCACCGTCGAACGACGGTCCGCTCGTGATCGACCGGGCTGGCGCGGAGGTGCTGCGCGACGGCGTGCCCCTGCCGCTCACGCCCACCGAGAAGCGGCTGATGTACGCCTTCGCGGACCATCCGGGCCAGGTGCTCAGCCGTGAGCAGTTGCTCGCGTTGGCCTGGAACCAGGACTTCCTGGGCGATTCCCGCCTGGTGGACAACGCGATCCTGCGTTTGCGCCCGAAGATCGACTCCGACGACGGCCCCAGCCACATCGAGACCGTGCGCGGCTTCGGCTACCGGTTCCGGACGTCGCCGTGAGGCGCGTGCCATGAGGCGGGCGCCGTGCTGAAGGGCCTGCGCGCCCGGATCCTCGCGATCATCGCGGTCGTCACCTGCCTGACCGCCGGCGTCACGGGGATCGCGGTGACGGTGGTGGTGCGGGACTGGGTGTACCAGGACGCGCAGGACGCGGTGCTCACGGCCTTCCGACACGACATGCAGAGCTTCGAGGGCCGGCCGATGCGGCCCGTGCCGGGGAGCGGCGGCCAGGAGTGGGCCACGCCCTCCGAGTCCCTCGGGCTGCCGTCCGACTACGCGGTCGAGGTCGACGGCAGGACCGTCCAGGCCGGCACGGTGCGCCCGCAGGACATCCCGGCACAGATGCGCGCCGAGCTGGAGCGGGTGCCCTCCCTGTACCGCTTCCAGCGGCTCTCCGGCGGCCGGGTGCTGGTGGCGCACAGCATGAACCGGCCGAACGCCGTCGACGCCGACACCCTGGTCGTGTACAGCGTCCAGCCCCTCGACGATGTGCAGCAGCGGCTCGACCGGCTCACGCTGGTGGTGCTCGTCGCCGTGGGCGGCAGTGCGCTGCTGGGCATCCTGGTGGCATTGGTCGTGGCGCGCATCGTGATCCGGCCGCTCAGCCGGATCCAGTCGGTGGCGGCGCGGGTCACCGACGGCGACCCCGAGGCCCGTCTGCCCGGGACGACCGTCACCGAGCTGCGGGACCTGACCCAGACCTTCAACTCCATGCTGGACCGGCAGAACGAGTCGATCGACGTACTGCGCCGCCAGGACGAGCGGTCGCGGCGGTTCGTCGGCGATGTCTCGCACGAGCTGCGCAGCCCGCTCGCCGCGCTGGTCCCCGCCGCCGAGGTGCTGCGCGAGGAGGCCGCCGCGCTGGAACCCGGTCACGACCTGCGGCGCGCGTCCGAGCTGGTCGCCGCCGAGGTCGACACCCTCGCGGGCCTCGTCGACGACCTGCTGGAGATGACCCGCCTCGACGCGGGTGCGGCGGAGGTGCGGAGCGAGCCCTTCGAGCTCGTCGGGGCCCTGCGCGAGGCGCTCACCGCGCGCGGGTGGCGGTCCGTCGAGCTCGACGGTGCACCGCTCACCGTCGAATCCGACCGGCGCAGGGTGGTCGCGGTGGTGACCAATCTGGTGGGCAACGCGATCCGGCACGGGGCGCCGCCGGTGGCGGTGACCGTGGGCACCGCCCCCGGGGAGGTCGTCGTCGAGGTGCGCGATGCGGGCCCGGGCGTGCCGGAGGGCGACGCCGAGCGGGTGTTCGGACGGTTCGCCAAGGGGCAGGAGGCGCGGTCGCGGGGCGGCGGCGGGGGAGCGGGGCTCGGGCTGGCCATCGCCCGGGACAACGCGCGGCTGCTGGGCGGCGAGGTGGACTACCGCCGCGACGGCGCGACCACCGTCTTCCGGCTGCGGCTCGCCCGGTAAATTCGAGGCATGCGTGTTGCGGTGATCGACTCGGGCTTCGGGATGGTCAACTACGCCGACGCTCTCTCCCGCGTACGCCCCGACACCGAGCTCGTCCTGGCGCGCGACCCCGACAACATGCCCTACGGGCTGCTCGAACCCGCGCGGATCTCCGAGTGCGTCGTGGCGATGGCCGGCGCCGCGGCGCGCTACGACGTGGACGCCATCATCGTCGCCTGCAACACCGGCTCCATGTACGCGCTGGAAGCGGCCCGCGCCCGGTTCGAACCCGCGATCCCCGTGGTCGGGGTGGTGCCGGCCATCCGCCCGGCGGGGTCGACGGGGCGTCCCTTCGCAGTGTGGGCCACCGCGGCCGCGACGGTGAGCGATTACCAGACCTCGCTCATCGACGCCTTCGCCGACCCGGCGCTCGCGCACCGCATCCCCTGCTACGGCCTGGCCGAGGCGATCGACTCCGGCGAGCCGTCTCGCGTGGCGGCGGCGATCACGGCCGCGGCCGCCGCGACGCCCGCGGACATCGAGTCCGTGGTGCTCGGTTGCACCCATTACGGCCTGGTCAGGGAGCCGATCGTGGCCGCCCTGCGGGAACGGACGGGGCGCGACGTGGCCGTCTTCGACTCGCCGGAGCCGGTCGCGCGGCAGACACTCCGACGGCTCGGTGCCGAGCCCGGCGGACCGTCGGAACTGGGCGACGTGGTGGCCGTGCTCGAATCGGGCCGGGTCGGGACGCTGCCCGCCGCGCTGGCCGCCTACCCCGCGGGCCGGCTGCTGCTGGAGCGTTGCGCTCGCGGTGCGAAAAACACGTGACAGAAATATCGCGACGGGATATATGCATGATCGCAACTGTCCTGTTATCCTGAGAGTGCACTGACCGCAGCTGACTCGCTCGCTGCGGTCAGTAGTCATTTGCAGGGCTTTTGATCTCTCAAGTTAGCCCCGGGTCTCTCAGGTGAAAGCTCAAGCGTCTCAGTGCGTGAGAACCGGCCCTACGACGCCAGGTCCCGTCGCGATTCGGAGAACGCTGCGGCGATGAGCGCGGCCGCGGCGATCACGACCAGTGTGAGGGTGGCGCCTGTGAGCACCGTCGCTCCCGGCTGCGTCGCGACGTGCTTGAACGGCGAGACCTTCGCCACCCAGTCGGGCAGCTTGAGCACATCGGCGACCATGGTCAGCACGCACAGCGCGAGGACCACCCAGCCGACCGAGGACCAGTGCGCGGAGATCGCGCCGGCCAGGGCGGCGATCGCGGTGATCACCCAGACCGCGGGCAGGGCGCCCATGGCCGGCAGGATCAGCTGGCGCCCCGCGGTGAGCGAGACCCCGACGCCGAGGGCGAAGGTCGCGACGGAGGTCGCGATCACGGCCGCCGTCAGGTGCGAGGCGTACCAGCGCAGGCGCCGGACCGGAGCGGACAGCAGGTATTCGGCCCGGCCCGAGGTCTCCTCGGCGCACGCGGTGTTGACGATCGAGATGCCCAGCGCGGCCGTCGCCATGCCCATGATCGAGAACTCGGCGCCGAAGAACACGTCGAGCAGGCTCGAGCCGGATCCGCCCAGCCGCTCGAGCATCTCGCGCGTGCCGCTGTTGCCGGCCAGGGAGTCGATCGCGCTGCCCATGCCGCCGAAGGCGAGGCCGACGGCGAGGAAGCCGACGCTCCAGCCGACCACCTGACCCCGGTGCAGCCGCCACGTCAGCGCCGGGACGGTGCCGAGCAGGGCCCCGGCGCGGGCCTTTCCGCGGCCCACGGGGATGAGCCCGGCGCCCAGGTCGCGCTGCGCGGCGAGCCGCAGCGCCACCGCGGCGAACGCCACCGACAGCGCCAGCAGCAGCAGGATCGGCCACGGCCGGTCCTCGGCGAAGGGCCGGATCTGCTGCGCCCAGCCCAGCGGGGAGAGCCAGGACGCCCAGCCGGGCTCGGCCGGCAGCGCACCGTCGGTCCGGATGACGGAGACGTCGCCGACGGCCCGGAGCAGGTAGGCGGCGCCGAGGCCCACGGCGAACAGCCCGCGGGCCGCCCGGGCGCCCTCCGTGAGTTGCGCGCAGAGCAGTGCCCATGTCGCGAACACGATGCCCGTGAACGCCCACAGCGCACCGAAGTTCAGGCTGCCGCGCGCGTCCGCACCCATGCCGATCAGGACCAGCGCGCTGAGCACGCCGATCGCCAGGCTCAGCGCGATGGACTCGACGAGCGCGGCGATCGGGGGAGCGGTGCGGTCGATCGCGGAGGCGCCCAGCATCTCCCGGCGGCCGGACTCCTCGTCGGCGCGGGTGTGCCGGATCACGAGCAGGCCGGTGAGCAGGCCCAGCGCGGCCGCCATCATGACGACCATCTTGATCATCCCGACGGCGCCCACGGTCGCCGAGTACACGGGGCCGAACATGGCGACGAGGGAGGGGTTCTCGCTCGCGGCGCGCGCCGCCGATCGCAGGGACTCGGGGTCGGCGTAGTTGGTCTTCGCCGTCGAGTACGCCGACGCGGCCATGGCCACGTACAGCAACAGCCACACCACCAGTTGGATGCGGTCGCGCCGCAGCACCAGTCGGAGAGTGGGGGCCAGGCCCGTCATCGCACGGCCGCCGCGGTGTCGTAGTGCCGCAGGAACAGTTCCTCGAGCGTGGGCGGGCGGCTCGTCAGCGACGTGGGGCCGGCGGCCGCGACCTCTCCGAGAACCCGGCCCAGATCGCGGGATTCGACGCTGAACGAGATCCGGTCACCGTCGGTCTGCAGGTCGTGCACCGTCGGATCGCCGGACAGGTCGACGGTCCGCGTGAGGGTCGCCTCGACGCGCGTGCGGGACAGGTGCCGGAGCGAGGCCAGGGAACCGGTCTCGACGGTCGCACCGTCCTTGATGATGGTGACCGTGTCGGCCACCCGGTCCACCTCGGACAGGATGTGGCTGGAGAGCAGGATCGAGGTGCCCGCGGCCTTCGCCTCGGTGAGGCACTGCGTGAACACCTCCTCCATGAGCGGGTCGAGGCCGGAGGTCGGTTCGTCGAGGATCATGAGCTCGGCCCGAGCAGCGAACGCCGCGACGAGCGCGACCTTCTGCCGATTGCCCTTGCTGTAGGTGCGCGCCTTCTTAGCGGGGTCGAGGGCGAACCGCTCGATGAGCTCGGCGCGGCGGGCCTCGTCGAGGCCGCCCCGGAGTCGGCCCATCAGGTCGATGATCTCGCCGCCGGAGAGGTTGGGCCACAGGGTGACATCGCCGGGGACGTACGCGAGGCGACGGTGCAGTTCGGGCGCCTGCCGCCACGGGTCGCCGCCCAGCAGTTCGACGGTGCCCGAGGTCTTCTTCAGGAGCCCCAACAGGATTCGAATCGTGGTGGATTTGCCGGCGCCGTTGGGTCCGAGGAAGGCGTGCACCTCGCCGGGGGTCACGGTCAGGTCGAGTCCGTTGAGGGCATGGGCGCTGCCGAAGGTCTTGGTGAGGCCCTCGGCGCGGATGACGTCGGATGTCATGGTGCTGACGCTACGCGGGTTTCACAAATTTGTGAAGTGTTAAAAATTCGTATAATCTGCGCGATATGGACGCGCCGAACTTCGTGGAGAACATGGCCGCCGCGTTCGTGGAAGCCGGGATGCAGCGGATGGCCTCCCGCGTGTTCGCCGCGGTCCTGACCTCGCCAGAGGCCGCACTGACCCCGTCGCAGATCGCTGCGCAGCTGCAGGTGTCCGCGGGTGCGGTGTCCGGCGCGGTGGGGTACCTCGAGCAGACGTCCATGATCCGGCGCACCCACGTCCCGGGGTCGCGGCACAGCCTGATCACGCTCGGCGACGACATCTGGTACGAGGCCTTCGCCTCCCGCAACCCGATCCTGGAGCGGTGGCGCGAGGTGGCGATCGAGGGCATCGAGGAACTCCCCGCGGGTGGTCCCGCCGCGGAGCGCTTGTCCGTGATGCGGGACTTCTTCGACTTCATGATCACCGAGCTCCCCGAAATGATGGAGCGCTGGCGGCAGGTGCGGCAGGACAAGCACGGGTACTGAGCTGTGGGACACCGGACCAGGTCCATCGGGGTATCGCGGCCGCTGACTGGCACCGCACCGGCTCGCCTGCTGAGCGATCTATTCCAAGACTTCCGGATATTGATCGAGCAGGCTCCCGACAGTGATGGGAATCATGCCGGATCGATCTCCCGCTTCCCGAGTCGCTGCAACGGTAGCGCGGACGCCTTGGAACGGGTGATTTCGGATTGCGCGTAGGATGAATTCGCGGTGTCGGACATCGCTCGCTTGGTAGAAGTGGACCATCGCTTGGAACACCTCCCATGCGTCCAGTCTGCCATTGATGCAGATCTCGCGATTGAGTCCGAATACGTCGATCGACGTAGTGCCTCTCGCGGTAATGCCGACGTATCGTCCGGTGGTTAGTGAAAGCCTGAGGTGGTTTGTCGGATCATCCACAGTGGGATCGATTAGGAGGGGACGGCCGCCCGGACCGAGTGGAAACACGTCGCGTTTAAAGTTGCTGTTGCATCGCTCGCAGGCAAGCAGGAGGTTCTCCCATGCGAAGCAGGCTCCGGGATAGTGCACTTTCGGCCGGAAATGATCGATGTGGCTTGCCTGGCCGTCCTCGCAGTACATGCAGCGTTCGTACCCCGAGCACATCTCTGCGAGCCGTTCGCGAACATTCGAGGCTGCCTGCGTGCGACTGAATGTCTTCCATTGCGTTCCCGTAACTTTGGCGGGTTCCGTCGCGGAATCGACCTTACGTTGGTTCTCTGCCATCCGAGTGACCGTGCGGGGGAGCAGGCCGAGCCGCTCCAAGCTGATCATCCGTTACTCGCCTGGAGTGCTCGGGCGACCGCCTGCGCCCGTTCGGACTGGGTGTGCGGAAGCTCTCGCCGGAGACTGGCGATCTCTGCCTGCTCGCTCTTTGTGAGATCACGGTCCATTGCGATGGATTCGAGGTCGGCCAGCCGTTCTCGTACGGAGGTCGCATCTTCTGAAAGGACGTGGTCGAGCCCGAACATATCGGACATCACGGCATCGTCGAGTGTTCCGCGGACAACACGATTGAACTGTTCGCCCGTCACAATCTGCGCGGCGGGTCCGTCCTCCCAGGCTGGGCTGAGTCGGACGAGACCGCCTTCGTCCACCGCTTGGCAAATGAACGGGCTGTGTGTCGTAACGATGAATTGGATCTGAGGGAAGTGGCTCTTGAGCCAGAAGCCGATCCGCTTCTGCCACTCAACGTGCAGGTGCACATCGACCTCATCGATAAGGACGACACCACTGTTGAGGATTTGCAGATCGCCGTCCTTCTCGTCCCACCACACGTCGCCGTGGGCAGCGTCGAGTTGCTTGATGATGTCGAGCACGAGACCGGCGACGGTACGGTAGCCATCGCTGAGCTCGGTGAGTTTGAGATCGTGCCCCTCCGGTGTTGATACCCAGAGGCCATCGGAGTCGAACTTCCGTACCCGGACTCCCTCGGGTAGGAGTCCGTCGTCCAGGACTTGGAGCAGTAGATTCTCAATACCTTCTGCGCCCGGACGGTTCTCCAGCCTGCGGAGGTATATCTCCTTCAGCCATTGAATCGCTTCAGACAGTGACGCGTCCTCGCGGAACAGGCTCGCCAGTGCGGGTGGGCGTCCAGGAGACATCATCAAGCGTTGTGCGTCCGTTGGTGCCGGCGACAGTCGCCGGAAAGGGCCGTACCCGGCGATGAACCAACCCTGTGGATTCGAGGACCACGGCCCGCGCTCGGGGTCCCATCCTGTGCCCGCCACGTATGCTCCGACGGTGGGTTCAGGGCCACCGTCGCGTGACCAGCTGAGGCCAGTCCATGTGTCTTTGGTCGGGCGGCGGCCTGGGCCGGTCAGTCGGTCATACTCGGTGTCGAACTCGAGCCGGACGCCCGCACGTGCGGTGTTCTCGCCGACGCGGATCCAGTCGGCGAACGATCCCGCGAGGACCCGAGAGGCGGTAGGCCCAACCACAGCGGATGCGACCGCGCGGAGGAAGGTGGACTTGCCTGCCCCGTTTCGTCCCGCAATCACAATCCACTGAGGTACGTCGCCGCCGTCATCGAAGACGAGGTCGGTGGCGTCGTCGCCCGTGGGGAATCCTCGGATTCCCTCGATCGTGATCTGGGTGATCTTCACACTGTTCAGGGTAGTCGACCGTGTCGCTTGGGCGCAGTGGTCAACAAGGGCGCGATCATATTCGGCGGCGGGGGCGGGAAACTGGAATCCTGGAGGGGTCGCACGTCCTCGCCACGAAGGAGTCCCCCTCATGACCGCACCCACCCCGCCCGGCGGGACCTTCGATCTGGGCGGTGACCTCACGGTCACCCGCTTCGGCTACGGCGCGATGCAGCTGGCCGGCCCGGGCGTCTTCGGCCCGCCGGCCGACCGTGAGGCCGCGATCGAGGTCCTGCACGACGTGATCGACCTCGGCATCACGCACATCGACACCAGCGACTACTACGGGCCGTTCGTCACCAACGAGATCATCCGCGAGGCGCTGCATCCCTACCCGGACTCGCTGCACATCGTCACCAAGGTCGGGGCCCGCCGCGATGCCACGGGCGGCTGGCCGCCGGCCCTCGAGCCGGACGATCTGCGCCGCGCCGTCGACGAGAACCTCGAGCGGCTCGGGCTCGACGCGATCGACGTGGTGAATCTCCGCGTCGGCGATTTCGACACGCCCGCTCCCGGCTCGATCGCGGAGCCCTTCACCGTGCTCGCCGAACTGCAGCAGCAGGGGCTGATCCGACACCTCGGCATCAGCACGGTGACCGCCGAGCAGGTGCGTGAGGCGCAGTCGATCGCGCCGGTCGCGTGTGTCCAGAACTTCTACAACATCGCGCACCGCGTGGACGACGAGCTCGTGGATTCGCTGGCGGCGCAGGGGATCGCGTACGTGCCGTACTTCCCGCTGGGCGGGTTCAGCCCGCTGCAGTCCGACGCGCTGAACGCCGTCGCCGCGCGGCTGGAGGCCACCCCGATGGCCGTCGCACTGGCCTGGCTCCTGCAGCGCTCGCCCAACATCCTGCTCATCCCCGGGACATCGTCGGTGGTGCACCTGCGCGAGAACTACGCCGGCGCCGCGCTGGAACTCCCGGGAGACGCCCTCGCCGAGCTGAACGCCATCGGCGCCCAGTAGGTGTGTGTGATCGACCCCGCTGAGCGGGGTCGATCACACAGAAGCTCAGTAGTTCCGCGGCCCCGTCTCGTACCGGCCGTCGGCGACCAGCCCCGTGACGGCGACGACGGCGATCGGGGTCACGCAGAGGATCGCGACGAGCACGTAGAGCTGCATGACCGCCGCCGCCACGGGCGAGGCACCGCCGAGCACCATGCCCACGAAGGCGCCCGGGATCGTCACCAGCCCGACGGTCCGCGTCTGGTCCAGCGCGGGGATCAGCGCGGTCGCCGCGGCGGAGCGGGTCAGGTCGAGACGGATGAACATCGGGTCCAGCCCCAGCGACAGGCCCGCCTCGAGCTCGCCGCGCCGCGCGGCGAGCTCCTCCAGCGCGCGCTTGCCCGCCAACCCCGCCGCGGCCATCGCCGCCCCGATCGCGCTGCCCGCCACGGGAATCACGGCGATCCCGCGCGCCGGAAGCACGCCGGAGAGGATCAGCGCGACCGTCAGGACGGCTGCCGGGCCGGCGACGGTCACCGTCGTCACCGCGAACTCGGACCAGCGGGGCCGGCGCCCCACGATGCGTCCCGCCGCGGTCCAGCCCGCCGTGCACCCCATCAGCACGGTGAACGCCGCCGTGAACCACAGGCTCCGCACGATCAGGCTCAGCGCCGTGCCCAGGACGGCCAGCTGCAGGGTGGCCCGCGCCGCGGCGCCGAGTACCGCCGGCCCGTAGCCGGTGCGCCCGAGCCAGGCCACTGCGGCGCCCGTCAGCGCGAGGGCCACGAGCGCGACGGCGAGGCCCGGCCCGACGCTCAGCAGCTCGCCCGGATCACTACCACCGGTCACGTGCAGGAAACCTAGTCGAAACACGCTGCCCGCGGCGATGTGACTGCGGATTCCCGCAGGTCACGGCCGGTAAGGATGGCCTTTCATTTGGTGATCCGGGCGGGGGAAACTACAGTTTTACGTACAGCCAACGATGCCTGAGGCGAGCCGTGTCCGATGGATGCGAGCCGATCGCCGCCCTTGATCCGTCCGTTCCGCCGTGAGGCGCTGCGCTAAGGCAGGTATTCGATGAGCCGATTCGTCCCCCCGGGCCCGCAGGGCCTGTACCACCCCGCGAACGAGCACGACGCGTGCGGCGTCGCCTTCGTGGTGGACATGCACGGGCGCAAGTCCCGGGACATCGTCGACAAGGCCATCACCGCCCTGGTCAACCTCGAGCACCGCGGCGCCGCGGGTGCCGAGCCCAACACCGGTGACGGCGCGGGCATCCTCATCCAGGTGCCGGACCGCTTCTTCCGCGAGGTCGTGGACTTCGAGCTGCCGCATCAGGGCGCCTACGCCACCGGCATCGCCTTCCTCCCGCAGGCCGCCGCGGAGGCGGCCGCCGCCGCGGAGGGCGTGGAGCGGATCGTCACCGAGGAGGGCCTGACGGTCCTGGGCTGGCGCGATCAGCCCACCGACGACGGCTCGCTGGGCGCACTCGCCCGTGATGCGATGCCCACCATGCGGCAGATCTTCATCGCCGGAACGGATTCCGACGGTGCGCCGCTCTCCGGCATGGACCTCGAGCGTCGCTGCTTCGTGATCCGCAAGCGGGTCGAGCGCGAGCTCGGCACCGACGGTGCGGGCGCCGGCTCGCAGGGCGAGGAGTCGGTGTACTTCCCGTCGCTGTCCGGCCAGACCTTCGTCTACAAGGGCATGCTGACCACCCCGCAGCTGCGCGGCTTCTTCCTGGACCTGCAGGACGAGCGGGTGGAATCGGCGCTGGGCCTGGTGCATTCGCGCTTCTCCACGAACACCTTCCCGAGCTGGCCGCTGGCCCACCCGTACCGGCGGGTCGCCCACAACGGCGAGATCAACACCGTCGGCGGCAACGAGAACTGGATGCGGGCCCGTGAGGCGCTGCTCGACGTCTCGGCGTTCGGCGAGGACGCGGCCGACAAGATCTTCCCGATCTGCACCGAGGGCGGCTCCGACACCGCACGTTTCGACGAGGTGCTCGAGCTGCTGCACCTGGGTGGTCGGAGCCTGCCGCACGCCGTGCTGATGATGATCCCCGAGGCGTGGGAGCGCCACCAGGACATGGACCCGGCGCGCCGGGCGTTCTACGAGTACCACTCCTCGTTGATGGAGCCGTGGGACGGGCCGGCGTCGGTCTGCTTCACCGACGGCACCCTGATCGGCGCCGTGCTGGACCGCAACGGCCTTCGCCCGTCGCGGATCTGGGTCACCAAGGACGGCCTCGTCGTGCTGGGCTCGGAGGTCGGCGTGCTCGACATCGATCACTCCGAGGTGGTCTACAAGACCCGCCTGCAGCCGGGCCGCATGTTCCTGGTGGACACGGCGCAGGGCCGCATCGTCTCCGACGAGGAGATCAAGAGCGACCTGGCTGCGGCGGAGCCCTACCAGCAGTGGCTCGACGAGGGCCTGCTGCGCCTCAAGGAGCTCCCGGACCGCCCGCACCCCGTGATGCCGCACGACCGGGTCACCCAGCGGCAGCAGATGTTCGGTTACACGACCGAGGAACTGGACCTGCTGCTCACGCCGATGGCGAAGACGGGTGCCGAGGCGATCGGCTCCATGGGCACCGACACCCCGGTGGCCGTGCTGTCGCTGCGCCCGCGTCTGCTGTTCGACTACTTCCAGCAGCTGTTCGCGCAGGTGACCAACCCGCCGCTGGACGCCATCCGTGAGGAGATCGTCACCAGCCTCGGTGGGACCATCGGCGGCGAGGGCGACCTGCTGCACCCGCAGCCGGGCAGCTGCCGTCAGATCCACCTGGACCAGCCGATCCTCAACAACGACGAGCTGATCAAGCTGGTCAAGGTCAACGATGACGGCACGCTGCCCGAGTTCCGGTCCGTGGTCATCCCGGGCCTGTACCACGTCGCCGAGGGCGGTAAGGGCCTGCGCGAGGCGCTCGACACCGTGCGCACGCAGGTCTCCGAGGCCATCGCCGGTGGCGCGCGCCTGATCATCCTGTCGGACCGCAACTCCGACCGGCTGCTGGCGCCGATCCCGTCGCTGCTGCTGACCTCCGCCGTGCACCATCACCTGGTGCGTGAGCGCAGCCGCACCAAGGTGGGCCTCATCGTCGAGTCCGGCGATGCCCGCGAGGTGCACCACATGGCCGCGCTCATCGGCTGCGGCGCGGCGGCGGTGAACCCGTACATGGCCTTCGCGACCATCGAGGACATGCACATCCGCGGCGAGCTCAACGGCACGCCGCTGGAGAAGCTCAACGCCAACTACGTCAAGGCGGCCGGCAAGGGCGTGCTCAAGGTGATGTCCAAGATGGGCATCTCCACGCTCGCCTCGTACACCGGCGCGCAGCTGTTCCAGGTCATCGGCCTCTCGCAGGAGATCGTCGACGAGTTCTTCACCGGGCTGCAGAGCCAGCTCGACGGTGTCGGCCTGGACGAGATCGCCGCCGACGTGGCCGCGCGGCACAAGCGCGCCATGAACGACCGTCCCGAGGAGCTGGCGCACCGCGAGCTCGAGGTGGGCGGCGAGTACCAGTGGCGCCGCGAGGGCGAGTACCACCTGTTCAACCCGGACACCGTCTTCAAGCTGCAGCACGCGACGCGCACCGGGCAGTACAAGGTGTTCAAGGAGTACACCGCGCTGGTCAACGACCAGAGCGAGCGGCTCGCGTCCCTGCGCGGCCTGTTCCGCTTCGCCTCCGACCGCCCGTCGATCTCCATCGACGAGGTGGAACCCGCCAGCGAGATCGTCAAGCGGTTCTCGACCGGCGCGATGAGCTACGGCTCGATCTCGGCGGAGGCCCACGAGACCCTCGCCATCGCCATGAACCGTCTCGGCGGCCGCAGCAACTCCGGTGAGGGCGGCGAGGATCCGGCGCGCTTCACGCCCGACGAGAACGGCGATCTCCGGCGCAGCGCGATCAAGCAGGTCGCGTCGGGCCGGTTCGGCGTGACCTCGCACTACCTGAGCAACTGCACCGACATCCAGATCAAGATGGCGCAGGGAGCGAAGCCCGGCGAGGGCGGCCAGCTGCCCCCGCACAAGGTGTACCCCTGGGTCGCCGAGGTCCGTGGCTCGACGCCGGGTGTCGGCCTGATCTCGCCGCCCCCGCACCACGACATCTACTCGATCGAGGATCTCGCGCAGCTGATCCACGACCTGAAGAACGCGAACCCGCAGGCGCGGATTCACGTGAAACTGGTCTCGGAGATCGGCGTGGGCACCGTGGCGGCAGGCGTCTCGAAGGCGCACGCCGACGTGGTGCTCATCTCGGGCCACGACGGCGGCACCGGCGCGACCCCGCTGACCTCCGTCAAGCATGCGGGCGCGCCCTGGGAGATCGGCCTCGCCGAGACCCAGCAGACGCTGCTGCTCAACGGTCTGCGCGACCGCATCGTCGTGCAGGTCGACGGTCAGCTCAAGACCGGCCGGGACGTCATCGTCGCGGCGCTGCTCGGCGGCGAGGAGTTCGGCTTCGCGACCGCCCCGCTGGTGGTCTCCGGCTGCATCATGATGCGGGTGTGCCACCTGGACACCTGCCCGGTGGGCGTGGCGACCCAGAACCCGGTGCTGCGCCGGCGCTTCACCGGCAAGCCCGAGTTCGTGGAGAACTTCTTCCTCTACATCGCCGAGGAGGTGCGCGAGCTGCTCGCCGAGCTGGGCTTCCGCACCCTGCAGGAGGCCGTCGGCCAGTCGCAGATCCTCGACACCGCGGCGGCGCAGGCCCACTGGGCGAACGCCAAGGCGGGCAAGCTCGACCTCTCGCCGATCCTGGCGCAGGTCGACTCGCCGTTCATGAAGCAGGATCCGTTCTGCAGCCAGCCGCAGGACCACGGCCTCGAGAAGGCCCTGGACCAGCAGCTGATCTCGCAGGCGCGGGTCGCGGTGGAGACGGGCGCCCCGGTCACGATCGAGACGCCGATCTCCAACGTCAACCGGACCGTGGGCACGATGCTGGGCCACGAGGTGACCAAGGCGCACGGCGCCGACGGGCTCCCCGAGGACACCATCGACATCACCTTCAAGGGCAGTGCGGGCAACAGCTTCGGCGCGTTCGTGCCGAAGGGCATCACGTTGCGCCTCGAGGGCGACGCCAACGACTTCGTGGGCAAGGGCCTCTCCGGCGGCAAGATCGTGGTCCGGCCGGCGCGCAACGCCCCCGAGGGCTTCGTCGCCGCGGAGAACATCATCGCGGGCAACGTGATCCTGTTCGGCGCGACCGGCGGTGAGGTGTACCTCAGCGGCAAGGCCGGCGAGCGATTCGCCGTGCGCAACTCGGGCGCGGTCGCGGTGGTCGAGGGCGTGGGTGACCACGGCTGCGAGTACATGACCGGTGGCCGCGTGGTGGTCCTCGGCGACACGGGACGCAACTTCGGCGCCGGCATGTCCGGCGGCGTCGCGTACGTCTACAACGCCGACGGTCAGTTCGAGCGCGACCTCAACACCGAGCTGGTGGAGCTGGAGTCGTTGGGCGAGGACGACATCGAGTTCGTCCTCGAGGCCGTGACCAAGCACTACGAGTACACCGACTCCGCCATCGCGGAGCGGATCCTGGCCAACTGGGGCCGGGAGCGCCAGCTCTTCGCCAAGGTGATGCCGCGCGACTACAAGCGCGTGCTCACCGCCATCAAGCGTGCCGAACTGGACGGCCGCGACATCGACGACGCAGTGATGGAGGCCGCTCGTGGCTGATCCGCAAGGCTTTCTCAAGCACAACTCCCGCGAACTGCCGGTCCGCCGGCCGGTCCCGCTCCGTCTGCTGGACTGGAACGAGGTCTACAAGCCCTTCGACGGGACCTCGCTGCGCAAGCAGGCGTCCCGGTGCATGGACTGCGGTATCCCGTTCTGCCACAACGGCTGCCCGCTGGGGAACCTGATCCCCGAGTGGAACACGCTGGCGTACAAGGACCGCTGGCACGACGGCATCGAGCGGCTGCACGCCACGAACAACTTCCCGGAGTTCACCGGGCGGCTGTGCCCGGCGCCCTGCGAGGCGTCGTGCGTGCTCGGCATCAACCAGGATCCCGTCACCATCAAGCAGGTCGAGGTCGAGCTCATCGACAAGGCCTTCGACGAGGGCTGGGTCTCCCCGCAGCACCCGACCAAGCTGACCGGCAAGAAGATCGCCGTCGTCGGCTCGGGCCCGGCGGGCCTGGCCGCCGCGCAACAGCTGACCCGGGGCGGGCACACCGTGACCGTGTTCGAGCGCGCCGACCGCATCGGCGGCCTGCTGCGCTACGGCATCCCCGAGTTCAAGATGGAGAAGCGGCACATCGACCGCCGCCTCGCCCAGATGAACGCCGAGGGAACGGTTTTCAAGACCGGGGTCAACGTGGGCGTGGACGTCACCGTCGAGCAGCTCCGCGAGGACTTCGACGCGGTCGTGCTCGCCAACGGCGCCACGGTCTGGCGCGACCTGCCGATCCCCGGCCGCGAGCTGGACGGCATCCACCAGGCGATGGAGTTCCTGCCGTGGGCTAACCGCGCCGCGGTCGGCGACGACGTCCTCGACGAGAACGGCCTGCCGCCGCTGCACGCCAAGGACAAGAAGGTCGTCATCATCGGCGGCGGCGACACCGGCGCCGACTGCCTGGGCACCTCGCTGCGCCAGGGCGCGGAGATCGTGCACCAGTTCGAGATCATGCCGACCCCGCCGCGCGAGCGCGCCGAGTCGACCCCGTGGCCGACCTACCCGCTCATGTATCGCATCAGCTCCGCGCACGAGGAGGGCGGCGAGCGCAAGTTCTCCGTCAGCACCGAGGAGTTCATCGGCGAGGACGGCAAGGTCACCGGCCTCAAGGCCTACGAGGTCACGATGGAGGGCGGCCGGTTCGAGAAGGTCGAGGGCACCGACTTCACCCTCGAGGCCGACCTCGTGCTCCTGGCGATGGGCTTCGTCGGCCCGCAGCGCGACGACCTGCTGGACAAGCTCGGCGTGGAGTACAACGAGCGCGGCAATGTCGCGCGCGGCGACGACTTCCAGTCGACGGTGCCGGGCGTGTTCGTGGCGGGCGACGCCGGCCGCGGCCAGTCGCTCATCGTGTGGGCGATCGCGGAGGGCCGCAGCGCCGCGGCCGCCGTCGACCGCTTCCTCATGGGCGACACCGCGCTGCCCGCGCCGATCGTGCCCACCGCCGCCCCGCAGCGGTAGGGCACCGTCGGGCCGCCCGACGGTACGCCCCGGAACACGCAGAAGGCCGGCTCCCGCACGGGAGCCGGCCTTCTGCGTTCGCGGGGCCTACTTGCCCTTGAGCAGGCCGCCGAGGATGCTCCCGAGCACGTTGCCCGCGGCGTTGCCGCCGGCGCTCGCGCCCGAGTTGCCGCCGCCGAGCATGTTGCCCAGGATGCTGCCGAGCAGGTCGCCGCCGCCCTGCTGCGGGGCCGGGGCCTGCTGCTGCTCGGGGGCCGCGGCGCCGCCGCTGGTGAGCTTCTTCATGACGAAGCTGATCACGATCGGCGCCAGGATCGGCAGGAGCTGCTTGACCAGGCCGTCGGTGACGCCCGAGGACAGCGGAGCGGCCGCGGCCGCCGCCACGTCGTCGGTCTTCTCGCCGAAGAGGCTGGCGACGATCTCCTGGCCGTCACCGTTGTCGGCGGCCTGGGCGAGATCGGCGGGGGCATCGGTGGCGTCGCTGTGCTGCAGGCCCGCGAGGAGGGTGGGCACCGTCTGGTTCACGGCCTCCGAGGCGACGTCCTCGGAGACGCCGAGCTGAGCCGCGATGTCGGCGAGCGGGATGGACTTGAGCAGGTCGTCGAGATCGGACACGGTTCTCCTTGGCGGATGTGTGGGGAAGCAAAACTGCGATCGAACAATGACAGATTAGCCGCGCCGCCGGACGGTCTTCGCGGTACCCGGCTGTGAGGCGGGACACGCGTGCGGCCGTAGCGCTGGACCCCGCTCCCAGGAAGGAATACAGTATCCGTAACCAATCGTTCCGCATTGAGATCGCACCCTCGGAGATCGCCGTGAAGCTGACCCGCCGCCCCTCGCTCCTGGGCTCACGAACCCTCACCCGCCTGCGGAATCGGCGTCTCGCGCTCCTGCTCACGGAGGACGGCGAGCGCCTCGTCACCCCCTCTGATCTGCGGAGTCTGCGCGTCAGCTGACGGTGTCGAGCACCAGCGCCGCGACCTGTGCGGGCTGATCGACCATCGCCTGATGTCCGCTGGGCGAGATCACCGCGTAGCGGGCTCGCAGCAGGTCCGCGAGACCCCGCTGCTCCTTCAGCCACGACGCCGACAGCGGAGTGCGGTGCCCGCCGTACGCCGCGGCCACCGTGATCGGGATCCCCGGCGGCAGCTCCCGGCCTTCGCGCAGTGCTGCCAGGTCGCGCGCCAGCACCGGGTACCGCCCGTTCTCCAGGAACGCGGCCTTGAAGTAGCCGTCCGATTTCAGGATGTCCGCGTACTCGCGGGGCGGGGTCGCGCCGCCGAGCAATCGGTGCGCGGCCGGGCCCACCCGGTTCAGGCCCACCGCGGCCCCCGCCTCCGCCGACCGCAGCAGCAGCTCGTTTCGAAGGTCGCCGGGCAGTACCCACCGCGGCGGCGAGGACTCGACGCTGCCGTCGAGGATCACCACACCCGCCGTGCGCGCGGGGTGCTCGCGCGCGAAGGCCTCGACGTAGAAGCTCGCCATCGAGTGCCCCACCATGACCGCGGACTCCAGTCGGAGCGCGTCGAGCAGCTCGCGCAGCCGTGCGACCTCGGACTCCAGGGTGGGCACGGCACCGTCGGGCCAGGGGTCGGAGAGGCCGTAGCCCGGCCGATCCAGGCGGACGACGGTGCGGCCCACGGTCAGGAGTTCGGTGACGGCGTCCCAGTCGAACCAGTTGCCGGCCAGGCCGGAGTTGAGCACGACGGGCGGCCCGGAGGCGGGTCCGCGCGGACCGTCGACCACCACGTGAGTGCGGGTACCCGCGAGTTCGAGCAGCACGATACGAAGAGTAGTCGGGCATGATGAGGGCGTGAACAATGCGATCGACGTGGCCATTTCCGACGAGGTGATCCGCCTGGGTCAGTTCCTCAAGCTCGCAGGGTTGATCGACTCCGGAGCGGAGGCCAAGGCCGTGATCGCGGAGGGTGAGGTGACGGTGAACGGCGAGGTCGACCTCCGGCGGGGCCGGCAACTCGCCGTCGGCGATGTGGTGGAGGTCTTCGGTCGGTCCGCCCGCGTCGCGCGGTGATCGCGTCCCGCGTCACATGAGGACGATGTCGTCGCGGCGCTGAACGTGGGTGGCTCCGGTGGTGAGAGGCCCTACCTCAGGACGATGCCGTCCTCGTCGCTGAAGAGAGTGTCGCCCGGGGTGAACGTGACCCCGCCGAACGTGACCGGCACGTCCCGCTGCCCCTCGGCGGTCTTCGTCGACTTACGCGGGTTGGTACCCAGCGCCTTGACGCCGATGTCGAGCGTTCCGATCACCGCTGCGTCCCGCACGGCGCCGTAGGCCACGATCCCGGCCCAACCGTTGGAGCGGCCCAGTTCCGCGATGAGGTCGCCGACCAGGGCGGTGTGCAGCGACGGGACGCCGCTCGAGTCCGAGCCGTCGATGACCAGCACGCGGCCCTCGCCGGGCTCGCCGAGGACGGACTTGAGCAGGGCATTGTCCTGGAAGCACTTCACCGTGACGACCTCGCCGGCGAACTGCTTGCGGCCGCCGAACTGCCGGAACTGCGTGTCGCAGCTGCGCACGTCGGGGCCGATCTCGTCGACCAGGTCCGCGGTGGGGGTGAACTGCACGTTGCTCATGCCGCGATCATAACGGCGCTCACGATTTCGCCATCTGATGCGGTGGACACGTCGGGGTGCACGTCCGATTGCGAAGAACCCGAGATCCTGAAGAAACGCGCTATTGAGTGGTCATCAACAAGCGGGTAGCCTGGGCCCATGCCAGCACCCACCCAGGCCACGTTCGACCGTCTTCGCGCCCTCTCGGCGATCGACCACCCCGAGGAGCGCACATCGCGCGACGTCCTCGAGGCGTTCTCCGGCGAGAAGGTGACCACGATCCCCGTCGGCACCGCCGAGGACGTGACCAAGGCCTTCGAGCGCGCCCGCCTCGCGCAGAAGCAGTGGGCGGCCCGCACGCCGCAGGACCGCGCGAAGGTGCTGCTGAAGTTCGCGGAGCTGGTGGGGGACAACCGCGCCGAACTCATGGACATGGTGCAGCTGGAGACCGGCAAGGCCCGCCAGTACGCGCAGGAGGAGGCGCTGGACGTCGCGATGACGGCCCGCTGGTACGGCAAGAACGCGCCGAAGATCCTGGCGGAGAAGAGCACCGACGGCATGCTGCCGGTGTTCACCAAGACCCGCGTGCGCTACCAGCCCAAGGGCGTCGTCGGCGTGATCGCGCCGTGGAACTACCCCATCACCCTCGCCGTGTCGGACGGCATCGCCGCGCTGGCCGCGGGCAACGCCGTGGTACTCAAGCCGGACTCGCAGACCCCGTACTGCGCGCTCGCCGCCGTCGAGCTGCTGTACAGGGCCGGCCTGCCACGCGACCTGTTCGCCGTGGTCCCGGGCCCCGGCGGCGTCGTGGGTACCGCGATCGTCGAGGCCGCGGACTACCTCATGTTCACGGGTTCCTCCGCCACCGGCGCCACCCTCGCCGAGCAGTGCGGCAAGCGCCTCATCGGCTTCTCCGCCGAACTGGGCGGCAAGAACCCCATGGTGGTCACCAAGGACGCCGACATCGCGCACACGGCCGACGGTGCCGCCCGCGCCGCGTTCTCGAACTCGGGCCAGCTGTGCATCTCGATCGAGCGGATCTACGTCGAGCGGGAGATCGCCGACGAGTTCGCCCGCGCCTTCGCCGAGCGCACCGCCACGCTCGCCCTGGGCGCAGGCTACGACTTCACCAACGAGATGGGCTCGCTCGCATCGAAGTCGCAGATCGACACCGTGGCCGCGCACGTCGACGACGCCGTCGCCAAGGGCGCGACGGTGCTCGCCGGCGGCAAGGCCCGCCCCGACCTCGGCCCGTTCTTCTACGAGCCGACGGTGCTCAAGGACGTGCCGGAAGAGGCCGTCTGCTTCAAGTCGGAGACCTTCGGCCCGTTGGTCTCGATCTACCCCGTCGACTCGGTCGACGAGGCCATTGAGAAGGCCAACGACACCGAGTACGGCCTCAACGCGTCGGTCTTCGCGGGCACGACGAAGCAGGCGCAGCAGATCGCCGAGCGGATCAACGCCGGCACCGTCAACATCAACGAGGGCTATGCCGCGGCGTGGGGCTCGACTGCTGCGCCGATGGGCGGCATGGGCATCTCGGGCGTGGGGCGTCGCCACGGCACCGAGGGGCTGCTCAAGTACTGCGAGTCGAAGACCATCGCGCAGCAGCGGGTCATCGGCATCGGCGGCATCAAGGGCGTGCCCCGTAACCTCTTCCTCAATGTCATGCCCTCGGCGGTCAAGGCGCTCAAGCTGCTCGGCCGGTAGTCCGCCGTTTCTCGTCAGGCGGGGACGCGGTACACGTGACGATTACCTCCGAGGTCATGGTGGTGCTTCCCCCGCGCGGCTAGATTCGCGTCCATGACGACCACCGAGGTCGGCCCGCTCCTGCGCGCCTGGCGGCAGCGACGACGGCTCAGCCAGCTCGAGCTCGCGAACCGCGCCGAGGTCAACGGGCGGCATGTGAGCTTCGTGGAGACCGGCCGCTCGCGCCCGAGCGCCGAGATGATCCTGCGGCTCGCGGAACACCTCGACGTGCCGCCGCGCGAACGTGATGCGCTCCTCGTCGCGGGCGGCTTCGCGCCGCGCCACGACAGCCCCGTCGACGCAGTCGGGGTGCTCGCGTCCTTCCGGACCCTCCTGGACGCGCACGCGCCCTATCCCGCGGTGCTGCTCGACAGGTACTGGGATCTCGTGGACGCCAACGACGCGGTGCCGCCGCTCCTCGATGGATGTGCGGCGCACCTGCTGGAGCCGCCGATCAACGTCGTCCGGCTGAGCCTGCACCCGCAGGGGCTGGCGTCGCGCATCGTCGACCTCGGGGCGTGGCGCGCGCACCTGCTGCACCAGGTGTCCGCGCGTGCCGACCGGACCGCCGACCCGCGACTCGCGGCGCTGCTCGCGGAGTGTCGGGAGTACCCGGCCGGTGCATCGGGTCCCGAGCCCTCGGGCCCCGTCGTCGAGCTCGTGCTCCGCATGCCCGACGGTGCGCCGCACCTGCGGCTGTTCAGCGTGCTCAGCGCGGTGCTCACGCCGCACGACGCCTGCGTCGACGAGCTGCACCTGGAGACCTTCCTGCCCGCCGACGAGGCGACCCGGGAACGGCTACAGGCGCGGCCCTGACGCTCGCAGCGCGGTGGTGATCGCCGCCGCGACGGCGCGCCCCTCCTCGGGGAAGGGGTGCATCTCGGCGGCGCGGGGATCGTCGTCGACGCCGTTGATCCACGGTCGGGCGCTGCACAATTCGTGGCCCTTCGACACGGGTTCCATGTCGACGTACTCGGCCCGGGTGTTCGTGGCGGCCTGCCGGACGGCGTGGTTGAGCCGCTCGGTGAGGACACTCCGCATCCACGGGATCGAGGCGGACCGGAAGGGGTGGATCGCGGCACAGGTCCGGTCGCCGGCGAACACCGAGGGATAGCCCACCACCAGGATCCGTGCGCGTGGCGACCGCTCGCGCGCGGCGCGGATGATGCGCTCGTTCGCCGCGGTGATCCGGGCGAGCCGAGCGGCGACGGCACCGTCGGACAGACGGGCGGGCCGGGTGCGCTCGTCGGCGGCGCACCGCCCCGCGGTCGATCGCGGTGCGACCGCGCAGGATTCGAGGATGCTCGAGTACAGGTCGCCGTCGTTGCCACCGAGGGAGATCGTCACCAGCTCCGTCTCCGCGCCGATGCCGGTCAATTGCGGTGCGGCGGAGTAGTAGCCGGTCTTCGCGGACCCGGCGCGCTGGCTCGCGAAGGCGTCCCGTGTCTTCGCGCCGCCGCAGGTGTTGTCCCGCAGTGCGTCCGGAGACAGGCCCAGCGACGCTGCCACCAGCTTCGGGTAGTTGTGCGTGGACCGCCCGCACGCACGCTCCTGCTGGGAGGCGCCGACGGTGGCGTCGGCGGGGAGCGATGAGTAGGAATCCCCGAGCGCGACATATTCCGGCGCGGGCGTGGCCGCCACCGCCGGTGCCGCGCCGAGCACGGCCGTCGAGGCGAGAACCGCTGCGCCGACCAGCAACAGGGACGGACGGATGCGCATCGACATGCCGTCACTGTATTGTGCGCGGCCGTCGACCGCAGTCCGTCGAAATCCCGTTGCGGTGCGGCGCCGACGGCGCGACCATGAGGGCATGGAGGTCACGTTCGTCAAGCGCCGGAACGGATACGACGTGCGGATCGCCCGTGCGAGGGGGCCGGAACTCGCGCCCCGCGGCGGTCCTGGCGGCAGGCCGCCGGTGCCGCACGACGCCGCGCACCTCATCGTGGAGTCCGAGGCGGGCCTGCGCGGCGGGGTGTTCGGGCGGCTCGCCGACGCCAACGGCCTCGACGGGCTGTTCTGGCCGGCGGATCCGGCGGAGCGCCGAAAGGCCTCCCGGCGCAACAGGCGGCCTACCCCGGCACAGTCCGCGGATATGGCGCGCTCCGAGTATCTGGCCTCGCTGACCGCGGCGCTGTGGGAGGTCGAGCGGGGGCACCGCAGGGCGGAGCCGGCCTGGCCCGGTGCGCTCGAGGACGCCGATGTCGAACCCACCCTGCGAGAGCGGATCTTCGCCCGCTACGACGACTTCGCCCCGCGCTGGGCGGCCCTTCCGGACGGCGGTGAACTCGTACTGCAGTGGTGAGACCGGATCGGGGCACGACCGACCGGGACGGGGCGGCGGACCGTCGCCGACGCCTCGGAGCGGCAGCGGTGAGCTAGGAGCTGACGCCGAGGCGGTTGAGCAGGTCGGCGTCGATGCCGTCCAGCTCGCGGGCGATGGCCTGGTGCGCCGGGCGGCGCCGCGCGGGCGGCATCGACTCGGACGCGGTGATGGCGGTGCCCAGGTCGTCGAGGCGCTGCGCCACGGAGGCCGTGAAGGACTTGGTCTCGGCGTCGGGATGCGTGGCCGCGAGCTGGTCCAGCGAGCGGCGTGCCGCCGCGACGCGGGCGGAGAGCCCGCCGCCGTAGCCTGCGAACGCCGCGACCTCGTCGACGGGCACGCCCAGGCGCGAGGCCTTCGCCGCGTCCAGCTGGTTCCGGCCGGCCTGCGCCGCGCGGTACGCGATCGGCACCACGACGGGCGCGAGCAGGCGCGCGGTGGAGATGTACCGCTTGAGCCGCGCCTCGGAGAGCAGTTTGCCCTCGACCGCCGCGCGAGCGTTGGTCTCCGCGATCTTGAGGTTCGCAGCGTCGGCCTTCCCCTGCGCCTTCGCCACGATCTTCGAGCGCTGCAGATCGGCCTTCAGTGCCTTGCGCTCGCTCTTCGACGCGCTCTTCACGACGCGCTTGGCGTCGCGATCCGCGTTCTTGGCGGCGAGCTTCGCCTCGAGGCGCGCCTTGGACTTGAGCGCCTTGGCCTGCGCGCGGCGCTCCGCGCGGGAGGACTTCTTCTTCTTGCCGAACAAACCCATCAGTGCACGTCCTTGTAGGTCAGTACTGCCGTCCGGTACAGCATTGCACAGCGCGGCTCCGCGAGTTGTCGGTGCCGCCCGCCATACTGCTAGGGAAGTGAACATCAACGAGGCAACCACGACGAATCCGGTGAGCGCACGGTCGCTCACCGGTTGCCGGCACCGTCTGGCGCTCGAGGCCCGCGCCCCGCAGGGCGAGCCGGACCCGGGCATGGAGTTGCGGGTCGAGGCGGCCGCCGTGTTCCGCGCATCGGTGCGGGACGGTCTGCCGGGACTGACGATCATCGAGCAGGGCGAAGGAGCGGTCCGGCGCACCCTGGCCGCGATGGCGGCGGGCGCCGATCGGATCTGGAACGCCGTGCTGCCCACCGCACACGATCGCCGCGGCCACAGCGAACTCCTGGTTCGCCTCGCCGACGGCTACATCCCCGTCATCGTCGTCAACCACAAGACCTGCGACCCCGTCGCCGGTTCGCGCCCGGCAGCCGGACCGGACGGCGCGCCCCGCGGGCCCGTGACCTCGCCGCTGGAGCGCTGGGAGCCCCGCGAAGACCAGACGGTGCGGGTCCGCCAGCACCGGGGCGACCAGATGCGCCTGGCCCACCTCACCCGCATGCTGCAGGACACGGGGTTCGCGTCGCGCACGCTGCTCGGCGGGAGCATCGGGGTCGACGGTGCGCGGATCGTCGTGCACGAGGTCGGCCCGCTGTTGCCAGCCTACGACGAGCGATTCGCGGACCGTCGGGCAGTGCTCGCCGGAACGGTGGAGACGGAGCCCGTGCGCGTGGCGGAGTGCCGGCGGTGCCCCTGGTGGCCGCAGTGCGCGCAGACCCTGACCCTGGCGCGGGACGTGAGCCTGGTGGCCGACGGCCGCTCCGCACCCGGCCTGCGCGCGGCGGGCGTCGTCACCGTCGACCAGCTGGCCGAGTACGAGGGTCCCCAACCCGAGGACGTACCCGTCCCGATCGCCGACCTGCGCGCGATGGCTCGCGCCTGGCGCGACGGGCAGGTACTCGTGCGGCGGTACCCGGAGGTGACGGTGCGCCGGGCCGATGTCGAGGTGGATGTCGACATGGAGAGCTACCAGGAGTACGGCGCGTACCTCTGGGGCACCTGGCTACGGAGCGACGGCGTCGAGCTCGGGTACCGGCCGTTCGTCACCTGGGATCCGGTGCCCACGCGCGACGAGGCGCGCTCGTTCGCCGAATTCTGGGCCTTCCTGATGGATCGGCGCGCGGAGGCGCACGCCACGGGCAGGACCTTCGCGGCGTACTGCTACTCGCAGAACGCCGAGAACAAGTGGCTCCTGGCGTCGGCGGACAGGTTCGCGGGCGAGCCCGGCGTGCCCGCGCGCCGGGCCGTCGAGGAGTTCATCGCCTCGCCCGAGTGGGTCGACATGTTCGACGCGGTCGGCGATTCCTTCCTCTCCCTGGAGGGCCGGGGCCTGAAGAAGGTCGCGCCCGTCGCCGGATTCCACTGGCGTGACGCCGAAGCCGGCGGCGAGGCCTCGATGCTCTGGTACCGCGTGGGCGTCGGGATCGACGTGGGATTCGGCGACGCCGAGCGCGCGGCGCAGCGGCAGCGGATCCTCGAGTACAACGAGGACGATGTGAAGGCCACGGCCGCGCTCCGCGCGTTCATGTCGAGCGACCGCGTACTCGCGCTGCCGGTGGTGGGCGCTTAGGCCTGTGCCTGGCGGAGGTGGGCGCGCCGGAGCGCGTCCGCGAAGCTGCCGCTGCCGAGCAGGGCGACGCCGCCCAGGATCGCGATCATCGCGGGGGAGAGCTGGCGCGCCGTCTCCGCGGCGACCGGCGCCACGCGCTGCGCGGACGTGACCGCCGACGCGAACACCGTGGTCTCCTGGGGGCGGGTGCTCTCGTTGCTCGTCGGGCGGTCCGTGTCCGACGGTGCCGGCACCGGCGCGGCCGGAGCCGGTGCGGGAGCCGGCTTCGGGGCGGCCGGAGCCGGTGCGGCCGGAGCCGGTGCGGCCGGAGCCGGTGCGGCCGGAGCCGGTGCGGCCGGAGCCGGTGCAGCGACGGGACCCGCCACGAGGGGAGGGACGACGACCGGTGCGGGGACGTCGGCGGCGGGGGCGGGCGGCGCCGCAGCGGGGGCACCGGCCTCGGCCTCGTCCGGGCTGGGACGGTCGTGGTCGCCGCCGACGCTCGTGGCGCCGTTCGTCGGACTGCCGGTTCCGGATGCGCCGCCGGTCGTACCGCCCGAACCCGTGCCCGTCGTACCTGTTGCGCCCGTCCCGACGCCGGTTCCGCCGGTCGAGCCGGTTGGGAGGGACGGTGCCGGTGTCGTGCCGCCCGTCGATCCGCTGCCCGATCCGCCGAAGATGCCGCCCAGGATTCCGCCGATGATGCCACCGCCGTGGGTGTGGCCGTTGTTTCCACCGCCACTACCTGTGGTGCCGGTGTTGTCGTTTCCCGTGGTGCCGGTGCCGGTGCCGGTGTTGCCGTTGTCGTTGTCGTTGCCCCAGGATCCGTGACGGTTGCCTCTTCCGTCACCGCGGAGGCCGCCGCTGCGGGAATCGTCGGACGGTGTGTGGAGGCTCGTCCCGCCGGAGCCGCGCGAGGCCGAGCCGTCATTGTCGCCCGACGAGGACGAACCGTCGCTCTGCGAGGTCGACGAGCCGCCGTCCGAGGAGCCGGAGGGGGAGTTGCCGTCGCCCGGGTCCGCCCAGGCCGGTGCGGATGCGATTGCACCGACTGCCAGGGCCGTTACGACGAGGGCCCGGATGCGGCGGGAAAGATGCGTAGGGCGAGACACAACGCACCCCTTCGGCAGTTGTCACATAGTTATGAGTAAGAATACAGCATGGATGCACTGATCCGATAGGCGATCACGAAGAGGTCGTGGCTAATGGCAAAGTGCGCTATAGTGTGACGAAGCTTGGTGGACTCGCAACAATACGGGGTGGGTCCACGGGTGACAGGTCGTGCCGGTGATAGAGAGGGATGGCACAAAGTGGACACAGGTAATAAGTACGACAGCGACGCCCTGGTGGGTCAGGGTCTGTTCGCCAGTCGGCTCGAGGAGCTGTTCCGCACGGTGCCCGGCCCCAACGGTCGCGCATTCACCGCGAAGGCGATCGCCCAGCGGTCGACGGCCCTGGGCTTCCGCCTGGGCGAGTCCTACCTGAGCCAGCTGCGCTCGGGCAAGGCGAAGTCGCCGTCGTTCCGCACCGTCGAGGGCATCTCCGCGGCGTTCGGTGTGGACGTGCACTACTTCCTCGAGGACGAGGCGGCGCAGCGCACGCGTGACCAGATTCACCTCATGCGGCTCCAGGCCGACACCAAGGTGCAGATGGCCGCGTTCCGCCTGGCAGGCCTCTCGCCCGACTCGGTGAACATGGTCAACGAGCTCATCAAGGTGCTCCGGGTGCAGCAGGGTCTCCCCGCCGATCCGCCGGAACTTCCCGTAGACTCGCGCGAAACTGAGGGACTGTAACCTTCTCCGGTTGACCTCGCCGCTCGGCGGCTCGTAGAACGGGCCGCGGGCGCGCATGCCGCCGGTTCGCGCCGTCCCTCCCGGATCCGTCGAAGGAGGGGCGTGCGTGCGTTCCGTCAAGTCCCTTCGCCGCCTCTGTGAGAACGAGGTGCGCAGTCTCGATCTCGATCTGCCCTTCGACGCCGTGCAGTTGTGCGAGAAGTACGGCAAGCGCCGCGGTCGGGACATCCTGGTGATCTCGCAGCCGCTTCCCGTCGGCATGCCGAACGGGCTGTGGCTCGTCGGTGACGACGCGGACTACTTCTTCTATCAGGCCAACACCTCACGCACCCATCGCGACCAGATCATCATCCACGAGTTCGGCCATCTCATCGCCGGTCATCAGAATGCTGGCCCCTCGGCGCGAGCGGAGCAGATGCCCGCCGAGGAGGCCGACGCCGCCCTGCACCGGACCTGTTACGACGACGCGAACGAGTGGGAGGCGGAGATGATCGCCTCCATCATCCTCGGCTGGGCGTCCGAGGCCGGAGCGCTCGCCGGCCGCACCGCGAAACATGACAGCCTGCGCGGCATCCAGCGCGCGTTGGGAGGACATTCCCGGTGGCTGTGAAGATCGTGAACGTACTCGGCGTCGCGTTCTTCACCCTGGTGTTGTGCTGGCGCGTCGACCGGCTCTACCGCGCCAAGGCCGGAATCCAGGCCGTCGCCGTGACCGTCGCCATCGCGGCGCTCACCATGGCGGTGCTCCTGTTGAACTCGCCCCTCGCCTCGAGCATCGACGGTGCCCTCTGGCGCGGCTCCAGCCGCCTCGGCGGCTACGCGGCCCTCGCACTGGGCGTGGCCGCGCTCGCCGTCGCCTTCTTCTACGGCCCCACCGAGTCCGCGCGCCAGCGTCGCGCCGGCATGGAGGCGGTCCCGCTCCTCGCGTCCGTCATCGGCCTGTCCGTCGCGATGACGGTCATGCCGCCGTCCCTGCGCGACGCCACCCTGGACACGCTCACCGTGCAAGAACTCGGCTTCGCCGTGTTCTTCGCGATCGCGGGCGGCTACCTCATGTACGGCCTCGCGGACTGCGTCCTGTCCCTCACACGGCTGATGCCCTTCGCGGACGGCTACCTCGTGACCTCGTTGCGGCTCATGGCCGCGGGCCTCGCCCTGACGTCGATCGGTTCGCTCACGCAGGTCGTGTTCGTGCTCACCAGCATCGTGCACGCCGTGTCCTGGCCGGTCCTACTCACGGTCTCGCGCGGGTGCACCGCGGTGGGGATCGTGCTGTTCGTCATCGGGCTCAGTTATCCCGGCGTCCGGGGCTTCTTCGTGCAGCTCGACTACCGCAAGCGGCACCGTCGGGACTACAAGCGGTTGGAGCCGCTCTGGCAGCTCCTGACCACCGCGGTGCCCGAGGTCGTGCTCGACGCGCGGTCCGCCGCGAAGGACCCGCACCTGCGGTTCCAGCGGCGCGTCGTCGAGATCCGGGACGTACTGGTCCAGCTCAGCCCCTACCTGCCGGACGACTTTGGCGACGGGATCCCCGAGGAGAACGTCCACAACCTGCTCGTGGCGATCGACCTGCGCAACGAGGCCAGGGCCGCGCCGGCACCGTCGAGCATGGTTCTGCCACCCGAGGGCACCTCGATCGACGACGACGCCGCCCCGCTCCTCGCCCTGTCGGACGCGGTCGGGGCGACGCCGGCGGAGGAACTGCAGATCTAGCGCGGAGCCATCCGAATGGCCCCGTCCATACGGATCGTCTCGCCGTTGAGGTAGTCGTGCTGCGACATGAAGTACGCGAGGTCGGCGTACTCGGAGGGCTCGCCGAGGCGCTGCGGGAAGGGCACGCCCGCCTCGAGGGTCTGCTTGAACTCGGGGGTCACGCCGGCGAGCATCGGGGTGTTGATGATGCCGGGGGCGATGGTGTTGACGCGGATGCCGAACTGCGCCAGGTCACGCGCGGCGGTGATGGTCATGGCGTGCACGCCGCCCTTGGAGGCGGTGTAGGCGATCTGGCCGATCTGGCCCTCGAACGCCGCGACGGACGCGGTGTTGACGATGAGGCCGCGGGAGCCCTGCGCGTCGGCGGTCTCCTGCTTGCTCATCTGGTCGGCGGCCAGGCGCATGACGTTGAACGTGCCCACCAGGTTGATGTTGATGACCGTCTGGAAGAGGTCCAGGGCGTGCGGGCCGTTCTTCGAGAGGATCCGGCCGGCCCAGCCGACGCCGGCGCAGTTGACGGCCACACGCAGCGGGCCGGCCTTGACGGCCTCGGCGATCGCGGCGAGGACCTCGTCCTCCTTGGTCACGTCGGTGGCGATGAGGTGCACGTTCTCGGCGGGGGTCGCCTTGTCGATCGACGGCTGCAGGTCGAGGCCGAAGACGGTGGCGCCCGCCTCGGCGAAACGCTTCGCGGTGGCGGCGCCGAGGCCGGAGGCGGCGCCGGTGACGATGACGGAGGAGCCGGACACGTCCATGGCTGTTTCCCTTCTGTGGTGACATGCGCCCTCGCCGGTGGGCGGGGCGACCCGTCTCACAGTAGTGAGCGGACGTTCTTCAGGGCGCGGGGGTGCCGGACAGCTCGTCGACGGGGGCGGGGGCGGACCGTCGGGCCACCTGGGCGCGCCGGACCGCGTACAGGCCCAAGGCGGTGACGGCCGCCGTCAGTGCGAGGGCCACGGCCACCGCTGTACCACTGGTCAGCCCCACGATCGCATCGACGAGCATCCACCCGGCGAAGCCGAAGAACAGCACCGTCGCGATGACGTGCACCGCGCGCTCGGGGATGCGGTGCCCGAACAGCGCGCCGACCGCGATCGCCATGCCGCCGGCGAGGATCATGCCCACCGTCGAGCCGATCCAGATGCCCAGCGCGTTGTGGCCGGTGGAGAGGGTGATCGTGGCGAGCATGGTGCGGTCGCCGAGCTCGGCGAGGACGAATGCCGAGGTCACGGCCAAGAACACCGCCCAGTTCGAGCGCGCGGACGCCGCGGTGTCGGGCTGCTCCTCGTCGTCGGGACCCTCGCCGCGCCAGGTCCAGAACGCGAACGCGAGCATCGTGAGCGCCGCGCCGACCGCCAGGACGTGCGTCGGGAGTGCCGCGCCGACCGTCGCCCCGATGACCACCGATGCGGCCTGGATCGCGACGGTGGCCACGGTGATGCCGGCGAGGACGGTGGCCCAGTGGTGCTTCATGGCGAACGTGAGCGCCATCAGCTGGGACTTGTCGCCCAGCTCGGCGAGGAAGACGACCAGGAAGCCGACGATCAGGGCGTTGAACACGATGGAACCTCCGAGAAGACCTGTGCCACACGGATCCACGTTCGCGGACCGCGCAAGTGGCACAAAGGTCTCGCCCACCGCGACGTGCGGTTCGCGGGGCCGGGCGCCATCGGGGTGCCAGTGTGTCGACCGCGCGATTGGGGGCTACTCCCCTTCGTGCGTCGTCCAGAATAGTGAGGTCGTACCGGAATCGCAAGTAACGCAATAATTTTGGTTCCCTGACGGGGTTCTTCAGGGCTCCGGTGCGAGGGTTTCGGTTACCCGTATCCGACGGTGCCGGTGCCCCGCTCAGCGCCGGTGGGAGAGCAGCTGCGCCATGGGGAAGCGGTAGCTCTTGTCGCGGTACACGATCCGCCAGGCCTCGTCGAAACCCGCCGCGGCCATCACGTCGCTGAACTCGTCCGGATGCCACCGCCAGGCCGGCGCGACGGCGTGGTCGAAGGGGATCGGCGGGCCGGGCTCGTCGGCCGCCTGGAACGCGACGAGCACCGGAGTTCCGGCGGATACCAGGGCGGCCCAGCGGCGCACCGTCGAACGGACCTCGGACGGTTCCACGTGAATCAGGCTGAACCGGGCGAGGATCGCGGCGATCGGGCCGGCGGGCAGGGTGCCGAGGGAGGCGCCGCCGTCGGAGAAGGGGACGTGCGGGTGCAGCCTGCGCGCGTGGGCGAGCATGCCGGGGCTGGGGTCGACGCCGATCACGTCGAGCCCCTGGGCGGCCAGGTCGGCGGCGACGTGCCCGACACCGCACCCGACGTCCACGGTGCGGCCCGGGCGCCCCGCGGCCGCCTCCGCGAAGGCCGCGGCGGCGTGCGCCTCGATCGGGAACTGGTACGGGTCCGGGAACGTCTCCGCGTAGAGGTCCGCCATCGCGTCGTAGCCGGGCTGGGTCATGACGGCCACTGTGCCAGGCGCCAGCGACGCGGCGGGGGCTACTTCCCGTTGGGGGTGCCGCCCACGTCGGTGATCAGCCAGTTGCGCTTCTTGTCGAGCGTGACGTTGTAGACGGTGAGCACGTCGCGGCCGTTCGGCGCTTGGACGTTCGTGGCGTGGACGGCGACGAAGCACTTCGCCTTCCACACGTCGTCGCCGACGGGCGTGACCTCGGCGCCGGACAGCCGCGCCGTCGAGACCCACTTCAGCGGCTGGAGCAGCTGCGTCATCGACGGGACGGTCGAGGTGAGCTTCGCGGACAGCTCGGGGCTCGTGCCGCGCGTGAGCGCTACCCGCCACGGGCCGAGGTCACGGTAGTCGAAGGTCGCGGCGTTCACCGCGTACTGCTCGCAGGCGATCCGCCGGGCGGTCGCCGCGTCACCCGGCGCGGGGGCGGCGTGTGCCAGCGCCGGCGCTGACAGCGCCAGGGAAGCGGAGATCAGGAGGGTGGACGCGGTGCGAGTGAACACGGTGTGCCTTTCGTGAATGCAGGGTGATCATCACGATAGCGAAGACTCGGTGTGCTCGCAGTCGGGGCTCGGGAGACGACGAAACCCCGCCGGCGCCTGTGCGCTGGACGGGGTTCCGAGGCTGAGGAGGTGAGGACTCAGGCGGTGGCGGCGGCGTAGCGCGCTGCGACATCGTCCCAGTTCACGACGTTCCACCAGGCCTTGACGTAGTCGCCCTTGACGTTCTTGTACTGCAGGTAGAAGGCGTGCTCCCACATGTCGAGCTGCAGCAGCGGGGTGAGGGCCTCCGAGATGTTGCCCTGCTGGTCGGTCAGCTGCTGGATCACGAGGCGCTGCCCGATGTGGTCGTACGCGAGCACGGACCAGCCGGATCCCTGCAGCGTCATCGCGACGGCGTTGAAGTGCGCCTGGAACTTATCGAAGCCGCCGAACTGGTCGTCGATGGCCGCGGCCAGGTCGCCGACCGGCTTGTCGCCGCCGTTGGGCGACATGTTCTTCCAGAAGATGGAGTGGTTGGTGTGGCCACCCAGGTGGAAGGCGAGGTTCTTCGAGAGCAGCGGCGCCTTGGTGGCGATCGAGCCGTCCTCGCGGGCCTCGGCGAGCTGCTCGAGGGCCTGGTTGGCGCCGGCGACGTACGCGGCGTGGTGCTTGCTGTGGTGCAGCTCCATGATCTCGGCCGAGATGTAGGGCTCGAGAGCGCTGTAGTCGTAGTCGAGGTCCGGCAGAGTGTAGACGGCCACGTCTTTCCCTTCGATTGCGAGGACGATCGTCCTCTGATTGGTCCTACGTACTCGTCCAGCTTTTCTTATCTGGAATGGTTCCGCAATAAGGATGGCCGAATGCGCATGAAGTGCTGTTGAGGTTCGCGAGGGCCGAGCCGCCCACCGGGGCGTCAGCCCAGGGCGATGATGAGCACGAGGGCGAGCATGAGCGCGGCGACGGTCAGGCCGGTGCGGGTCAGCGAACGCGAGAAGTACACGGTGCACGCACTGCGGGCCGCGGCATCGGTGCCCGTCGTGATGGATCGTGTGTGCTTGACCGTCATCGCGCCGCCTCCCGTGCTTGCAACTGTGAATTCTGTCACAGGTGTGGTGTGCACCACTATAGCCGACCTACACGGACGTAGGAAATCGGATCTGATGTCGCGCCCCGATAATCCGGAACCGGGGACTGAGATCCCGGTTTGTCCGATGTTTGTTGTTCACGTCAATGAATGTGACGTATTAGACCGCAGTATTGCTTTACGGCGCTCACCTGCGGCGCGGGTCCGACGGTCGATAGGATCGACAGCGGTTCCTATCGCGCATGCTTGGCATCCGTCGTGCTCGGGCGGATCATGGTTGTCATGACCGGATTCAGCATCGGGGTGCGCACCCAGCACCCGCACGCTGGTCGGGCCGGCCGCATTCGCACCCTCGTCGGCGGCCGCCAGACCCGCGCCGACATCGTCGTGTCGATGACACTGCTCGTCGCCTCGTTCACCGCGACCATCGCGAACCTCGTGCTCGCGGTCCGCGCGCTGCCCTCGTTCCGCGACTGCGCCGCGATGGCCTGCAGCTACGGCGGCGACCTCGACGTCCTGGCGATCACGTTCCTGACCTCGATGCTGCTCGGCACCACCTTCGGCGCCCACGCGGTGCTCAACCTGCTCAACCGCCGCAACGCCTGGGGCTACGCGGCGCTGGACGCGCTCGTCTCGCTGGGCTGCCTGTTCGGCGGCATGGCCTGGATCGCCGCAGCCTGATCGGGCCCGGCCCCGTCGACCGCGGGGCGCTAGCCTGGACCCCATGACGGCCACCACCTCGCCCGCCCGGTGGAGCCTGCGCGCCGCGGCCGGCCCCTTCGCCACGGCGGCGGCCGTGGGCGCGACCGCGCTCGCCCTGCATCTGCGTGACCCGCATCAACAGGGGAGCTGGGGCGTCTGTCCGCTGTATGCGGTCACCGGACTGTACTGCCCGGGCTGCGGCGGGCTCCGCGCCGTCAACGACATCACCAACGGTGCATTCGGCGCCGCCTTCGGGTCGAACGCGCTCGTCTACCCCGCGGCCGCGATCGTGGTGTGGCTGTGGATCGGCTGGCTCGGCAGGAAGGTCGGGTTCCGGGTTCCGTCGCTGCCGACGAACACCTACCTGTGGGTCACCGTCGGCGTCCTGGTCGCGGTGTGGACCGTGGCCCGCAACCTCCCGGGCTCCCCGCTGGCACCCTGACCTGCGCTGACATCGACGTGTCGGTGCCGCCCGCTACCGTCGGGGGCATGAGTCCCCTCGTGACCGATCTGCAGGACGCGGCCAAGGCCGCGAGCCACCGCGTACGCGCCGCCCTGGGCCAGGCCGGCGGCGTCGTCCCCGTCGTGCGACTGGAGGGCCCGATCGCCGCGCCCGCGATGTCCGGCGGGCTCGGCCGCGGCGCGCTCAACCTGGCCGGCGTCGAGCCGGTGCTGCGCCGTGCCTTCGCGACGGACGACGCCGTCGCCGTCGCGCTCGCGCTCAACAGCCCCGGCGGGTCGCCCGCCCAGTCCGAGCTCATCGGTGCCCGCATCCGGCAGCTCGCCGAGAAGCACGACCTGCCGGTGTTGGCGTTCTGCGAGGACGTCGCCGCGTCGGGTGGCTACTGGTTGGCCTGCGCCGCCGACGAGATCTTCGTGACCAGCACGTCCGTCGTCGGATCGATCGGCGTGATCTCCGCGGGTTTCGGTGCGAAGGAGCTGATCGGCAAGATCGGCCTGGAGCGGCGCGTGTTCACCGAGGGGGACGCGAAGCACCGCCTCGACATGTTCGAGGACGTCCGCGAGGGCGATCTCGCGTGGCTGCACGGCATCCAGGGCGACATCCACACCGCCTTCCGGGAGTGGGTGCAGGCCCGCCGCGGAGATCGCCTGCGGGAGGACCCGGCGCTGTTCACCGGTGAGGTCTGGATCGGCCGCAAGGCCGTCGACGTGGGCCTCGCCGACGGCGTCGGCACCCTGCGCGGCGTCCTCGCCGACCGCTTCCCCGACGCGGAGGTCGAGGCCATGCACACCCCGAAGCCGCTGCTCGCCCGCCTGCTCGGCGGCGGCACCGCGATCGACGGGGCGGGGCTCGCCGCGTCGCTCACATCCGGGGTGCTCGACGGTGCGCTGTCGGGCCTCCAGCGCCGCGGCCTGTGGGCGAATTACGGATCGTGACGTGATCGATCCACAGGGCGAAGGATTCGCGCTGGTGAAGCGTGCACAGCACAACCCTCAACCTGTGGATGAGCCTGTGGAAACTGTGGATGGAGCCTCGCCGGGGCGTGCCCTGCGCGGTGATTTCTCCGGGGAACGCCCCTTCGTGCGTGGAAGACTGGTGTCATGACGGACTACTCCGGCGACGGCCCGATTCCCGTCGACGCGCTTCCCGCTGACGTGGCCGCCGCGGCGATCACCCTGCTCGACGTCCGTGAGCAGGACGAATGGGACCTCGGCCACGCGCCCGGTGCACTGCACATCCCGCTGGCCGAGTTGCCGGTCCGGTTCGAGGAACTCGACCTCGACTCCGACGTGCTCGTGATCTGCCGCGGCGGCGGGCGGTCGGAGCAGGCGGTGCGGTACCTCGAGACCGTCGGCGTCGAGGCCGTGGTGGTGGACGGGGGAATGATCGCGTGGGCGTCGTCGGAGCGTCCCGTCGTGCGCCCGGACGGCACGCCGGGGGCCGTCTGATGCATCCGACCCCGGCCCGCACGGAGGCCCCGCGCCGGCGCATCCGCTGGCTCGCGCGCCGCCCTCCCGAGACGCTCCCGGTGCCGAGGCGGGCACCGTCGGGCCCGAAACCGACCCCGCGCTACCCGGCCGTCCCGCGGTGGGGGCTGCGCCAGGACTTCACGCCCGCGCCGGCCGCGCCGGTGAGCGCGGCGCAGGCCGCCGCGGACGTGACGCCCTTCGTGCTCCGGCTGACCACGGTGATCGTCTTCGTCGCCGCCGCGGCCGAGGCCCTGGCCTACCTGCTGCTGGTGATCAACCGGGCGGGCCCGGTGCCGGGGTGGCTCGCGATCGCGGCGACGGTCGCCGTGTTCGCCACCGGGTGGCTCGCCGTGCTGGCCGTGCTCGCGCTGGTCGCGGTTCTCGCGCTGTGGCTGCAGGCGGCCCGTGCCCGTGCGTTCGATGCGCTGGGCACCCGTGAGCCACGGCCCGTCTGGCAACTGTGGGTGTACTGCCTGGTCCCGGTGGTCAATCTGGTGGCCGCGCCGGTGCTGGTCCTCGAGCTGGTCGACGCGCAGCGGCGGGCGACCGGCGCGAGGACGGATCGTCGCGCGATGTTCATCCGGCGCTGGTGGGGCGCGTGGGTCGCGCTGACTATCGTCACCGTGGGGTGCGTGGCGTACTCCCGCGCGGCCGGCGGCCTGCAGCACGACGCCGACGCGATGGTCTACACCACGCTGACCTACCTGCTGTCCGGCGCGTTCCTGCTGGTGACCGCGCGGTTGGTGCGCACGATCGACGGGTGGCCGACGGCTCACCACCGGGAGGAGAAGACGCGATGGTTGGCGGCGTAGCGGGGGTCGTGGCGCACCGCGGGGCGAGCGGGGAGTACCCCGAGCACACGATGAGCGCGTTCGAGGCGGCCGTCGCCGAGGGCGCCGACGCCATCGAGTGCGATGTGCGGCTCACCAAGGACCAGCACCTCGTCTGCCTGCACGACCGCACGGTCGAGCGGACCTCCGACGGCACGGGCGCCGTCTCCGAGCTCGACCTGGCCGACCTCAAGGCCATGGACTTCGGCTCGTGGAAGCGGCCGGGGCACCCCGAGCCCGTCGTCACCCTCGACGAGCTGATCGAGCTGGCGCGCACGTCCGAGCGCAAGCTGTTCGTGGAGACCAAGCATCCCGTCCGGTTCGGCGGCATGGTCGAGCAGAAGCTCCTCGCCGCTCTGCAACGACACGGGCTGGCCAAGCCGGAAGACCTGGGAGACGCGCCGGTCACCGTCATCTCCTTCTCCGGCTCCGCGATCTGGCGCGTGCGCCGCAACGCCCCCGGCGTGCCCGCGGTCCTGCTCGGCGAGGCCTCGCGGCTGCTCGGCGGCGGCGCGGCGACGGCCGTCCGGGCGCAGGGCATCGGCCCGTCGGTGGAATCCCTGCGGGAGCGTCCGGACACCGTCGCCAAGGCGCGGGCCGCAGGCCGCTTCACCTACTGCTGGACCGTGGACTCCGAGGTCGACGTCGCGCTGTGCAACGGGCTCGGCGTGGAGTGGATCGCGACGAACCACCCGGCGCGCACGCGGTCCTGGCTGCGCGGATAGGCTTCCCGCATGGGTAGACGCGAACGCAATGCCACTCCCCGCGAGGGATCCAACCGTGCCGAGAAGCTGGCCGCCCAGCGCGCCCGCACCGAGGCCGCGGACGCTGGTGCCGCACGGCCCTTCGAGGGCCTCGCCGCGGAGTGCGACATCGTCGCGCTGCGGAACTTCGTCCCCAGCGCTACCGCACCGCTGACGGTCGCGGGCGCGAACCGCGAGGTCCGCCTCGCGACGGTGCTTCCCGGCGCCGCGTACGCGCTGGTCCGCGAGGAGGCCGACGGTGTCGTCGGCTACGCCGCGTTGCAGACCGCCGCCCGCCCCGAGGCGCCCGGCGCCGCCCTTGCGGGTGCCGCCCGGTTCGCCGCGGACGCGCCCGTCGGCGAGGCCCTGTCCGAGACGCCCGACGGTGCGCTGCTCGAGGTCCTCGACGCCGCCGCGCCGCTCGAGATCACCGTGCACAAGGACTTCGACTGGTGGCTCGCGGGAACCGCTGGAACCGACGCGCAGACCCAGCAGCTCGTCGAGCACGCCAACTCCCTGATCACGCCCGCCGCCCGCCTGGACCTGGGCGTCGACGGGATCGGCGCGCCGTGGTGGGCCGACACGGGCTCGAAGGCGCACCTGCGCTGGGTGCACCCCGCTCCCGAGGACGAGCTCATGGCCGCGTTGGCCCGCGTGCACGCCGCCGGTGGCCTGACGGTGGGCGAGGGCTCGCGGTTCGCCGGCTCGTTCCGGTCCGACGGCCTGCTGGTCCCCGTCTTCGACCTCGACCGCGAGTCGCACCCCGACGAGTGGGTGCCGGGCACCGTCGAGCTGGCGAAGCGGCTGGCCGAGGCCCTGGCCGACGACAGCGAGCTCACCGCCGCGCAGCGGCGCTCGCGCGACGGCCTGCGCGGCCGTCAGGTGTCGCTGTAGCTCAGCCCGGGAAGCGGTCGCCGAGGGCGCCGTGGAGGTACGCGGTGATCGTGCCGCGGATGTCGTAGGTCGCGCTGCTGGGGTCGAGGGCGCCGAGCGTGCGGGCGAGCCGCGGCCGGTCGATCACGTGCTGCGGGATCTCCCGCTCGTACCAGGCGCTGGACGTCGGGCGGGCGTCCCGCAGGGCGTGGTTCGTTCGGACGGTGACCTCGCCGATCACGATGCGCCACAGGCCCAGCAGCAGGTGCAGCGACTCGTCCTCGGGGATGCCCAGGCAGTCGGTGGTCTGCAGGAACTCGTCGAAGGACCACGCCGAATACGCGTCGATGATCTCGTCGCCCGCGAGGACGTCGATCACCCACGGATGCTGCGTGAGGTGTTCGACGACGGCGAGCGGCAGCTGGACCAGGCGCTCGCGCGGGTCGTCGGACAGGTCGGGGATCGGGGTGTTCCACGACTGGTGCTCGAGCACGGCGCCCAGGAGGTCGTTCTTCGAGTCGAAGTAGTGGTAGATCCCCATCGCGCTGATGTCGAGGCGCGCGGCGAGGGTCCGCATGGAGAACTTCAGCGGCCCCTCGTTGGTGAGGATGTCCGCGGCGGCGGCGACCACCTGCTCGCGGTTCACCTTCGGCGGACGGCCGATGCGGCCGCGTTCAGTCATGTGAGTCACCTTATCCGGTTCCGGGGGTCCCACTGAGGAGGCGAGCGGGAATGGGCTGATCGGCGGCGATGAGCCCGAAGAACTCGGTCGTGTTCTTCCCCCATGCGAGCGCGTCGCCGTCGCTGGTCGACTCGCTGCCACCCGTCGGCGTGGTGGTCGTGACCGTGCCGGACCGCAGGGCCCACGCGAGGCGTCCCAGGTCCCACAGGTGCGTGTCGGTGTCGACGGTGAGGGCACCGGCGACGGCGTTCGACAGGCCCCACAGCTCGAACGGGTTGATCAGCGTGGTCGGTGAGGTCGCCTCCTTGAACAGCGCGGACATGAACTCGCGCTGGTGGACGACGCGGTCGAGGTCGGCGTTCGGTGTCGCGCGGGTGCGGACGTAGCCCAGGGCCTGCGCCCCGTCGAGCGTCTGGCAGCCGGCCTTGAGTCGGATGCCGGCCTTGGGGTCGTTGATCGGGTACTTCGGGCACATCTCGACGCCGCCGACCGCGTCCACCATGTTCGCGAAGCCGCCGAAGCCGATCTCCGCGTAGTGGTCGATGTGCACGCCGGCGGCCTTTTCGAAGGTCTTCACCAACAGCTGCGCGCCGCCCGCGTCGCCGGCGCCGGAGGTGCTGCCGAAGAAGTAGGCGGCGTTGATCTTGTAGCCGCCCTGGCCCGGGATCTGCACGAACAGGTCGCGGGGGATCGAGATCAGCGTCGCGTTCCCGGATTCCGGGATGTGTACGAGCATGATCGTGTCGGTGCGGGCGCCGCCGAGGTCGCCGCCGGTGGCGAGTGCCTTCTGCTGCGCGGGGGTGAGACCCTCGCGCGCGTCCGTGCCGACGAGGAGCCAGTTCGTGCCCGGCGTGTCGGCGATCCGCCCGGAGTACGCGGCGAGCGCGTCGATCCGCTTGAGCTTGCCGTCGAAGTAGAAGGTGCCCGCGACCGTGCCCACGAGCAGCAGCACGACGAGCACCCCGAGCCACCGGAACGGGTGCAGCTTGCGCTTGCGGCGCACCTTCTTGGGCGCCGGTGCCTGCGGTTCGGGGGCGGCGGCGGACCGTCGACCCCGGTCCGTGGCGCGCGGTGGGCGCGGGGGCGGCGGGACGCGTCCGCCACTGCTGCCCCGGGCCCCGACGGTGCGCTTGATCTCGTCCGCGGGGAGCGGTTCGGGAGCCTGACGGGGCGCCCAGTCCTGACGGGGCTGCGGCGCGGGCCGCTCGACGCGGGTGGCCCGGGGCTGGGATGCGTCCCGCTGCGCGCCCTGCGGAGGCAGCGGGCGACGGGGCTGCGGCGGCGGGGGCGGCACGGGCCGCCCGCCCTGCGGCGGGCGCGGTATGCCCTGCGGGTGCCGGGGCCCGCGGGAGCGCGGATCGCCGTCGGGCACCTGCGACCAGGCGAGGTTCGGCTGCTGCCGGTCCCGGCCGCGCGGTCGTTCGTCGTTCACGTCGTCCGACTGTACGGGCCGTGACTGAGAATTCAGCGTAGGAAGCCGAGACCGTGATGGCGGATCGGGAGCTACTCCTGCGCGCAGCCCGGGCAGCGGACGAGCAGCAGCTCAGCATCGTCGACGCGCTGGTGGTCGTTGCGGCGTCGCGGGGCGAGTGCGAGGAGCTGTGGACCGAGGATCTGAACGACGGTCAGACGATCCTCGGTGTCCGCGTCCGCAATCCGTTCGCGTGAGCGGGGGCGGTGATCACCGCAGGAAGCCGAGGTGCGGCCGCAGGAGCGCGTACCCGACGAACGCGACCACGTCGAGCAGGAAGTGCGCGATGACCAGCGGCCACAGCCTGCGCCAGCGGTCGTAGGCGGCGCCGAAGACCAGGCCCATCACCAGGTTCCCGAGGCCGGCGCCGAAGCCCTGGTACAGGTGGTAGCTGCCGCGGAGCAGCGCGGACGACGCGACGGTGCCCGCGCGCCCCATCCCGAGCTGCCGCAGTCGCGTCATGAAGTAGCCCACCACCACGACCTCCTCGGCCACCGCGTTCCCGGCCGCGAGCAGGACGTAGGTGAGGATCCGCCACCACTGCACGTCGCCCGACGCGGGCACCACGCTCGCCGTCACGCCCAGCGCCCGCCCCGTGGCGTACAGCGCCAGGCCGGGGATCCCGATGAGCGCAGCGAGACCCGTGCCGAGCCCGATGTTGCGCGCGAGCGCGGCGCGCGGGCCGCGCAGCGCGAGGCCGATGTCCGCGAACCCGATGCCCGACCGGACCAGCAGGTACAGGGCGAGCGCGGCCCACCCGAACAGCTGGACCGCGCCCAGCACCTGCAGCAGGAAGTCGATGACCGCGTGCGGGCTGCGGACGGGGTTGAGGGTCACCGTCGTCGACCCGACCCCGGCCCCGAGCTGATAGCCGATCAGCCGGACCAGCGAATACAGCCCCGACCAGGCGAAGGTCACCGTCAGCACGATCGCGACCTCGGCGCGCAGCGGACGGCGGTCGCGCGGCGCGGCTTCGGGGACGGTCACGGGGCCACCCTAGCGGGGGCGTTGTACGATTCGCGCGATCGAAGCCCACCGCCCGAAGGGGAACACGCGTGTCCGCTCCCACCGAGTCCCGCCTGGGACCGCTCGACCGGTTCTTCCACATCTCCGAGCGCGGTTCGACGGTGCCCCGCGAGCTCCGCGGCGGCCTCGTCACGTTCTTCACGATGGCCTACATCGTGGTGCTCAACCCGATCATCATCGGCGGCGTCGTCGGGCAGACGAAGAACGTCGACGTGCTCGGCCATGTGTTGCCGACCGCGCAGGTCGCCGCCGTGACCGCCCTCGCCGCGGGTGTCATGAGCATCGCCTTCGGCCTGATCGTCAACTACCCCTTCGGCATCGCCGCGGGCCTGGGCGTCAACAGCCTGCTCGCGGTGACCATCGCGCCGCAGGTCACCTGGCCCGAGGCGATGGGCCTGGTGGTGATCGACGGTGTCATCATCGTGATCCTCGGTGTCACGGGCTTCCGCACCGCGGTGTTCCGCGCGATCCCCGCCGAGCTCAAGGCGGCCATCGCCGCGGGCATCGGCTGCTTCATCGCGTTCATCGGCCTGGTCGACGCGGGCTTCGTCCGGCGCATCCCCGACGCCGCCGGGACGACGGTGCCCGTCGGCCTCGGCATCGGCAACTCCGTGGCCGCGTGGCCGACGGCGGTGTTCGTCTTCGGCGTCCTGCTCATCGGGATCCTCGTGGTCCGCAAGGTGCCGGGCGCGATCCTGCTGGGCATCGTCGTCACCACGATCGTCGCCCTGATCGTGCAGAAGGTGGCGGGCCTCGGACCGTCGTTCAAGGATCCGCACGGCTGGAGCCTGAACATCCCCGAACTCCCGTCCTCGCTGGGCGGCGCCCCGGACCTCTCGCTGGTCGGCGAGGTGGACCTGTTCGGTGCGTTCACCCGGATCGGTGTGCTCGCGGCGTCGGTGCTGGTGTTCGCGCTGGTGCTGTCGAACTTCTTCGACGCCATGGGCACCATCACCGGCCTCACCAAGGAGGCCGGGCTGATGAAGGACGACGGTTCCGTCCCGAACATCGGCAAGGCCCTGGCGGTCGAGGGTGCGGGCGCGATCGTCGGCGGCGGCGCCTCGGCGTCGTCGAACACCGTGTTCGTGGAGTCGGCGTCCGGCATCGCCGAGGGCGCGCGGACGGGCCTGGCGAACATCGTGACCGGCGTGCTGTTCCTGCTCGCCATGTTCTTCACCCCGCTCTACGAGGTGGTGCCGTCCGAGGCCGCGGCGCCGGCGCTGGTGATCGTGGGCGCCATGATGATCGGCCAGCTCCGCGACATCGAGTGGTCGCGGTTCGACATCGCCCTGCCGGTGTTCCTCACCGTGGTCTCGATGCCCTTCACCTACTCGATCGCGAACGGCATCGGCATCGGTTTCATCACCTGGGTGGTGATGGCCGTGGCGCGCGGCAAGTGGCGAGCGATCCACCCGCTGCTGTGGATCGTGGCCGCGCTGTTCCTGCTGTACTTCGCGAAGACGCCGATCGAGAACCTGTTCGGGATCTGATCAGGCGCCGCCGCGCTTCTCGGCGCGCGCGGCGGCCTTGGCGTCGGCCTTCGCCTGCTTCGCCGCGGCCTTGTCGGCCGCCTTCTGGATCTTGCGCTGCTCACGGCCGCGCGTCCAGACGACGATCGCGATGACGACGGCCAGCGCGACGATCGCGCCGATGATCGAGCCCCACAGCGTGGCGCCGCGGAATCCGGGCGCGCGCACGTCCATCGAGCGCTGGCCGGCGTGCGCGGCACCGCTGATGCCCATCGCGATACTCGCGGTCATCAGGTTCGGGATCGCGACCACCACGGCGAGGAACCCGCACACGGCGGACACGGCGGGGTGGTTGCGGATCTGCTTGAGTCCGTACGCGAGGAGCCAGACGGGGACCGCAGTGCACACGAGCCCGAAGGCCAGGCCGTAGCCGATGCCGCGGGAGAAGCTGTTGTCCACCCAGTTCCCGACGGTGTTACCCCACCAGCGCGGGATGAACGCCGCACCCACGAAGTACACGATCACCAGTAGCAGGACGACGCCGATCACGCCCACGAGCCGGCGCAGCCCGACCTTCGCGGCGGCGCCCGCGCGCCCGGCCACCTCACCGGCGTACTGGCCGACCTCGTTCGCATGATCCGACCAGGACCTCTGTGCGGGCTTGCCGCCGGTCGCGGGGGCCGGCGTGGGCGTCTCGTGCCCCGGTTCGTCGCTCATTTCGCCAGTGTAGGTTGCGTCCGCCGAGGCCGCTAATGTACAAAAGTACATGTACAAACGTACGTCAGGAGGGTGGAGATGACCGAGGCACCGCGTCGCCGGGACCCCGAGCGCCGGCGGCGCGAGATCGTCGATGCTGCTGCTGCGATCGTCGTCGAGCAGGGGCCGGATGCGCTGACCCATCGGAAGGTGGCCGCCCGCGCGGGCGTCCCGCTCGGATCCACGACCCAGTACTTCGCGACCCTCGACGACCTGCGGGCCGCGGCGCTGGCCGCGCTCATCGCTGAGGCCGAGGAGTGGCTCGCGGAACTGGAGGCCGTCTTCGTCCGGGAGGGGGCGTCCCCGTCGGCCTATGTCGCGGCGCTGCACCGGTACCTGTGCGACCCCCAGCTCGTCGGGGCCGACTTCGCCGTGACGTGCGCGGGGCCGCTGCATCCGGAGTTCACAGCGCTGGGGGTCCACTGGTCGACGAACTTCATCGCGATGCTCGCTCGCTACATCACCCCGGAGAGCGCCGACGCGGTGGCGATGTTCACCGACGGCGCGACCATGCACACCGCCCTGACCGCGCAGCCGGTTGCCAAGGAACTGCTCGACCGCGCGATCACCGCGCTGTGGATCCCACGACAGGAGACGACGCAATGACCGACCTCCAGACCCCGATCGTGGCTTCCGCGGCCCGCCGCTGGGCCGCGTCCCTGCTGCTCTCGGCCAGCCTGCTCGTCATCACCGTGGACATGACGATCCTCAACATCGCCGTGCCGGACCTGGCGGCCGACCTGCGACCCAGTGCGGCGCAACAGCTCTGGATCATCGACGTCTATTCGCTGGTGCTGGCCGGGCTCCTGGTCTCCACCAGCTCTCTGGGGGACCGGTTCGGGCGCAAGCGGATGCTGCTGCTCGGCTACGTCGTCTTCGGCGTCGCCTCGGCGCTCGTGCTGTGGGCGGAGACCCCTGCGCAGGTGATCGTCCTGCGCGCGGCCCTCGGCGTGGGCGGCGCGATGATCATGCCCACCACGCTGACCATGCTGCGGGTCATCTTCACTGATCCCGCCGAGCGGGCCAAGGCGCTCGGCCTGTGGGCCGCGGTCTCGGGCGTCGGTGCCGCGGTCGGCCCGATCGTGGGCGGTGTTCTGCTGGAGAACTTCTCGTGGCGCGCTGCCTTCATGGTGAACGTCCCGATCATGGTGGCCGTGCTGATCATCGGCGTCTTCCTGCTGCCCGAGTCGCGGGTCCCCGCGCGCGGCGGCTGGGACTGGCTCGGCGCGCTCATGTCGATCGCCGGCATGGTGGCCCTGGTGTGGTCGATCAAGCGGTTCGCGAAGGACCACACGTTGCTGTCGGGTCCGGGGCTGGCGGCTCTGCTGCTCGCGGTCGTGGTGCTCGCGCTGTTCGTCCGGCGGTCGCTGCACCGGGAGCACCCGCTGCTCGACCTGCGGCTCTTCCGGCGGCGGCAGTTCTCCGCGGGGATCGTCGCCGCGCTCGGTGTCATGTTCGCGATGGCCGCGGCGTTGTTACTGCTCGCGCAGTGGATGCAGCTGGTGGCGGGATACGGGCCGATCGAGACGGGGGTGCGGCTGCTGCCCGTCGCGCTGGCCGCGGTCGTCGCGTCGTTGGCCGCGCCGTTGCTGGCGAATGTGCGGGGCGCGCGGGTGGTGCTCGCCGGCGGCCTGGTGGCGGCGTCCGTCGGCATGGTCCTCCTCGCGGCTCCCACGAACCTGGACTACGGTGCCCTCGTGGCGCCGCTGATCCTGGTCGGCATCGGGATGGGCGGCATGACGGTGGCGTCCGCGATGATCATGTCCGGCACGCCCGAGGACAAGGCGGGCAATGCCGCCGCACTCGAGGAGACCTCGTACGACCTGGGCAACGTGCTCGGCGTCGCGATCCTCGGCAGCGTGGCGGCGATGCTCTACACGGCCGACGCGGACTTCGGTTCGATCCCCGGCGTCGACGCGGCGATCGCCTCTGCGGCGGGGGAATCCCTGGGCGCCGCGATGGCGATCGCGCAGCAGGCGCACCTGCCCGCGCTCGCCGAGCACGCCACCACCGGCTTCACCGCCTCGCTGCAGACCACCGGCCTGGTCGGCGGGGTGATCCTGCTCGCGGTCGCGGTCGGCGTGTACGCGCTGACCCCGAAGGGCACCGACATCACGCAGCAGGCGCATTGATCGCGGGCCCAGGTGTTCACGATGTCGGGTCCTGGTGATCCGGAGGTGGCAGGAGCACGTCCGACGCGCTGGACGCCGACATCGTGAGCGGCCTGCGCCGCGGCGCGCGGTGGCGACGTGCGCGCACGACGGTCATGATCTCCGCGAACACCGCGTCCCAGCGGAAGAGCAGGTCGTCGTAGTCGAACCGCAGCACCCGGTAGCCGGCCAGGACGGCGATCCTGTCGCGCCGGTTGTCCTCTGTGCGCTGCTCGTTGTTGTGATGCTCCTTGCTGTCGCACTCCACGATCAGTCGCTCGCCCACGAGGAGGTCGACATGGCCGAGATCCTCGATCTCGACCTGGCTGCGCACCGTGAGGTGCGCGTTCTGCAGCCGGATCCGGGTGACGGATTCGGTACCTGAGCCCGCGAGCGGATCCAGCCGGTCGAGGAGCCTGTGCACCCGCTGCGGTGCGCCCTCGAAGATCTCCCGCAGATCCGCCTCGCTGTACGGGTTCGGCATCCGCAGCGTGGAGTCCAGGACCGCCACCACGTAGTCGTCCGAGAGGCAGTGCGCCGCGTGCTGCAGCGCCACGGCCAGCGGGTCGATCGCCCGTGTCGGCGTGCTCACCCCTCGGTGCGAGTGGCAGCGGCCACGCCTGTCTGTCGTACCCGGCGAGGCCGCCGTCCCGTGGCTCGCTCGCTGTCGCACTCCGCGGCCTGCCTTCGTCCGCCCAGCCGCCGCCCGGCCGGCCTTTGCTCGGCCCACCTTCGCCCGAGCAGGCGGAGCGAGGTGTTCCGGCCAGCGGATGTGAGTTCGCGTGATCCCCGGCGGAACCCACACGCCCGGGGTGAACTTCACCGCGGAGACGCAGGTCAGGGCGCCTCCGCTGCGCACCGCGGCGACGACTGCGGGGTCCGCTCCGGCGGTCGCGTACCAGCCCCGACGGATCACGACGAAGAATGCCGGCGTGCCGCAGCTTGCTGATCTCGCGCGCGTCGGCACCGAGCGCGATCAGCCGTGTCCGGGAGATGACGCCGGCGTCGGCGTGCTCGGCGATGAGTGCGATCAGATCCATGGCGCAACGGTGCCCCGTCGGTCACACCGCAACGCCGCCGAGATGCCCGGCCATCCCCAGTTCGCGTATGAAACGTCCTCGAGCGCCGAGGTGGTTCACAATCTCGGGTTTCTGCGGGGCGGAAGTGGTATGTGCGCTCGCCGCGCACGACAACCCGACATCGTGAGGCGAATCAGCTCGCGCGCAGGCCGTTGAGGAACGGGCAGCCCAGCAGGATGCGGATGCCGCGCTGCAGGGCGACCATGTCGTCGGCGGGCTGCGCGAAGTTCAGGCGCACGTCCACATCGGAGAGCTCGTGGTGCTCGGCGCGCAGGCGGATGCCGAACCGGTCGATGCCCAGCAGCCGAATGCGGTGGTTGCGGAGCTTGCCCGGCAGGCGGCGCGCGAGCTGCCCGACCATCTCGGGGTGCCCGGACTCGACGTGGGCCAGCCACGCGGACTCGTAGCCGGCGAACGGATCCGGCTGCGCCTGCGCCAGCTCCGAGCCGGACACCGACGACGCGCCGGCGGTGTCGGCGAGCACGGCGTTCTCGATCGGCAGCACCAGCAGGCGGGTGCCGTTGCCCACGTCGAGCAGTGCCTCGAGCGGATTCTCGACGGCGACCCGGGCGGCGAGCGCGGCACCGTCGGCCACCTCGGACAGCCGGCCGGAGAGCCAGACGAGGGAGCGGGTGCGCTCGCGCAGCGCCAGCGGCGAGATGTCGTTGATCTCGACCATGGCGCGGACGCCCTCGAGCCAGGGCGCGTCGTCGGGGACGGCCACGACGAGTCGGTCACCGAGCACGTGATGCAGGGCCAGCGTGATCGGCTCGTAGCCGTCCGCGACGAGGACGGCGGCGTGGGGGACGGCCGCGACGGTGCGGACGCGCTCGGCCGGGGTCGGCTCGACGATGGTGGGGGCACTCATGACGGCTCCTCTCGCTCGATGACTGTGGCCATGAAGGTAACCCTAACCTAATGCTGGAGGCAACCCCGGGCAAGGGTTAGGGTCGAGGAGATGGCAATCGAACTGGAGTTGCTGGCGCCGCCGCGCGAGCCGATGTCCCTGGTCGACGGGCTGGCCGTGGCGGCACCGTCGGGCCTGCAGAGCTGCGCCTACGCGCCGGACGGGCCCGGCGGGAAGACCGCGCTCGCGGAGTTCCTCGTGCGCGGCGTGCACGACGACGGGCCGGGTTTCGAGATCGCCGTACTCGACGCGGAGCAGGCGATCGCCGTGCTGTGCGCGACCGTCGCCGCGCTGACGGGCGACGACATCGAAGCCGCCGCGACCGCCCCCGACGAGGCGCGCCTGGCCGCGCTGAACCCGATGGCGCAGGACGCCGTCCGGGAGCGACTGCGGCACATCGTCGCGCCCGACCCGCAGGCCGTGACGGACCGCCTGCGCGCGCTCGGGCTGCGGTAGCGGCCGAGCTAGGAGACCTGGTCGGCGGGGACCGTCCACGCGGTCCGGCAGACCTCCTGCGTCGGCGACAGGCTGCCGCGGTCGAACCACTGCTGCGCGGTCGCCGCCCGGACCTTCGGGCCGTCCGTGCCGTCGCCGAGCAGGGTCCAGGTCCGCGACTGCGCCGAGGCCTGGCCGATGTCGGCCCGGGTGATGCCGTGGTCCACCAGGCGCTGCATCGTGGCGCCCGCCAGGCACAGGGTCTGCGCGTGGCCACGCTTGCGGTATTCGATGCCGAGCGGGCTCGCGCCGTCGACGGAGCGGATCAGCGCGGCGGCGTCGGCGGCGGTGCCGGCGCGGTTCTCGGCGCGGTCGGCGACGGCCATTGAGAGCCACTGCAGTAGGTGCGGCCCCTGGTTGCCGGCGCCCTCGATCGCGGCGTCGACGTTCAGGTAGATGTCATCGTTGCAGGTCCCGAAGGTGGTGATCGGCTCGCCCGCGAAGCAGCCGGGGCCGGGTGGCACGTCGTCGGGGGCGCTGAACGGGCGGACCGTCGCGGCCCGCAGGCCCCACACCGCCTCGAGGCAGACGGTGCCGGCGCGCGCGAAGGCCTCCATCGACTCGCGGGTCGTCGCGAGCGGAGGAAGGGCGCAGCCCGGCGGCGAGACGAGCGCGGTGGTGAAGACGGAGCTCCCCGTCACCTGGCCGACGCTCGGGGGTCGGGGCGGGGACGTCGCGGTGCCGATCGGCGAGGCGAGATCCGACCGGTCCGGCGTCGACACGGCGGCCCAGGTGACGGCGCCGGCGATGAGCACGACCGCGATGATCAGGGTGATCCACCCGGAACGGCCGAGGCGCCGCGGGTTCCGGACCTCGCCCGTGCCGTAGAGCCCGTTCGCGTACGGACTGCCGGTCGGCATCCGATTCGACCGCCACGGGCTCGGCCCCGTCGGCGCCGGCCCGGAACTGATCCGATCCAGCGGGTTGTCGTCGTGCGACATCTCGCCCCCATTTCTGCAAGAACTGAGTCACTATACTGAATTGGGTGCAGGTCGGTCACCGCGGGTGGCGGGGGTTCTCGGCTAGGCTCGTGGCGTGACGCGCATCGCCTACTTCGGACCCGAGGGGACCTTCACCGAGATGGCGCTGCTCCAGTGCCAGGACCTCGCCGCGCGGGGGGCGATGTCGGTGCCCGGGTTCGACCTCGTGGGGGCCGAGCGGATCAGCGCCCCCAGTCAGGTGGCCGCCCTCCAGCTGGTGTCCGACGGTGCCGCCGACCTCGCCTGCGTGCCCATCGAGTCGTCCGTCGAGGGTCCGGTGACGCCCACGCTGGACGCGCTGGGCTTCGGTGCGCCGCTGCAGATCTTCGCCGAGACGGACCTCGCGGTCGCCTTCTCGATCGCCTCGCGGGGGTCGCTCACCGAGGCGCGCACGGTGGGCGCCTACCCGGTCGCCGCCGCGCAGGTCCGCGCGTGGCTGGCCGCGAACATGCCGCAGGCGCAGGTGGTTCCGGCCGCCTCCAACGCCGCCGCCGCGCTCGACGTCGCCGAGGGGCGCGTCGACGCGGGCGTGACCACCGCGCTCGCCGCGCGGATGTACGGAGTGCCCGAGGTCGCGACGGGCGTGGCCGACGTGGCGGACGCCCGCACCCGGTTCGTGTTGTGCGGCAAGCCCGGCCCCGCTCCGGAGCGCACCGGGAGCGACTGCACGGCCGTGGTGATCGACGTGCCCAGCAGGCCCGGATCGCTCGCCCTCGCGATGGCCGAGTTCGCCCTGCGCGGCGTCGATCTCACCCGCATCGAGTCGCGCCCGAAGCGGACGGTCTTCGGCAGCTACGTCTTCCACTTCGACTGCGTCGGCCACGTCGACGACCCCGCGGTGGGGGAGGCGTTGCGCGCCCTGCACCGGGTGTGCGACGAGCTCCGATTCCTGGGGTCCTGGCCCCGGCCGGGCGGGCCGGGGACGGCCCCCGTCGACCCGGGCGACTCCGAGGCCTGGTTCGACGGGCTGCGCAGGGGCGAGCGATGACGGGGCTGCTGCACCTGGTCCGGCACGGCCAGACCACCGCGAACGTGGCGCGGATCCTCGACACCCGCCCGCCGGGCGCGCCGCTCACGCCCGAGGGTGTGAACCAGGCGCGGGCGTTCGGCGCCGCGCGGCCGGACGCGGCGCCCGCCGTGCTGCTCAGCTCCGTCGCGCGCCGGGCGCAGCAGACCGCCGGGCACATCGCCGAGGTGTGGAGCGTGTCGACGGCAGTGGTCGACGGGGTGCACGAGGTGCAGGCCGGCGACCTGGAGGGGCTCAACGACGAGGACTCCATCGCGGTCTTCCAGGACGTCGTGAAGCGTTGGTACTCGGGCGAATCCACGGCGGCGATGCCCGGCGGCGAATCCGCCGACGATCTGCTCGCCCGCTACCTCCCCGCGGTCGACGCCATCCGCACCGAGCACCTCCCGCACGGCGACGCCTACCTGGTCAGCCACGGGGCCGCCATCCGGCTCGCCGGCTTCCGCCTGTCCGGGGTCGACGGTGCCTACGCCCACAAGCATCATCTGCCGAACACCGGCGAGATCGTGCTCCGCCCTGTCGGGGAGGCAGGCTGGGAGCTCGTGAGCTGGGCCGACGCCCCGTCGCACCTGGACCCGATGGGCTAGGGCACGTCAGCTGAACGCGGCCGCGATCGCGATGGCGGCTGCGGCGGCGAAGCCGTTCTCGCGGTCCTCGGGCGCGAGCGCCTCGTCGCGGAACATGTGATCGGTCACCGTCAGGACGGTGAGCGCCTCGCGGCCCTCCGCCGCGGCGACGGCGTACAACGCGGCCGTCTCCATGTCGACGCCGAGCACACCGTGATCGCGCAGGCCATCGTGCAGGCCCGAGCGGGCCAGATAGAAGTGGTCCGAGGAGTAGACCGGTCCCACCCGCACCGGAGTGCCCGCTCGGTCGGCGGCGTCCGCGGCGGCGCGGAGCAGCGGGTACGACGCCGCGGGCGCGAACCGCACCCCGGGGATGCGCGGGTCGTTGATCGCCGAATCCGTGTGCGCCGCCGTCGCGATGATCACGTCGCCGAGCGTCATGTCGTCCTGGTAGCCGCCGGAGGTACCCACCCGGATGATGCGCCGCACGCCGTACTCCCGGTAGAGCTCCGTCGCGTAGATCGTCATGGTGGGCAGGCCCATTCCCGAGCCCATCACCGAGATCGGCCGCCCGCCCACGGTTCCCGTGTAGGCCTCCATGCCGCGGACCTCGTTGACGAGGCGGGCGTCGTCGAAGAGGGTCTCCGCGATGCGGCGGGCGCGGCGCGGGTCGCCGGGCATGAGGACGGCGGGAGCGTAGTCGCCCGGGGCGGCGGAGTTGTGCGGGGTCGGCATGTGGATTCCTTTCAGGCCCAGCCCAACTCGTGGAGTCGGTGGTCGTCTATTCCAAAATGATGGCCGATCTCGTGCAGTACGGTCACGCGGATCTCGCGCCGGAGCTGCTCCTCGGTGTCGCAGATGTCCATCAGCGCCTCGCGGTAGATCGTGATGGTGTCGGGCAGGGTGCCCACGTAGTTCCAGTCGCGCTCGGTGAGGGCGATGCCCTCGTACAGGCCGAGCAGCGTCGGCTCGTCCTCGTTGCGGTCGCGGACCAGCACCACCACGTTGTCCATCGCCGTCGCGAGCTCGGGTGGAACATCGTCGAGGGCGTCGGACACCCACTCCTGGAACGCGCGGCGGGAGACGTGCACGGCTACCTCGGCCCGGTCGAGGGCGCGGCCGGCTTCGCGCCGGGGAAGGTGGGCATGACCGGCGGCTTGCCGTCGATGAGCAGGCCGGGGGACTTCGCCGAGCCGGTGATCGGAGTGTACGTCACCGTGTCCTTCGACGACGCCAGGAAGCAGATCACCGAGCGGGAACCCGCGGTCCACGACGGCTGCGACAGCGTGTTCCACGCCAGCTGCAGCCCCGACGTGCGCAGCCCGTCCTGCGACCCGAACCAGCCCGTCGTGCGCGACGGGCAGATCCGGCCCAGGTAGTCCTCCTGCTGCTGCTTCGTGGGCCACGACGCGTCCGGGAACGCCTGCCGCAGGTCGATCACGGACGTGACCTCGAGCGCGTGCGGCTTCGTGCACTCGATGGGGCCGGTCGGCTTCCCTCGATCGCTCAGGCCGATGCACGTGCCGGGGGGCCAGGTCAGCGACTGGTCCTGGTTGACCACCTTGCCCTTGGTCTCGAGCGCGTTGCCGGCACCGTCGGCCACCTGGATGCCGCAGCGCATGGTGCGATCGCCCGCCTCCCACGCCTTCTGGCCGGCGGTGAGCAGGTTCGTCTGGAACCGTCCCATCGGGTCGAGCCGCTTGCCGAGGTACTCGGTGACCACGGGCGGGCACAGCTGGTCGCGTTGTGCCGCAATCGCCGATTCCGTGGGGTACGGCGCGTTCTCGGGCAGCGTGCGCGCGGGCTCGCCCGCGACCTCGAACCTGTGCGACTCGAGGCAGTCGACCGGCGCCATCGTCGTCGGATCCTTGTCCCAGGTCAGGCACGTACCCGGCTTCGAGCGGGCGAGGACGGTGCCGCTCGCCACGAGCCGCGGTCCCTTCTCCTCGTTCTTCGGTTCGAACGCTCCGGTGAGGAAGAGCACGCCGCCGATCGCGACGGCGCCCACGATCACCGCGGCCAGAACGGCGCGCACGGGTAGGGCTCCGGCGCGGCTGCGCTTCTCGGCGGGCGCGGACTGGGTATCGGTGTCATCGGCCATCGCCTCCCATCATGCCCGGCCCGGGCCGGGCGGGCGCGCAGATATCAATTGGGGTGGGGCGACGGTGCCGTAATAGGCTGGTGATCGTGATCGACGTCAAGCTGGTACGCGAGAACCCCGACCGTGTCCGCGCCTCGCAGCGCGCTCGTGGAGAGGACCCGGCGCTGGTCGACGCCCTGCTGTCCGCGGACGCGGACCGTCGGGCCGCGGTGCTGGCGGCAGACACCCTGCGGGCCGAGCACAAGGCCTCGTCGAAGTCGATCGGCAAGGCGGCGCCCGAGGACCGCAAGGCCCTCGTGGCCGCGGCCGGCGAGCTCGCCGCGCGCGTCAAGGAGGCCGAGGCCGAGCAGACCCGCGCCGACGAGGCCTTCGACGTTCTCGCGCGGAGGATCGGCAACATCATCATCGACGGCGTGCCCGCCGGCGGCGAGGACGACTTCGTGGTGCTCGAGCACGTGGGCGAGATCCCCGAGATCGAGAACCCGAAGGACCACCTCGAGCTCGCCGAGGGCCTGGGCCTGCTCGACATGGAGCGCGGCGCGAAGGTCTCGGGCTCGCGGTTCTACTTCATGAAGGGCCACGGCGCGCTGTTCCAGATGGCGCTGCTGCAGCTCGCGGTGCAGAAGGCCGTGGCGAACGGCTTCACGCTGATGATCCCGCCCGTGCTGGTCAAGCCCGAGGTCATGGCCGGCACCGGCTTCCTCGGCGCGCACGCCGACGAGATCTACCGCCTCGAGGCCGACGACCTGTACCTGGTCGGAACCTCGGAGGTGCCCCTGGCCGGCTACCACATGGACGAGATCCTGGACCTGTCCGACGGCCCCGTCCGCTACGCCGCGCAGTCGAGCTGCTTCCGGCGCGAGGCCGGTTCGTACGGCAAGGACACGCGCGGCATCATCCGCGTGCACCAGTTCGACAAGATCGAGATGTTCGTCTACTGCAAGCCCGAGGACGCGGAGGCGGAGCACCAGCGCCTGCTGAACTGGGAGAAGGAGATGCTCGCCGCCGTCGAGGTGCCCTACCGGGTGATCGACGTGGCCGCGGGCGACCTGGGCTCGTCGGCGGCGCGGAAGTTCGACAGCGAGGCCTGGGTGCCGTCGCAGGGGCGCTACCGCGAGCTCACGTCGACGTCGAACTGCACCACGTTCCAGGCCCGCCGCCTGGGCATCCGGTACCGCGATTCCGACGGTAGGCCGCAGGTCGCGGCCACGTTGAACGGAACGTTGGCCACCACGCGCTGGCTCGTCGCGATCTGGGAGAACCACCAGCAGCCCGACGGTTCCGTGCGCGTCCCCGCAGCGCTGCAGCCGTTCATCGGGACGGACGTGCTGCGCCCGTAGCGCCCGGCCGGATCTGCCGAAGCCGCCGACCAGGAGGCCGGCGTCATGTGGGTAGGCTCACGCCGTCGACCCTCGATTCCTGTCCGATTCGGACGAGGTGTCCGTTGCGGACAGAATCCGAGGGTCGTCCGGAAAGGGTGTGATGTCTCGGGACATGGGTGACAGTTCTGCATCAGGACATTGGTGACGGTTGGTGTCTCAGGACTTCGGTGACGGTTTCGGCTTGCGGGGTCGTCCTTGGGGTATGCCGCTGCGAACGTAGACGGTCCCTGCGGGTGGCCAGGGGTGCTCGGCGAGCACGACGTGATCAACGTCGGCGAAGACGACTCTCGCCTCGTCCCAGTGGGCGTGGATGGTTTGGCCGATCCGGCGGGTACTGATCTGGAATCTGAA
>NZ_JBEXNL010000019.1:0-88388 GCF_040611135.1 Tsukamurella sp. NPDC003166
GACCCCGCAAGCCGAAACCGTCACCGAAGTCCTGAGACACCAACCGTCACCAATGTCCTGATGCAGAACTGTCACCCATGTCCCGAGACATCACAGGACTTTCCGGCGACACTCGGATTGTGTCCGTTCCGGACACGCTGTCCGCCGCGGACGGAATCCGAGTGTCCCGCGGCGGGCACGGCGGGCCACTGCGATGGACCCTTGGACCGCGTGCTCGCCGCACCGGCTTCGCGCGTTTGCGCCGTCTCCGCCCCGCCCGCGCCGCCGACGCCGTAGCGTCGGCGTAGGGGAGCACGTGGACTTCGGGGGGAGCCATGCACAATTTCCAGGAACGCAAGCTGCCGATTCGTGATCGGGCGCTGCACGAGGCGGCGGTCCGTGTCGCGCTGCCGATCGTCGCGCGCGACGGGCTCGACCACGCGACTCTCACGGCGATCGCCGACCGCCTGCGGCTACCCGGCGAGGAGTCGGTGTCCGAGCGCACGTTGCGCCGCAAGTACGGATCGACCGCCCGCCTGCTGTTCGGCACGCCGTGGTGGCTCCCCGAGCCCGACGATGCCGTGCGCGCGGTCCTCGAACCACGACCCGATCGCACGGAGACGGCCGTGTGGCCGATCGGGCCGGACGCCGAGGCGGCAGCACAGGTCGCCGACGACTGCCGGTGCGCGGACGGCCGCCCCGAGCGCGACCCGCGGGACCGCCCCGCCTGGTGCCACTGCGAGGACGGCCGCACCGACGACACGTGGCCGGACGCGCGCTTCTTCACCGACGCCGGCCTCGACGACCCGCTCGGCGGCCTCGACCGCAACGCCCCGGCACCGATCGCGCTCCGCGATCTCCTGCACGATCTGCACGCGGTGCTCACCGGCCACGTCGTCGCGACGGGCTGGGCGACGAACATCGCATGGATCCGTTCGCTCGGGCAGGAGCGACCCGAGGTGGCGGCGTGGATCGCGCTGTCCGAACGGACCTGGGCCGACCGCCTGGCCAACCCGCTGGCCCGCACCTTCGCCGTCGATGAGACGGCCGCGCTCGTCGCCGCGCATGCCTTCGGAGCCGTGGCCCGGGAGCTCGAACCGCTGGTGGGCGAACTCGGCGTCGCTCACCACCGCGCGGCGCGCGGCAGCGGCCCCGTCGCCGCCGCGGAGGACGCGGACACCACACTGCGCACGGCTCGGGAACGGGCGGTCCGGTCGCTCACCCTGGCCGTGTCCGAACCGGACGGAATCCGAGGGTCGCGCGGAAGGAGCACCGTCGTTCCCGGCGGACGGTACGCCGTGCTCCCGAACCGCGCCCCGCGCGCTCAGTATTGAACTACGGGATGAAGCGGTAACCCATCCCGGGCTCGGTGACGAAGTAGCGCGGGTGGGACGGATCCGGCTCCAGCTTGCGGCGCAGCTGCGCCAGGTACACGCGCAGGTAGTTGGTCTCGCGCGAGTACGACGGCCCCCACACCTCGTGCAGCAGGGTCTGCTGGGAGACCAGCCGGTCGGCGTTGCGGACCAGCACGTCCACGATCTTCCACTCGGTGGGGGTGAGCCGCACCACTCCGCCGTCGCGGGTCACCGTCCGCGCCTCGAAGTTCACCTCGAAGGCGTCGGTGCGCACCGGCGCGGGCGCGTCGACGAGGCCCGTGCGCCGGACCTGCGCCCGCACCCGGGCGAGGAACTCGTCCATCGCGAAGGGCTTGGTCACGTAGTCGTCGGCGCCGATGTCCAGCGATTCGACCTTGTCGTCGCTGCCGTGCCGGGCCGACAGCACGATCACCGGCGAGGTGCAGAACTCGCGCAACTTCGCCAGGACGGCGGTCCCGTCCAGGTCGGGCAGGCCCAGGTCGAGGATCACCACGTCGGGGGTGCGCTCGCGCGCGATCTGCAGCGCGGAGCGCCCGTCGGCGGCGGTCTCCACCTCGTACCCGCGGGCCTTGAGGTTGATCCGCAGCGTCCGCAGGATCGCGGGTTCGTCGTCGACCACCAGAACGAATGTCACGAGACCACCTCATCAGTCGACACCGGCTGTGCTGCGGGCAGGTCCACGATCATGGTCAGGCCGCCGCCCGGGGTGTCCTCCGCGGTGAGCGTGCCGCCCATGGCCTCCGTGAGCCCGCGGGCCACCGCCAGACCCAGGCCCACGCCGTTGCCCGCGGGCGCGTCGCCCATCCGCTGGAAGGGCGCGAACATCGCCTCCCGCTGCTCCTGCGGCACTCCCGGGCCGTGGTCGCGGACGTGCACCTGCAGGCGGTCGCCGTCCGGCGTGTGCACGCCCGAGACGCCCACGGTCACCGCCCCACCGTCCGAGTGCCGCACCGCGTTCTCGACGAGATTCGCCAGCACCCGCTCCAACAGGCCCGGGTCGGCGAGTGCGGTGGGCGGCGGCGCCGTGTCGTCGCCGGCGAACTCGAAGGCCAGGTCCGCGTCGGGAAGCGCCGTCCAGATCGCCGGCAGCACCTCCTCGATCCCCACTTCGCGGGTCAGGAGCGTCAGCGAATCCGATTGCAGCCGTGACATGTCCAGCAGGTTCCCCACCAGGGAGTCCAGCCGGTCGGCGCTCTCCTCGATGGTCGCGAGCAGCTCGGCCTCGTCCTCGTCGGACCACTCCACGTCGCCCAGGCGCAGCGAGCTCACCGCCGCCTTGATCCCGGCCAGCGGCGTCCGCAGGTCGTGCGAGACAGCGCTGAGCAGCGCCGTCCGTGCCCGATTGCCCTCGGCGAGCGAGCGCGCCTGCCGGGCCTCCGCAGTGAGCGCCTCGCGGTCCAGGCGGGCGGCCGCGTGCGCCGCGAAGGCGACGAGCAGGCCGTGCTCGGACGCGCTGAGCGGGCCGCCGGCAACCACGAGGGCGACGGTGTCGCCGACCAGCGCCGCGTCGGTGCCGGCATCCGGGGTCAGCGGCGACTCCTTCCGCCCGGCGACGAGCTGCCACGGCGACTCGGCGTCGTCGCGGCGCAACAGGGACGCGCCGCGCAGGCCGAAGGTCGCGATGGCCTCGTCGAGCAGCGCGGGGAGCTCGTCGTCGGCGGCGAGCAGCGTGTCCGCGAGGCCGCTGAGTACGTCGGCCTCGGCCCGGGCCCGGGCTGCGCGGGCCGTCTGCCGGGCGGCGATCGACACCACGGACGCCACCGCGATCGCCGTCAGCACGAACATCGCCACCGCGAACACGTTCTCGCCCGACGCCACCGTGAACGTGTACAGCGGCGGCGCGAAATAGTAGTTGAGCAGCAACGATCCGACGATCGCGGCCGGCACCGCCGGCCGCAGCCCACCGACGAGGGCCACCGCCACCGTCAGCATGAGGAACAGCATCAGCTCGGTCGGCAGCGAGTGCCAGTGCCGGGTCTGAGCGAGCAGCGTTGTGAGGAGCACCGGTCCCGCGATCGCGAGTGCCCAGCCGGCGACCGTCCGCCGCCGGCCGAGGAGCGCCGGCTCGGGCCCGTCGATGCGGGGAAGCAGGCGGCGACGGCGTACCCCCGCGGCCCGCTCGTGTGTGACGATCTGCACATCGACGGCGCCCGACCCCTCGATCACCGCGTCCGACACGGGCCGGCGGACCACCGAGGACAGCGCGCGGTGCCGCGACGTGCCGAGCACGATCCGCGACGCGTTCACCGAGGTCGCGTACTGCAGGATCGCGGCGGCCACGTCGTCGCCGGTGACGATCTGGAAGGTGCCGCCGAGGGATTCGGTGAGCTGCCGCAGTTTCGTCAGCGCCGCCGGCGAGGCGCCGGACAGGCCGTCGCTGCGCGCGACGTACACCGCGCGCAGCTCGCCGCCCGCGCCCTTCGCCGCGATCCGGGCCCCGCGGCGCAGCAACGTGCCGCCCTCCGGTCCGCCGGTCAGCGCGACGACGGTGCGGTCGCGGGTGGGCCACGCCGCCGAGATGCCCTGTTCGGAACGGTACTGCTCGAGCCGCTCATCCACCCGGTCCGCGAGCCACAGCAGCGCGAGTTCCCGCAGCGCCGTGAGGTTACCGATCCGGAAGAAGTGCGACAGCGCGGCGTCGACCTTGTCGGGCGCGTAGATGTTCCCGTGCGCCATGCGCCGCCGCAGGGCCTCCGGGGTCATGTCGACGAGCTGCACCTGCTCGGCGCGGCGCACGACGGTGTCGGGGATCGTCTCGCGCTGTCGCACGCCGGTGATCGACTCCACGACATCGCCCAGCGACTCCAGGTGCTGGATGTTCACGGTGGTGACCACGGCGATCCCGGCGTCGAGCAGCTCGGCGATGTCCTGCCAGCGCTTCTCGTTCTTCGAGCCGGGGGCGTTGGTGTGGGCGAGCTCGTCGACGAGGACCACCGTCGGGTGCGCGGCGATCACCGCGTCGACGTCCATCTCCTCCAGCACCGCGCCGCGGTACTCGACGCGCCGCCGGGGGATCACCTGCAGGCCCTGCAGCTGCGCCTCCGTCTGCGGCCGGCCGTGCGTCTCCACGTAGCCCACCACCACGGAGGTCCCGCGGGCGGCGCGGCGCACGCCCTCGGTGAGCATGGCGTAGGTCTTGCCCACGCCGGGCGCGGCGCCCAGGTAGACGCGCAGCTGCCCCTTCGGCATGTCTCCCCTCCTCCTCCGCCCGGGCTACTTCGCCGCGGCGGCGAGGTCGGTGAGCGCGAGGTTCAGATCCACCACGTTAACCCGCTCCTCGCCCAGGTAGCCGAGCTGACGCCCCTCGGTGTGCTGCGCGACCAGCGCCGTCACCCGCTCGGGCGACACGCCGCGCGCCCGGGCGACACGGGCCGTCTGCTGCCGCGCGTACGCGGGGGAGATGTGCGGATCGAGGCCGGAGAAGCTCGCCGTCACCGCGTCGGTGGGCACGTCCGACGGTGCCACCCCGTCCTCCTTCGCGACCGCGGCGCGTCGCTCCGCGATGAGCGCCACCAGCTTGTCGCTGTTCGGCCCGAGGTTCGTGCCGCCGGAGGCGAGCGTGTCGTACTCGCCCGCGGACGGGCGCGGATGGAACCACTGCGCACCGTCGAACGTGCTCGTCAGCAGGGACGACCCGACGACGGCGCCGCCCCGCTCGATCGGGGAGCCGTTCGCCTTGTCGCGGAAGGCGACCTGGCCCACGCCCCACACCACGAGCGGGAACAGGGCGCCGAGCACGACGGTCATGACGATCAGCATGCGCAGCCCGGCCAGGAGCTGGCGCGGCGCGGCGGAGAGGGATCCGGAGAACATGTCGGTGCCTTTCAGGAGAGTCACGAGAGTCCGGGGATCAACTGCACGACGAGGTCGATGAGCTTGATCCCGATGAACGGCGCGATGATGCCGCCGAGGCCGTAGATCGTGAGGTTCCGTGCCAGCAGCTTGTCCGCCGACTTCGCGGTGTACTTCACGCCCCGCATGGCCAGCGGGATCAGCGCGACGATGATGAGCGCGTTGAAGATCACGGCGGAGAGGATGGCCGACTGCGGGCTGTGCAGCCGCATCACGTTGAGCACGTCCAGGCCGGGGGCGAGGGGCACGAACATGGCGGGGATGATCGCGAAGTACTTCGCGATGTCGTTGGCGATGGAGAAGGTGGTCAGCGCGCCGCGGGTGATGAGCAGTTGCTTGCCGATCTCCACGATGTCGATGAGCTTCGTCGGGTCGGAGTCCAGGTCGATCATGTTCCCGGCCTCCTTCGCGGCGGAGGTGCCCGTGTTCATCGCGACGCCCACGTCGGCCTGCGCCAGAGCGGGCGCGTCGTTGGTGCCGTCGCCGGTCATGGCGACGAGACGGCCGCCCTCCTGCTGCTGCCTGATCAGCGCCAGCTTGTCCTCGGGGGTGGCCTCGGCGAGGTAGTCGTCGACGCCGGCCTCCTCGGCGATGGCCTTCGCGGTCAGCGGATTGTCGCCGGTGATCATCACGGTGCGGATGCCCATCGCGCGCAGCTGCGCGAAGCGCTCCCGCATGCCCGCCTTGACCACGTCCTTGAGGTGGATCACGCCCTGCAGCGCCGGGGCGGCGCCGGGCTCGGCGTGCGCCACGACCAGCGGGGTGCCGCCGGACGCGGAGATCTCGTCGACCGCCAGCCGCACGTCGACGGTGCCGAGCGACTCCTCACCGGATCCCTCGCCCGGCCGCTCGGCGGCGACCCACGCCAGCACGGCCGCGGCCGCGCCCTTGCGGATCCGGGTGCCGTCGGGCAGGTCCACGCCGGACATGCGCGTCTGGGCGGTGAACGGCACGACGGTGCCCAGGCGCACCGTCGGTACCTCATGACCGTGGGTCGTGGCCAGGTCGACGATGGAGCGCCCTTCGGGCGTCTCGTCGGCGAGCGAGGCTAGCAGCGCGTGACCGGCCAGGATGTGCTCGTCGAGTCCCGCCACGGGGTGGAAGGACGTCGCGCGGCGGTTGCCGTAGGTGATGGTGCCGGTCTTGTCGAGCAGCAGCGTCGACACATCGCCCGCGGCCTCCACCGCGCGGCCCGACTTGGCGATCACGTTGCGCTGCACCAGCCGGTCCATGCCGGCGATGCCGATCGCGGACAGCAGCGCGCCGATCGTGGTGGGGATGAGGCAGACGAGCAGCGCCACGAGCACCACCACGTCGACTGCGCCGCCCGAGTAGATCGCCATCGGCTGCAGCGTCGCGACGGCCAGCAGGAAGATGATCGTCAGCACCGTGAGCAGGATGTTCAGCGCGATCTCGTTGGGCGTCTTCTGCCGGTTCGCGCCCTCGACGAGGCCGATCATCCGGTCGATGAAGCTCTTGCCGGGCTCGGTCCTGATCTCGACGACGATGCGGTCCGAGAGCACGCGGGTGCCGCCGGTGACGGCGCAGCGGTCGCCGCCGGACTCGCGCACGACGGGCGCGGATTCGCCGGTGATCGCCGACTCGTCGACGGTGGCCATGCCCTCCACCACGTCGCCGTCGCCCGGAATGACCTCGCCGGCGTCGACGATCACGAGGTCGCCGACCGTGAGCTCGGAGCCCGGCACCCGGCGTTCCCCGGTCTCGGTGCGCAACCGCGCGATCGTCTCCGTCTTGGCCTTGCGCAGCGACTCGGCCTGCGCGCGGCCGCGGCCCTCGGCGACGGCCTCGGCGAGGTTCGCGAAGAGCACCGTCGCCCAGAGGAAGACCGCGACGGCCCACGCGAACACCGAGGGTTTCGTGACGGCGAGCGCGGTCGTGTACACCGACGCGATCCAGACCACGAAGACGACGGGCTGCCGGATCTGCGTGCGCGGGTCGAGCTTGCCGAGCGCGCGGGGCAGGGCCGAGCGGAGCTCGGCGAGCGAGAAGGCCGAGTGCCGCTTCGGCGCGGGCGTGCCGGCCTTCGGGTCCGACGGTGCCGGGTGACCGGTCAGTGTGTTCGTCACTGGGTGACCTCCGAGATCGGTGCTAGCGCGAGGGCGGGGACGAAGGTCAGTCCGGCCACCAGGACCACGACGCCCACGGTGAGGCCCACGAACAGCGGGCGGTGGGTGGGGATGGTGCCGGCGGTGGCGGGCACGGGGTGCTGCTGCGCGAGCGCGCCTGCGAGGGCGAGGATCGCGACCATCGGCGCGAACCGGCCGAGCAGCATCGCCGCGCCGAGGGTGTAGTTGAACCACGGGGTGTCGACGGCGAGGCCGGCGAAGGCGCTGCCGTTGTTGTTGGCCGCGGACGCGTAGGCGTACAGCACCTCCGACAGCCCGTGCGCCCCGGAGTTGGTCATCGCGGCGACGCCCTGCTCCTGCACGACGGTGGCCGCGGTCCCGACCAGCACCAGCGCCGGCATCACGAGGATGTAGAGCGCGGCGAGGGTGATCTCCCGCCGGCCGATCTTCTTGCCCAGGTACTCGGGCGTGCGGCCGACCATGAGGCCGCACAGGAACACCGTCAGGACGGCGATGACGAGCATGCCGTACAGGCCGGAACCGACGCCGCCGGGGCTGATCTCGCCGAGCAGCATGTTCACCAGTGCGGCGCCGCCGGCGCCGGGGGTGAGGCTGTCGTGCGCGGCGTTGACGGCCCCCGTCGACGTGCTGGTGGTGGCGGTCGTGAACAGGCCGGTGCCCCACTGCCCGAACCGCAGCTCCTGGCCCTCCAGGGCGGCGCCCGCGGCGCGCGAGGCCGTGCCCTGACCGCCCAGCTGCGAGCCGATCGAGATCGCGGTGGAGACGGCGAAGATGATCGTCATCGAGCCGAGGATCGCGTAGCCCTGCTTGTGGTTGCCGACGAGGTTGCCCAGCATGCGGGGCAGCGCCACGGGGATCAGTAGGATGAGGAAGATCTGGAACAGGTTGGTCGCGGCCGTCGGGTTCTCGAACGGGTGCGCCGAGTTGGCGTTGAAGAAGCCGCCGCCGTTGGTGCCGAGGAGCTTGATCACCTCCTGGCTCGCGACGAGGCCGCCGGTGAGCACCTGCTTCTGGCCGTCGATCCCGACGATCTCGTGCCGCTGCCACAGCGTCTGCACCACGCCCTGTGCCATGAGGATCACCGCGCCGATCACCGAGATCGGCAGCAGCACGCGCAGCGTGATGCGGGTCAGGTCCACCCAGAAGTTGCCGAGCCGGTCGGTGCGGGAGCGGACGAAGCCGCGGATCAGCGCCACGGCGACGGCGATGCCGACGGCCGCGGAGACGAAGTTCTGCACCGCGAGGCCGATGGCCTGCGCGACGAGGTTCATCGCCGTCTCGCCGGAGTACCACTGCCAGTTGGTGTTGGTGACGAAGGAGATCGCGGTGTTGAGCGCCTCGTCGAAGCGCCATTGCTTCGGGTGGAAGCCGGGCAGCAGGCCCTGCGCGAGCAGCAGGGCGGTGAGCAGCACGATGCTCACGGCGCTGAACGCGAGCGCCGCGATCGCGTAGGTCCGGTAGCCCTGCTCGGCCTCCGGGTCGGCGCCGACGAGGCGGTAGACGACCCGCTCGACCCGCCAGTGCCGGGGCGTGGTGACGACGTGCGCGAGGTAGTCGCCCAGCGGTCGGTAGCAGATCGCCAGGGCCGCGACCAGCGTGAGGATCGTCAGCAGGCCCGCTGCGGAGTCGCTCATCAGAAGCGCTCCGGCCGCAGTAGCGCGTACAGCAGGTACGCGAGGGTGAGGATCGTCGCGGCCAGGGCCAGCGCGTTGGAGATGTCCATGGGTCCACCAGACCACCGGGAACGGCGGTTCTCACGCGGCGTTAACGGCCCCCATGCGGGTCTTGACGCGTTCTTAGCGGATGATGTTTCGGTGACTGAACCACCCGCCGCGGGCGCCGCGCAGACGACCCAGCGGGTTCCGCCCGAGGTCTGGGTGCTGGTGGCCGCCAGCTTCGTGATCGCCCTCGGCTACGGCGTCGTCGCGCCCGCCCTGCCCGCCTTCGCCCGCACCTTCGACGTGGGGATCGGCGCCGCGTCCGCCGTGGTCAGTGCGTTCGCGATCATGCGGCTCGCCTTCGCGCCCGCGACCGGGCCCTTGGTCAAGGCCTTCGGCGAACGCTGGATCTACATGACGGGCCTGCTGATCGTCGCGGCGTCGACGCTCGCGGTGGCCTTCGCGCAGAGTTACTGGCAGCTCATGCTCTTCCGCGGGCTGGGCGGCGTCGGATCGGTGATGTTCACCGTCTCGGCGATGGGTCTGATGATCCGCATCGCGCCCGCCGACATCCGCGGCCGCGTCAGCGGCGTGTACTCGTCGAGCTTCGTGCTCGGCGGCATCTGCGGTCCGCTCCTGGGCGGCGCCCTCGTCGGGTTCGGCCTGCGCGTGCCCTTCGTCGTCTACGCGATCGCCCTCGTGGTGGCCACGCTCGTCGTCGGGGTCGCGTTGCGCGGCAGCACCCTGGCGGGCCGGGAGGAGGCCTCCTCCGAACCCGGTACGACGGTGCGCGAGGCCCTCGCGGATTCCGCCTACCGGGCCGCGCTGTTCTCGTCGGTGGTGTTCGGCTGGGTCTACTCGATGCGGGTGTCTCTGCTGCCGCTGTTCTTCGCCGCGGTGCTCGACCAGCCCGCCGCGATCGCCGGGTACGCCCTGGCCGCGTACGCCGCGGGCGACGTGCTGGCCATGTTCCCCGCGGGCCGCGGCTCCGATCGGTGCGGCCGCAAGCCCTTCATCGTCACGGGCATGCTCGTCATCGCGGCGGGCACGCTGGCCCTGGGTTTCACCGATTCGGTGCTCGTCGCGTTCCTGGTGACGGTGGTCGCCGGCATCGGCACCGGCCTCGTCGCGCCGACCATGCAGGCCACCCTCGCCGACGTCCTGCAGGGGAAGGGACGCAGCGGTGGTGCGCTGTCGGCGTATCAGATGGCGCAGGACGCGGGCACGATCTCGGGCCCGCTGTTGGCCGGCGCGATCGCCCAGTACCTCGGCTTCACCTGGGCCTTCGCCATCACCGCCACCCTGTGCGTGGCCGCAGCCGGGGCGTGGCTCCTGGCGCGGGAGACCCGCACCGTCGCGAGGATCTGACGGCGGTGCGGAGGCGTTCCGTGGCGCGCGTGACTGCGACATCACCTCACTCGCGTGACACTCGGATTCCGTCCACTTCGGACAGCGTGTCCGTATCGGTCAGAATCCGAGTGCCGGGTGGACGAGGCACCGTCGGACTCGCCGAACGGGGCGCGCAGGCACCGTCGGACCCGGGAACGGGAGGCTACTGCCAGCTGGGCAACCAGAGCTCGAGGCGCCACCACCACATGGGGATGGGTGCCGCGGTGAGAATGGGCCAGAGCCAGGCGAAGTCGAGCACCACGATCGTGGCGTAGATGACCACCAACCAGCGGCCCAGTTGCAGCCGCTCGAACCCGAAGAACCGCGCGCGGCCGTCCAGACCCAGCACCTCGCGGCAGATCAGGGCGATCATGATGCAGAGGAAGGGCATCAGGGTCAGCGCGTAGAAGTAGTACATCTGCCGGTCGAGGTTGAGGAACCAGGGCAGGTAGGTCGCGAAGTACATGGTCACCGGCGCGGCGTACGCCCAGTCGCGCTTGACGCACATCTTCCACAGCGCCCACAGCAGTACCGGGAGGGCTATCCACGTGAGCGCCGGCGTACCCACTGCCATCACGGCGCGGACGCAGGGGCCGTCGCCGCACATGCCGCCCGACTGATCGGCGGTGTAGTGGTACAGCATCGGGCGCAGGCCCATCGGCCAGGTCCACGGCTTCGACTCCCACGGATGGTGGTTGCCCGCGGAGTTGGTGAGGGTGTCGTGGAACTTCAGGACGCTGTCCTCGTAGTAGAACAGCGAGCGCAGTGCCGCAGGCACCCAGCCGAAGGTGCCGCCGGCGCCGACCTGATTGCCCACCGCGTACCGGAACACGGCGGTCTCCGAGGTGAACCAGGCCCAGAAGGTGCCGAGGTAGATCAGCACGGGCAGCACCCCGAGCGACATGCCGGACGGGACCAGGTCGCGCAGGATCACCCCGCGCCAGGGTCGCAGCACGCCGTACTGCCGCCGGTTCGCGACGTCGAAGGCGAGCGAGAGCGCGAGGACCCCGATGAGGAAGTAGCTGCCCGACCACTTCACCCCGCACGCCAGACCGAGCATGACCGCAGCCGAGAACCGCCACCAGCGAAAGCCCAGCCGCGGGCCGTACAGCGAATCCGTGATGCGCCCCTCGACGGCCGCGCGGTGCAGGCGGGCGCGCATCTGGTCGCGGTCCACCAGGATCATCGAGAACGCGGCGAAGCCGAAGAACACGAGGAAGATGTCGAGCAGGGCGACCCGCGAGGACACCATCGTCAGTCCGTCGCAGATGAGGAACAAGCCGGCCAGGCCGCCGATCAGCGTCGACCGGGACAGCCGGCGGGCAGCGCGGATGACCAGGAACACCAGCAGGGTCCCGCACACCGCCGACATGAACCGCCAGCCCAGCGGCGTGTAGCCGAACATCCACTCGCCGATGGCGATCATCCACTTGCCCACCGGCGGGTGCACGATCAACCCGAATCCCGGATTGTCCTCGATCCAGTGCCCGCCCGTGAGCACCTGCCAGCCCTGCGGCGCGTAGTGCTTCTCGTCGAACACCGGGGTCTGCACGGGCGTGCTGCCGATGAAGCCGTTGTTGCTCGGTGTGCCCAGGTAGAAGAATCGGGTGGCCGCCGCGACGGCGGTCAGGAGCAGCGTCACGGTCCAGCCGAAACCGCGGTCGGTCGCGCCGAACACCGCGGGCGGCAGTGTCGGGCCGGGACTGACGACGTCGCGGTGGGCGTCGGCTGCAGGGGTGGCCACGGCTGTCACGCGACCCATCGTAGGGTGTCAGTCGTGGGAGCTGAGGACGCGCGCGGTGCGCTGATCGTCGCCGGGGTGCCGATGGGCAACCCGGGTGACGCCACGGCCCGGCTCGTCTCCGCACTCGGAACGGCCGACGTGATCGCCGCCGAGGACACCCGCCGGGCCCGCTCCCTGGCCGCCTCGCTGGGGGTCGAACCGCGCGGGAGGATCATCAGTTTCTACGACCACAACGAGGCCGGCCGGATCCCGCAGCTCCTCGCCGCGCTCGACGCCGGCGAGACGGTGCTGCTGGTCACCGACGCCGGCATGCCCTCCGTGTCCGACCCCGGATACCGCCTGGTCGCGGCGGTCGTCGAGGCCGGACACCGGGTCACCTGCCTGCCCGGCCCGTCGGCGGTCACCACCGCCCTGGCCCTGTCCGGGCTGCCCGTCGAGCGGTTCCTGTTCGACGGTTTCGCCCCGCGCAAGTCCGGCGCCCGCCGGGCGTGGCTGCAGGACCTCGTGACGGAGCGCCGCGCCGCGGTGTTCTTCGAGTCGCCGCACCGCCTCGCCGACACCCTCGCCGACGCCGCCGAGGTCCTCGGATCCGGTCGACGCGCCGCGGTGTGTCGCGAGCTCACGAAGACCTACGAGGAGGTGCGGCGCGGCACGCTCGGCGAGCTCGCGGCCTGGGCGGCCGACGGGGTGCGAGGCGAGATCACCGTCGTGCTCGCCGGCGCCGACCCCGTCACCGCCGATCCCGTCGATCACGTGGCCGCGGTCCTGCGCCGCGTCGACGCGGGGGAGCGCCTCAAGGACGCCTGCGCCGCCGTCGCCGCGGAGACGGGGGCGTCCAAGCGGGAGCTCTACGAGGCGGCGCTGGCCGCGCGGTAGCCCACGATCGACGCGGCCTTGTCCAAGCACTCGCACCACTCCGCGTCGGGCTCGGAATCGATCGTGATGCCGCCGCCCACCCCGAGACGGAGGGCGCCGTCCCGCGCCTCGACGGTGCGGATCGCGACATTGAGGTCCAGACCCGTCAGCGGATGGTCGATGCCGATCGCGCCGCAGTAGCTGCCGCGGGTGTGCTTCTCCCAGTGAATGATCCGATCGCGGGCGGCGAGCTTGGGGGTGCCGGTCACGGAGGCGGGCGGAAAGGTCGCGTCGAGGAGCTGGGACCGGGTGGTCCCGGGGCGCTGCTGCGCCGTCACCGTCGAGACGAGGTGCCAGACGCCGGGCGCCCGCTGCACCCGCAGCAGCTCCGGAGTCCGGACGGTGCCGGTCGTCGCGACCCGGCTGAGGTCGTTGCGCACCAGGTCCACGATCATGACGTTCTCCGCGACGTCCTTGACGCTGGCCCGCAGGTCCTCGGGGCGTCGGCCGGCCGGAAGCGTGCCCTTGATCGGTCGCTCGGTGAGCAGGCCGGCGCTCTCGGTGAGGAAGGTCTCGGGGGAGAAGGACGCGATCGCGCCCCAGTCGCCCTCGAGGTAGGCGGCCTTGGCCGGCCGGGTCGCGGCGGCGATGTCGGCGAACATCTCCAGCGGGTCGCCGGTCAGGACGCCGTCGAAGCGGGTGCACACGTTCACCTGGTACACGTCACCCGCCCGGATCGCCTCCTGGCAGGCGAGTACCGCTGCCCGGTGATCCTCCCGATCCGGTGCGGTCCAGCGGGCCTCCCACGAGCGCGACGCGGGCGCCGCATCCGGGACCGGGAATCCGGGATCGGTGCAGGTCCAGTGTCCCTCTGCGCCCAACAGCAGCAGCGGGCCGGGATCGCCGCCGACGACCTCGGGCACGAGCCGCGACTCCCCGCTGACATCGGGATAGCCGACGACGCCGAGCCACGGCGCACCGTCGGGTCCGATACCGGGGCGGAGCGCGGGCTCCGGGGCGATCACGGCGCGGAACCCGCCCCAGCTGCCGAGCAGCGCGGCAGGACGATGGCCGCGATCCCGCAGCGCCCGCAGCATGTCGACCGGATGCACCGCGCCATCCTGTCATGCGCCCGCATCGGCCGAATGGGGGACGGATGTCGGGGAGAAATGGGGAATTCGCCTGATGTGCCCAGCGGCGCGAGACGGAAGAGTGCTTCGTGGCAGGCGGATCCTCTCCCACCCGATCCGCCGGCCACCCACACGACGAACCGCACCTGTGCGACGAGGAGGAGCGATGAACCCGGTGATCGACGGCGGCACCGACTTGGGCGGTCGGCTGACCTGGGTACACGTGGCGCACGGCGATCTCAGCCAGGTCCGCTTCTACGCCGAGGGCGAGTTCGCCGGTACCGCCGCGGACGCGCCGACCGCGGAGACCGAGGTCATCGGCGTCGACTACGACGTGGTCTACGTGCGCTACGGCCGCGACATCGCCCGGTTCCGCCTGGACGAGTCCGGCGCGGTCATCGCCCTCGACGCCGCTCCCGGTGCGCGGGTACTCGAGGTTCCGGCACGCACGTCGGCCTGAGCGCGCGACCGCGGTGTGCGAGGAGGGCGACGCCGGCTCCGGCGACCCACACGATCACGGGGTACATCGCGGTCCGCTCGGCCAGCCCGGCCCACCCCGAATCCATGGCGGCCGTGGTCGCGGCGAATCCCGCGATCCCGACCGCGCCGCAGGCCAGCGCGGCGCGGGCGGCGACGGGCCGCACCGAGCGCAGCGACCAGCCGAGGAGGACCAGGCCCATCGTCGGCGCGGGACCGCTGAACAGGGCGACGGCCATGTGCGCCGCTGGATGGACGTCGCCGGGTGTGAGTCCGGCGCCGATCTTGCCGAGGCCGCCCACCAGGATGAGCGCCGCGCCCGCTGTCGCGACGCGTCCCGAAGGGCGCAGCGGCCACAGGAGTAGCGTCCCGACGAGGAGCCCGACGCCGGTCGCGGAGAAGCCCAGGTTCATCGCGAGGTGCCAGGGCGAGCAGACGTCGGTGTTGTACCCGCCCACGTCGGAGGGGGCGCAGCCCACCATGCCGAGGTCGCTGACCATGTGCCGAATCGGGTTGTACCCGTTGGTCACCCCGGCCATCGCGATCGCCTGCGCCACGAAGAAGATGGAAGTGCCCGCCCAGGACGCGGCGCCGACCGTGATCCGGTCCGACGCCCCACGGCGCAGCGCGAGGCCGAGTCCCACGCCGAGAACGGCGGCGATGGCGTGTTCGTCGCGCAGTATCACGAGGGCGAGACCGACCGCTGCGAGCGCTGTGAGGGCGACCGCCGCCGACCGCCCGCTACGGTTCGGGCCGCGATCCCCTCCGGGGTGCGAGCCTGTGCCGCGCCGCCGTCGGTGCGGTGCTGCCGCCACGGCGGCGGCGACGGCGAGCGTCATCGTCGCCAGCGAGCTCCCGGCGCCGTCGGGGAATCCGAGGGCCAGGGCCAGCAGATTTCCGACAGTCCCGCCCGCGACCCACACCGCGGAGCCCGCGCCTGCGCCGAAAACTCGCGCGCCGAGGACGGTGGTGACGACGAGGGTGATGAGGTTGAAACCCATCCCCCAGAGCCCGCCGCCCTGGATCAGGAAGGAAGTGACCAACCGCCACAGCTCGCCGTGGTCGATCGCCGCCGCAGACCGCTGCCACGAACGCTCGAGCCCGGGATGCAGAAGCTCGGCGAGAGATCCCGCGATCGCGACCGCGATGAGCGCGAAGGGCCATCGCTGCTGGTATCGCCTCGGGGCGGTGCGGCCCGGCTGGGCGGCGTGAGGAGGAGCGGCGTTCGCGGGAATGGCGAGGCGGAGGATCCGCCAGGTGGCGAGGAACAGCAGGCCGTAGAGAAAGCTCAGTGTCATGTCCGAATCCGTATCGTGCGCTTGGTGTCCTCCCGGATGCTGCCCGATCGCGAGCGCCGCATGGAATCCCTCGCAGGTATGAGATCCGTATCCGAGGTGCCCGCACGAACGTCGGTCTGAGCGGCGCACCCCCTGCATTTCCCCAGGTCACGAAAAGCGACCGCCGCTGGGGGCGACGTTCGTGCGGACAACCCGGGTAGTCACGGCACATAGTCGGGGTGCCGCAGGTGGTCGCCGTCCGAGAATCGTGCGGGCGATCGCCGCCGCGACTCTCGGGAACTGGCGGAACACCTGCTGATATGACACCCGCAGCACGCAGAAGCCCAGCGTCTGCAGCACCAGGTCGCGCTCGCGGTCGGTCTCGACGGCCTCCCCGGCGTGGTGCTCCTCGCTGTCGCACTCGATGACCAGGCTGCGGCCGACCAGGAGGTCGACGTGCCCGACCCCGGGGATGAACACCTGGGTGCGCGGGGCGAGCCGTTTGCGCCGCAGGTGCAGGCGCACGTGCGTCTCGGTGCCGGACTCGGCTGATCCGTCGACGCCGCGCAGCGCGCGTTCCACGCGCCGCGGGCGCCCGCGTAGCAGGCCCGTCAGCTCGCCGGGCTGCAGGACTCCCCGATGGAGAACGGAATCGAACACCGCGACGAGTTCGTCGCCGTGCACGCAGTCGGCGACCGCGAGCACCGATGTTGCTGCGTCGTCCACGGCTGCGGGAGGTGCGTCGATCGACTCGCCGCACACGATGAGACCCTTGTGCGCGCGGCGCCGGGCCCGCTCGGACAGCCGGACGTGCAACCCGCGCGCCGACTCCGGCACCCAGACCCGATGGCGGGCGAGCGCGGACATGCAGCTCACGCCTCCTCCGGCTGACACGGCGCGCATTACGTCCGGGTCGGCGCCGGGGAGGGCGTACCTACCGCGCCGCAACAGGGTCAGCCGTTCCGCGTCCACCGCGAGCCGGATCGCGCGCGGTGTCCAGCCCTGGGCCTCCAGCTCCGTCCGCGTCACCACCCCGTGTTCCCCCATGAGCTTGATGCTCGCCCACCCCCGGACCGCACCGACGCCGACCGGGACGTGCCTGTGGAGGGATCCGGACTTTCCACAGGGGACCGTCGAGCCGTTGACCGGCGCGCCGAAACGTGCTTGCCGGACCGCGGGAACGCACCGATAAGCTGACCCCATCATGGCTGCAGACAAGGCATTCTTCCTCACGACCGCGATCGCGTACCCGAACGGCGTTCCGCACATCGGGCACGCGTACGAGTACATCGCCACGGACGTGATCGCGCGGTTCAAGCGCCTCGACGGCTTCGACGTGTTCTATCTGACCGGCACCGACGAGCACGGCCTGAAGATGCAGCAGACCGCGGCCAAGGAGGGCATCGAGACCAAGGCCCTCGCCGACCGCAACGCCGCCGCCTTCGAGGCGTTGCAGCGCGCCGTGGGATCCACCTTCGACCGGTTCATCCGCACCACCGACGCCGACCATTACGAGGCGTCGAAGGCCATCTGGGAGCGGATGGCGGCCAATGGCGACATCTACCTCGGCAAGTACTCGGGGTGGTACTCGGTGCGCGACGAGGCGTACTACGCCGAGGACGAGACCACCGTCACCGAGAACGGCGTCCGCGTGTCCACGGGCACCGGCACGGAGGTGGAGTGGACCGAGGAGGCGTCCTACTTCTTCAAGCTCTCCGCCTACCAGGACCGGCTGCTCGCGCTGCTCGAGCGCGAGGGCGGCTACCTCGAGCCGGCCACCCGCCGCAACGAGATCGTCAGCTTCATCAAGGGCGGCCTCAAGGACCTCTCGATCAGCCGCGACACCTTCGATTGGGGCGTGCCCGTGCCGGGCGACCCGGACCACGTCATGTACGTGTGGGTGGACGCGCTCACCAACTACCTCACCGGCGCCGGCTACCCGGACACGGGTTCGGAGCAGTTCGGAACGTTCTGGCCCCCGAAGCTGCAGATCATCGGCAAGGACATCATCCGCTTCCACGCGGTCTACTGGCCCGCATTCCTGATGAGCGCCGGGATCGAGCTGCCCGAGCGGGTCTTCGCGCACGGTTTCCTGTTCAACAAGGGCGAGAAGATGAGCAAGTCGGTCGGCAATGTCGTCGACCCGCACGCCCTCATCGCGGAGTACGGCCTCGACGCGCTGCGCTTCTTCCTGCTCCGCGAGGTCAGCTTCGGCCAGGACGGCAGCTACAGCCACGAGGCCATCGTCGGTCGGATCAACGCCGACCTCGCCAACGAGCTCGGCAACCTCGCGCAGCGCTCGCTGTCGATGATCAACAAGAACTGCGGGGGCACGGTCCCGTCGCCCGGCCCGTTCACCGAGGCCGACGATGCCCTGCTCGCCAAGGCCGACGGCCTGCTGTCGGCGGTCCGTGGCCACGTCGACGACCAGGCACTGCATCTGTACCTGGAGGCGATCTGGGAGGTCCTCGCCGACACCAACCGGTACTTCTCCGCGCAGGAGCCGTGGAAGCTCAAGGCGAGCGATCCGGACCGCATGGCGACGGTGCTGTACGTGACCGCCGAGGTCGTCCGGCAGGTCGCGCTGCTGCTGCAGCCGGTGATGCCGGAGTCGTCGGAGGAACTGCTCACGCTGCTCGAGCAGCCGAAGGATGAGCGGACCTTCGACGCGGTCGCCACCCGGCTGCGGCCGGGTACCGCACTGCCCAAGCCGCAGGGCGTCTTCCCCCGCTACGTCGAACCGGAGTAGCGGGCGCCTACGGGTTCTTCGCCAGGATCGTGTACTGCGCGGCGGCGGTCTGCGTCGCGTCGGTGAGCGAGTCGGTGGACAGGGAGAACACGTAGCGGCCCACGTGCCCGCTGCACCCGTAGGTCCCGTCGTCCTTGTACTGACCGCACCTGACGGTCAGTAGGCCGGCGGGCACCGCGACCGGCGTGGACTTGGTGGCATCGGCGCGGCTGCGGCGGTCGGCGAGCAACTTCGCGGCGGCAGCCGTGTCCCGGGCCCGGAAGACGATGGTCTTCCCCTGCCCGACGGCGTCCACGCCCGCTGCGCGGTACATGTCCGCATCGGAGACGTCCTCGACCCGCAGCACCAGCCCGGCGAGGTCGTAGTAGTTGTTCGCGATCTCCTTCGCGGAGACCGGCGGGTTCGCCTCGTAGATCGTGCGGGCGAGGATGCCGCCGTCGTCGCTGGGCAGCGTCTGCACCGACGAGGCGGGGGTCGGCCGGAACTGCTGGACCTTCGGCACCTGCAGTGCGTAGGCCTTCGAGACGAAGCCGGTCGCCTCGCCCGTGGTCGGGGCGGTGCCGCTGACGTTGATCACGAACGGACCTTCGGCCCGGTACGAGTCGACGGTGCCGGGCTTGAACTCCGTCGCGAACACGCCGTCGATCCCGACGATCTGCCGCTGCGATCCGGCTCCCGCCTTCACGGCGTCGAGCGCCTTCGCGGCGGTCGCGGCGTCGTCGAACCGGTACAGCCCGACGCGCAGCGCGACCGTCGGATTCTCGAGCTTGTCGCCGCGGGTCGTGGTCATGCCGACGTGCATGTTGTTGCGGCTGAAGGCCGATGCGGTCGCGTCGGGCACCCGCTCGGACAGGTTCAGCCCGTCGAGGACCGGGTAGGAGCGCAGCGCGACCCCACCGATCTTCAGGCGGGCGTCGACGTCGCTGACCTGGATCAGCGCGTCGCCCATGCGGTTGCCCTCGACGATCCAGCCGCCGTCCGTCGACGACGGTGGGATCTCGCGCAAGGTGGTCGGATTCTGCCCGACGTCCAGCCCCGTCGGGATGACGGGGCCGGGCGAGTTCCCGGCGCTGTCGCCGGCGATGCCGGACACCGTCGTGCTGCACGCCGTGAGGGTCGCAGCGGCGAGTGCGAGGGCGAGTGCTGGAATGACGGTGCTCTTCATGGCCTTCGATCCCTACGGGTTCTTCGCGAGGATGGTGAACTGTGCCGAGATCGCCTGTTGCGACTCCGCGAGGCTCTCGCCGCCGGCCGTCGCCGCCCACCGGCCGACCGCGACGGCGCAGTTGAAGGTCTGCGACTCCCGGCGCTCGGTGCACTGCGCCTGCGGCAGCGCCGTGGGGGAGGCGGCGGCCACGTGGTTCTTGTCCGCGCGGGTCGTGGACACCAGCGCTGCGGCCATGTCGGTCGCGGCAGCGGCGTCCCGCGTGCGGTAGACGATCGCGGCGCCCTCGCCGACCAGGTCCACGCCGGCCTTGCGGTAGATGTCCGCGTCCGAGATGTCGCGGATGCGGTGCAGCATCGCGTCGAGGCCGTAGTAGGCGTTGGAGAGGCTGCTCAGCGCGCTGGACTGTTGCATGAGGGTGCGCGAGAGGATCCCGTCCTTGTCGCCCGGCAGCGACTGGATCGACGCCACGGGCGTGGGACTGAAACTCTTGACCTTGGGGATCTCGAGTGCGTAGGCCTTGGTGACGAACTTCGCCGCGTCGTCCGTCGCGGGGGCCGTCCCGCTGACGTTGATGACGAACGGGCCCTCGACGCGGTAGCTGTCCACGGTGCCCGGCTTGAACTCCGTCGCGCTGACGCCGTCGGTGCCGGTGATCGGGATCTGCCGCTGCCCCGCCGTCGCGGCCTTGATCGCCGCGAGCGCCTTGGCCGCGGCGTCGGGGGTGTCGAAGCGGTACAGACCGATGCGGGTGGCCACGGTCGGGTTGTCGAAGGTGTCGCCGCGCGTGGTCGTCATACCGACGCGCATCTTGTTGTCGTAGAAGGCGTTGTAGGTCGCGTCGGGAACCCGCTGCTTGAGCTGGATGCCGGTCAGCACCGGGTAGGAGCGCAGGCCGGCGCCGCCGATCTTCATCCGCGGGTCGACCTCGTTGACCTGGATGAGCGCCTCAGCCATCCGGTTGCCCTCGATGATCCAGGCGTTCTCGTTCGACGGTGACGGGACCTCCCGAATCGTGGTGGGGAACCGCCCGACGTCGAGTCCGGCGGGAACCGCGACCGTGCTCGGCGCGGCGCTGCTGTCGGACACCGTCGGGGTGCCGCCGGTCGTCGTGCTGCAGGCCGCGACCAGGGCGGCGCAACCGACGACGAGGCCGGCCACGATCTTCGAGCTCATCTGTTCTCCTCTTCGAAGGGGCTGTTGCGATCAGATCAGCCGTCGCTTCGCCTCCGCTTAACACCGGATTAAACCTGGTCCGAAGAAACCCGGTGCGGGGACTACCGGAACAATGGGCGGCATGGGGAAGAAGAAGTCGCCGCCTCCGCTGCCCGATCCGCTCCCGGGCCTCGTCGACGCGCACACGCACCTCGACGGCTGCCGAGCCCGCACGCCCGAGGCCGTGCGGGAGCTGGTCGATCGGTCGGCGTCCGTCGGCGTGGGCCGGGTCGTCACCGTCGCCTGCGATCTCGAGCAGGCCCGGTACGTCATCGACGCCTCCCGCTGGGACGAGCGGGTCTTCGCCGCGGTGGCCCTGCACCCCACGGACGCGCACCAGCTCGAGGTCGACGGTGCGCCGGAGGAGCTCGAGCGGCTCGCCGCCGATCCGCGGTGCGTGGCGATCGGGGAGACCGGGCTGGACTGGTACTGGTTGGGCAAGCGCGAGGACGTGGCCACGCCGGCGCAGCAGCACGCGTCCTTCGAGTGGCACATCGACCTGGCCAAGCGGCTGGGCAAACCGTTGATGATCCACAACCGCGAGGCCGACGCCGACATCCTGACGGACCTGGAGCGCTTCGGCGCCCCGGAGACGGTGATCTTCCACTGCTTCTCCGGCGACGCGGCGATGGCGCGCGAATGCGTGGACCGCGGTTACGTGCTCAGCTTCTCCGGCACCGTCACCTTCACCAACGCGACCGCGTTGCACGACGCGGCGCGCCTGGTTCCCGACGGTCAACTCCTCGTTGAGACCGATGCGCCGTATCTCACACCCCACCCGTACCGGGGTACCCCCAACGAGTCGTACTGCATCCCCTACACGGCCCGATTCCTCGCTGACCTGCGCGGAGTCGCTCCCGAGGAGATCGCGGCGGCCACCACGGCGACCGCGGACCGTGTGTTCGGCGCCACATTCTCGGCGTCGAAATGAACAGAAGCTGGCACACCTTCCACTTCTCCGTTACCGTACTGTGATGTAACGGCGACCGAAACGTCGCCGTCGGCCACATCGGCAGTCCATCCGCAGTACCCGTAGGGAAGTCACCAGTGCCTGAGTTCGACGCAGACGACAACTCCACCATGGTGGATCAGCCGACCGCCCACTCCCGCCGAGGTGCCTTCGCCCCCACCGGGGAGCGCACCGCGGAGTTCGACGTGAACCGGGTCTTCGCCCGGTTCAGTGACCTGCACGAGCGGACCGTCGACCTCGAGGTGGACCGCGAGATCCTCGACCTCGAGGCCGAGGTGTACGGCGATGAAGCGGTCGCCGAAGCGGAGAGTCTCACCCACCTCGCTGACGAGGTCGAGGCCGTTCCGTCCCTCGAGGTCTACGACGAGGACGACGAGGTCGAGGCTCCGGAAGCCGATGCCGACGACACCCAGGGTGGCGTGCTCGGCGGGATCAGCACCCGCCTGGAGAACACCCCGGTCCGCGCGGTCACCGGTGCCATGCTCGTGGCACTGATGGCCGCCGGCGGCACCGCCGCGGCGTTGTACCAGGACGTCACCGTCACCGTCGACGGGCAGGCCCGCGAGGTCTCGACGATGAGCCGGTCGGTGAAGTCCATCCTGGAGTCCGCGGGCATCGACGCCGGCGCCGCCGACAAGGTGACGCCCGGCCTGAACGAGTCGGTGGCCTCGGGTCAGCCGATCTCGGTGCAGCACGCCCGCGACATCGCGGTCAACGTCAACGGCGCCGTTCGCACGGTCAAGACCACCGACCTCACGATGGGCGCCGCCCTCGCCGATGCCGGCCTCGGCGACGCCAAGAACTTCGTCTCGCTGCCGCTGGACGCGCAGGTCCCACTCTCGGGTGCCGCGGTGTCCGTGACCACCCCGGTCGCGGCCACCGTCGTGGACGCCGGGAAGACGGTCCGCGCGGACGCGGCCGGGCGCACCGTCGGCGAGTACCTGGCGAAGATGGGTGTCCCGCTGATCCAGCAGGACACGGTCACCCCGAGCGCGAACTCGCGGGTCACGCCGGACATGACGATCACGGTCAGCCGCAACCGCACCTCGACGGTCACGGTCACCGAGCCGTACACCGCGCCGCCGAAGAAGGTCGACGATCCGAAGCTGACCAACGGCAAGACCCAGATCACCAACCCCGGCAAGCCGGGTACGCAGAGCGTGCAGTACCGCGAGAAGGTCGTGGACGGCAAGGTCGTCTCCCGCGAGAAGATCGCCTCGACGGTGATCGACGCGGGCGTCCCCGGGGTCACCGCCGTCGGCACCGCGCCGGGCGCGCCCTACGTGGCGCCGGGGTCGGTCTGGGACCGCCTGGTGCAGTGCGAGTCCACCGGCAACTGGTCGATCAACACGGGCAACGGCTTCTACGGCGGCGTCCAGTTCGACTACGGCACCTGGCTGCGTCACGGTGGCGGCAAGTACGCGCCGCGCGCCGACCTCGCCACTCGCGAGGAGCAGATCGACATCGCCCGTAAGACCCTCGCCGCGCAGGGCTGGGGCGCCTGGCCGTCGTGCTCGTCGCGTCTCGGCCTGTCCGGCAACTCGGAGTAGCTCGGTAGAGTCACACCGGTGACCGGCGCCGACTTCAAGAACAAGGCACGACTGCTCGGCCCCGCGGAGATCCGCGCGCTGGCCGGGCAGTTGTCCGTTCGCCCCACCAAGACCTTGGGGCAGAATTTCGTGCACGACCCGAACACGGTCCGCAAGATCGTCGCCGCGGCGGACGTCCGGCCCGACGACATCGCCCTCGAGGTGGGCCCGGGTTTGGGATCGCTGACGCTGGCGCTGCTCGACGCCGCCGCCGCCGTGACCGCGATCGAGATCGATCCGGTTCTCGCGGAACAGCTCCCGAAGACGGTGGCCGATCGTGCGCCCGAGCTGGCGGGGAACCTCACCGTGATCGGCGAGGACGCGCTCAAGGTCTCGGGTACGCAGGTGTCCGTCGCAGGATCGCCGACGGTGCTCGTCGCGAACCTCCCGTACAACGTCTCGGTCCCCGTCTTGCTGCACCTGCTCGCGGAGGTTCCGACACTGCGCACCGTGCTGGTGATGGTGCAGTTGGAGGTGGCGGATCGGCTCGCCGCCGCGCCGGGCTCGCGGGTGTACGGCGTACCGTCGGTGAAGGCGGCGTACTACGGGCGCGTGCGCAAGGCCGGCACCGTCGGGCGGGCGGTGTTCTGGCCCGAGCCCAATGTCGAGTCGGGGCTGGTGCGGATCGACCTGCACGGGCCGGACGGTCGCGCCGATGTGGACCGCGCGCAGCTCTGGGCGGCCGTGGACGCGGCCTTCGCGCAGCGCCGCAAGACCCTCCGCGCGGCCCTCGCGGGCTGGGCCGGATCGCCCGCCGCCGCGGAGGAGATCCTGGTCGCCGCGGGCATCGATCCGCGGGAACGCGGCGAGAAGCTGGGCGTGGAGCAGTTCGCCGCGCTCGCCGCCGCGAAGTCCGCGGCCGGCCCACGGTCTCCGGCACCGTAGTCTGGAACGCGTGCTTTCCGTGGTCCCGACGCCCCTGACCGTGCGTGCGCCCGCCAAGGTGAACCTCCACCTCGGGGTGGGCGACGTGCGGCCCGACGGTTTTCACGAGCTGGTGACGGTGTTCCAGGCGCTGTCCCTGCACGACGACGTGACGCTGACCCCGGCCGACGAGCTCTCGCTGCACGTCACCGGCGAGGGTGTGCGCGACGTGCCGACCGATCCGACGAACCTGGCCGCCCGGGCGGTCGTCGCGCTCGCCGAGCGCTACGACCGCGACCCGAACATGCGCATCGACATCGCCAAGGGCATTCCCGTCGCCGGCGGAATGGCCGGCGGGTCCGCGGACGCCGCGGCCGCGCTGCTCGGCGCCGCGACGCTGTGGGGCCTCGAGGTCACCCGGGACGAGCTCGACGAGGTCGCGGCGACGCTGGGCTCCGACGTCCCGTTCTCGCTGCACGGCCACACCGCGCTCGGCACGGGGCGCGGGGAGCGGCTGATCCCCGCGTTGGCCCGCGGTGAGTTCCACTGGACCCTGGCGTTGGCCCGCGAGGGGCTGAGCACGCCGGCGGTGTACCGCGAACTCGATCGGCTGCGGGAGGTGGGGGACCCGCCGCGCGCCGGCGGCCCCGACGAGCTGCTGGCCGCCGTCGCGTCCGGTGACCCGCATCGGCTGGCGCCGCTGCTCGCCAACGACCTGCAGGCCGCCGCGCTGTCGCTGCAGCCGGGTCTGCGCCGGACGCTGCGCGCGGGGGTGGAGGCCGGCGCGCTGGCCGGCATCGTCTCCGGCAGCGGTCCCACCTGCGCCTTCCTCTGCGCGAGCGCGGACGACGCCGTCGATGTGGGCACCGAACTCGCCGGCGCGGGGGTGTGCCGGACGGTGCGCGTCGCCTCCGGTCCGGTGCCCGGCGCCACCGTCGTCCCGTAGTCCGTGCGGACCCGGGCCCGACGGTGCCGGGCTACTTCGCGGGGCCTGCGCAGGCCGTGAGCAGCGCGGTGACCTGCTGGTCGATCGGCGCACGGAAGGCCTTGTAGGCATCCGCCGGGCCGGGTGCGATCTGCCGGGCGCCGGCCACGAGCTCCTTCTCGGCCGTGCCGACGGTCTGCAGCGTGGACTGCACGGTCTGCAGGCCGCCCGGGATGAACTGGATCACGGTGCACACGAATCCGGTGAGCGGGTCCTGCGGCGCGGCGGCGGGCTTCGAGACCGGCTTGGCGGCGGGCTTCGCCGCGGCGGGCTTGGCGGCGGCGGGCCGCACCCCGGGTGCCGGCTTCGGGGCGTGCTTCGCGGCCGCAGGAACGGGCTTCGGAGTGGGCGCGGTGTCGTTGGGCGCGGCGAACGCGGTGGCGGGGAGCAGCAGGGTGGTGCCGGCGGCGAGCGCCGCGGCGGCGGAGGTGACACGGAGGCGGATCATCGATTCTCGGTTCCCATCGTCTGGTGGCGGTGCGAATCGCACTCGGGGTGAAGGTATCCGACTCTGCTCGATGTTTCGGTGGCCGTCGAGATTTGTGTTCCGCGTGCTCGAAAACACTGGTCATTGGGCCAGGTTCCCTCGGAAGATGCTGTATCGCAATCATTTTCACTCAGTACCGCAAACCGGTGGGTAGCTGGGGATTCAGACGGAATCGGCGCGAGTGTCTGTCCGATTCGGCGAGGGGGTTGTGCGGCGCGAACAGAGTTCGCCGGGCGCATTGTCGGCGGCGGACGAGACCGTCCGAATTCGGGCGGCCGCACCCTTGCCATATACCCCATGGGGGTATAACGTTCAGTGTGTCAGATACCCGGCAGGGGTATCGGTACCGAGGAGGAAGCGATGGACGTCGGCCAGTGGAAGCGGCGCTCGATGAGCCCGGCGGCACGGCTGGCGGTCTACGGCGCCGGCCTGGTCGTGGCCTTCGGCGCGGCGTACGGCCTCGCCGGTGCCGTCGTCCCGGACAGTGTGGTGGCGCAGTTCACCGAGAGGAGCGATCAGGTGCAGGATCATGCGAATCACGGCGGTGCCGGGAGCGGCGTTGCGGTGCCGAGTCTCCAGGGCGTCGCGCTGAGCGCCGAGGGGTTGACGCTGTCGCCGGTCGCCGCGCCGCGGGGAGTCGGGGATGCGGGCGTGCTGAGCTTCCGGATCGAGGACGCGTCGGGCGCTCCGGTCACCGCGTACACCACCACCCATGAGAAGGACCTGCACCTGATCGTCGTGCGGTCCGACGGGCGGGACTTCCGGCACGTGCATCCGACGCTCGATCGGGAGACGGGCACGTGGTCCGTCCCGTGGAGGTGGACGGAGGCCGGCACGTACCGCGTCTACGCCGACTTCACTGCCGGCGGTGCCGCGGTCACTCTCTCGCGCACGGTGGATGTCGCGGGCACCGTCGAGCCCGTGGATCCCGCGCCCACGCGGACCGCGCAGGTCGACGGGTTCACCGTCACCCTCGCGGGCGGCCTCGCCGCCGGTGCGTCGAGCCCGGTCGAACTGCGCGTCACCCGCGATGATGCCCCGGTCACCACGCTGCAGCCCTACCTCGGCGCCTTCGGGCACCTCGTGGCGCTACGCCAGGGCGACCTCGCCTTCTTGCACGTGCACCCCGACGGGGACGAGCCGAAGCCGGGCGCGACCGGCGGACCGTCGATCTCCTTCCAGTCGCAGGTGCCCACCGCGGGCCGCTACCTGCTCTACCTGGATTTCCAGGTCGACGGTGCCGTCCGCACCGCGAGCTTCGTCATCGACACCGAGAGGAACTGAGCATGAGCGGCATCGAGGGTGCGACCGGCGGCGCGCACATCGAACTGGACATCGGCGGCATGACCTGCGCCTCCTGCGCGAACCGGATCGAGCGGCGCCTCAACAAGATCGAGGGTGTGAGCGCCACCGTCAACTACGCCACGGAGAAGGCGAGGATCACCGCGCCCGACGGCGTGGACGTGCAGCGGATCATCGACGAGGTCGCCGAGACCGGCTACAGCGCAACGCCGTCCGGGACTGCGGCATCGTCGGACCGAGGAGGCGAGCAGGGCTCCCCGGCCGACCGTGAGCTGGAGTCCCTGCGCACCCGGCTGATCGGGGCCGTCGTGCTCGCGGTGCCGGTGATCGCGATGGCGATGGTCCCGGCCCTGCAGTTCACCTACTGGCAGTGGGCCTCGCTGGCGCTCGCTGCGCCCGTGATCCTCTGGGGCGCATGGCCCTTCCACGTGGCGGCGTGGACCAATCTGAGGCACGGCGCCGCGACGATGGACACGCTCATCTCGATGGGCACCCTGTCCGCGTTCCTGTGGTCGCTGTACGCGCTGTTCGTGGGCACGGCGGGGGAGCCGGGGATGAAACACCCGTTCGCCCTGACGCTCGCGCCGTCCGACGGTGCCGCCAACATCTACCTCGAGGTGGCCGCCGGGGTGACGATGTTCATCCTCGCCGGGCGGTACTTCGAGAAGCGCTCCAAGCGTCGGGCCGGCGCGGCGCTGCGCGCGCTGCTGGAGCTCGGCGCGAAGGAGGTGTCGGTGCTCCGCGAGGGTGCCGAGGTGAAGATTCCGGTCGAACACCTCGCGGTGGGCGACGTGTTCGTCGTGCGCCCCGGCGAGAAGGTCGCCACCGACGGCGTGGTCGTCTCCGGCACCTCCGCGGTCGACGCGTCCATGCTGACCGGCGAGTCCGTGCCCGTCGAGGTCGGTGCGGGAGACGCCGTCACCGGCGCCACTGTGAACGCCGGTGGGCGCCTGGTGGTGCGGGCCGTGCGCGTCGGATCGGACACCAGGCTCGCGCAGATGGCGCGGCTCGTCGAGGACGCCCAGACCGGGAAGGCGGAGGTGCAGCGCCTCGCCGACCGGATCTCCGGGGTCTTCGTGCCGATCGTCATCGCGGTCGCCGCGATCACGTTGGGTGGCTGGCTGGGCGCGGGTTTCCCCGCCTCGGCGGCCTTCACCGCCGCGGTCGCCGTCCTCGTCATCGCCTGCCCCTGCGCGCTCGGCCTGGCCACTCCGACGGCGCTGCTGGTCGGCACCGGCCGCGGCGCCCAGCTGGGCGTCCTCATCAAGGGTCCGGAGGTCCTCGAATCGACCCGGCGCGTGGACACCGTCGTCCTCGACAAGACCGGCACCGTGACCACCGGGCGGATGACCCTCGTCGACGTGGTGACCGAGCCGGGCGTCGAGGCGCAGGACGTGCTCCGGCTCGCCGGCGCGCTCGAGGACGCCTCCGAGCACCCGATCGCGCAGGCCATCGCGGCGGGCGCCCGGGAGAGGGCCGGAACGCTCTCGCCCGTCGAGGGATTCGCCAACGTCGAGGGACAGGGCGTACAGGGTGTCGTCGACGGCCACGGCGTGATCGTGGGCCGCGATTCGCTGCTCGCGGACTGGGCGCTCCGCCTCAGCGATGACCTTGCGGCGGCCAAGGCCCGCGCCGAGGAACGCGGCGCGACCGTGGTCGCCGTCGGCTGGGACGGCTCGGCGCGCGGCATCCTCGTCGTCTCCGACACCGTGAAACCGACCAGTGCGCAGGCGATCCGAGAGCTCCGTGCGCTGGGCCTGAACCCGGTCCTGCTCACCGGCGACAACGCGGCCGCCGCCCGGCACATCGCTGCGCAGGTGGGCATCGACGAGGTGATCGCCGAGGTCATGCCGCAGGACAAGGTCGATGTGGTGACGCGGCTGCAGGCGCAGGGCCGCGTGGTCGCGATGGTGGGCGACGGCGTGAACGACGCCCCCGCGCTCGCCGCCTCCGACCTCGGCCTGGCGATGGGCACCGGCACCGATGTCGCGATCGAGGCCTCGGACATCACGTTGGTCCGCGGTGACCTGCGGGCAGCTGTGGACGCGATTCGCCTGTCCCGCAGCACGTTCCGCACCATCAAGACGAACCTGTTCTGGGCGTTCGCCTACAACGTCGCCGCCATCCCGGTCGCCGCCCTCGGCATGCTCAACCCGATGCTCGCCGGCGCGGCGATGGCCTTCTCCAGCGTCTTCGTGGTGGGGAACAGCCTGCGACTGCGCGGATTCCGCGGCATGGCGGCGAACGACGACGCTGAAGCCCCGCACGCGAAGACTGCGGACGAGTCCACCGCCTGCCCCGTGATGGTGGGCAACCCGGTGGTGAAGTCCGATGCCGAGGCGGCGGGCCTGTTCCGCGACTACGACGGCGAGCGGTACTACTTCTGCTGCCCCTCGTGCGCCCCGAAGTTCGACGCGGACCCGGCGAGGTACGCCTCGAACCCCGGGTGAGCGAGCCGAGACGGTCGGATCGGGCGGGGGCCAGGCGGGCCCCGCCCGATCCGCCGTCCGCGACCCGCCTACCTGGCAGCCCCGGCGCAGGCGGTGAGCAGGGCGTTCACCTGGGCGTCGATCGGCGCGCGGAACGCCTTGTACGCGTCCGCCGGGCCGGGTGCGATCTGATGGGCGCCGGCGACGAGCTCCTTCTCGGCCGTGCCGACGGTCTGGAGCGTCGACTGGACCGTCTGCAGGCCGCCGGGAAGGAATCCGATGACGGTGCACACGAATCCGGTCAGCGGGTCGGCCGCGGGCTTGGCGGGCGCGGGCTTGGCGGGTGCGGGCTTGGCGGGTGCGGGCTTGGCGGGTGCGGGCTTCGCGGGTGCAGGCTTGGCGGGTGCGGACTTCGCGGGCGCGGGCGCCGGGTGCGGCGACGGCTCGCTCCCGTGGGGTGCGGCGAAGGCGGTGGCGGGGAGCAGCAGGGTGGTACCGGCGGCGACGGCTGCTGCCAGGGCGGCGACACGGAGTCGGATCATCGGGATCGGGATTCCTTTCGGGGGACGGCGAGTGCGGACGTGAAACTATCCGAGGGTCTCGCGCGAATCCGACGGGATCGATGATTTTCTTTGCGGTGATTGCAATTTCGCCGATCCGGATGCCGCTGAACGGGGCGCGAGGATCGCCGATGGCAAACAGTATCGGGCAAAATACAAAATGTAAGCTGGAGAAATGGACAGGATCGGACGTGTTGTCCGGCCCTGGCTGCAGCTGCGAATTGCGGATCGCTCAATCAATATTTTTTGTAGGCGGGATCGCGCGGTGCGGGGTCGCGGGCCGCCGGACCTTGAGTGGGAGTCGAGACTTCCGGTACCTCGGTCGAAGCCCGTGGACCTTCTCAGCCCTCCAGTGACTCCGAGAGCTCCAACCAGCGCAGCTCCTGCTCCGCCAGTTCGTCCTCGAGGGCCGAGATCTTCTTCATCTCCTCGGCGAGGCCGGCGTAGTCGCCTTGGTCGTGATCGGCCAGGGCGTTCTTCGCTTGTCCGATCTGCTCGCTGAGCTTGGACATCCGCCGCTCGACGGCGGAGACCTCCTTCTGCGCCGCCCGCAGCTCCGCGCCGCTGAGCCCGGACCCCGCGCCGGAGGGGGAGGGGGCGGTCACCGTCGAACCCGAGGAACCGGACCCGGAGGCCGAACCGGCTCCGCGCTCGGCCCGGCGCAGCGCCAGGTACTCGTCGACGCCGCCGGGCAGGTGCCGCAGGCGCCGCTCGAGGATGGCGTACTGCTGGTCGGTGACGCGCTCGAGGAAGTAGCGGTCGTGGCTGACCACGATGAGCGTGCCCGGCCACGAGTCGAGGAGGTCCTCCATCGCGGCCAGCATGTCGGTGTCGAGGTCGTTGGTCGGTTCGTCGAGGATCAGCACGTTCGGCGAATCGAGCAGGATGAGCAGCAGTTGCAGGCGCCGCTTCTGCCCGCCGGAGAGGTCCTTGACCGGCGTCGAGAGCTGCGCCGACGCGAAGCCCAGCCGCTCCAGCAGCTGCGACGGGGTGAGGTCCTGCGCCTTGGAGCCGCTGCCCACGGTGAAACTGGTGGCCAGGTTCGCCAGCACCACGCGGACGGGGTCGTTCCAGTGCTCCTCGAGCTCGTCGAGGCGCTGCGTGAGGGTCTGGACCTTGACCGTCTTGCCGCGCTTGACGGTGCCGGACGTGGGCTCGGTGGCACCGTCGATCAGCCCGAGTAGGGTCGACTTGCCCGCCCCGTTGACGCCCAGGATGCCGGTGCGCTCGCCGGGCGCGATGCGCCACTCGACGTCGCTGAGCACCTGCTTGTCGCCGTACGCGACGCCGACGTCGAGGATGTCGACGACGTCCTTGCCGAGCCGCGAGACCGCGAGCGACTGCAGCTCCGTCTTGTTGCGGATCTCGGGCACGTCGGAGATCAGGGCGTTCGCCGCGTCGATCCGGAACTTGGGCTTGCTGGTGCGGGCGGGGGCGCCGCGGCGCAGCCAGGCCAGCTCCTTGCGCGCGAGGTTCTGCCGCTTCTGCTCGATCGACGCCGCCTGCCGGTCGCGCTCCACGCGCTGCAGGATGTACGCCGCGTAACCGCCCTCGAAGGGCTCGACGATGCGGTCGTGCACCTCCCAGGTGGCGGTGCAGATCTCGTCGAGGATCCACCGGTCGTGGGTCACCATGAGCAGGCCGCCCTGGTTCGCGGGCCAGCGCGTCTTGAGGTGGCCGGCGAGCCACTCGATGGCCTCGACGTCCAGGTGGTTCGTGGGCTCGTCGAGGATGAGCACGTCGTGCTCGCCCGCGAGGAGCTGCGCGAGCTGCACGCGCCGCCGCTGCCCGCCGGAGAGCTCGCCGAGCCGCGCGTCCCACGGCAGGTCGGTGAGCAGGCCGGCGAGGATGTCGCGCACCTTCGGATCGCCGGCCCAGACGTGCTCGGGGGTGTCGCCCACCACCGTGTGCCCCACGGTGTCCCCGTCGTCGAAGAGGTCGGTCTGGGTCAGCACGCCCACCCGGACGCCGCCGCGCCGGGTCACGCGGCCGGAGTCGGGCTCGCGGGTACCGGCGAGCATGCCGAGCAGGCTCGACTTGCCGTCGCCGTTGCGGCCGACGATGCCGATCCGGTCACCCTCGCCCACGCCGAGGGACACCGAATCGAAGACCGTCTTGGTCGGGTACTCGAGGTGCAGCGCATCCGCGCCGAGAAGATTCGCCATCGCCGGTCCAGATTACGCGGGGGCCTGGCATACTGATTTAGTTGGATATGCGACTAATCGTGAGGAGTGCGCTGTGAGCGACGCCGACATCGTCACCACCGTGTCCGGGGGGACCGGCCACATCGAGCTGAACCGTCCGAAGGCGCTCAACGCGCTCACGACCGACATGGTGCATGCGATCGACGGGGCCCTGCAGGCCTGGGAGTCCGACGATGCCGTCGCGCGCGTCCTCATCACCTCCGCCTCGCCCAAGGCCTTCTGCGCCGGCGGCGACATCCGTGCCATCCGCGACCAGGTCGTGGCGGGGGAGGACTTCACCCCCTTCTTCCGCGACGAGTACGACATGAACCTGCGCCTCGCGGAGTTCCCCAAGCCGGTGATCGCGCTCATCGACGGCGTGAACATGGGCGGCGGCGTGGGCGTTTCGATCCACGGCTCGCACCGCGTCGTCTCGGAGAAGGCGCTCATCGCCATGCCCGAGGTCGCGATCGGCTTCCTCCCCGACGTGGGCGCCACGCACATCCTCGGCCGCCTGCCGAAGGGCGTCGGCGAGCTCATGGGGATGACGGCCGCCCGGATCGGCGCCGGCGACGCGCTCGCCGTCGGGCTCGCGACGCACTTCGTGCCGTCGTCCGCCATGCCGGACGTCAAGGCCGCCCTCCTCGCCGGGGAGGAGCTCGACGGTGTCCTCGCCCGATTCGGCGACACCGCCCCCGCGTCGACGCTCCCGCTCGACGAGATCGCGGATGTCTTCGGCCGCGACTCGGTGACCGAGATCCTCGCGGGCCTCGCCACGACGTCCGGCGCGTGGGCCGACACCGCCCGCGAGCAGCTCTCCACGGCCTGCCCCACCTCGGTCTTCGTCACCTTCGATCTGATCCAGGAGTCGCGCAACCGCACCCTGGCCCAGTGCCTCGCCGAGGAGGCCGTGGTCGGCGCCCGCCTGGTGCGCCGCCCGGACTTCGTCGAGGGCATCCGTGCGGTGCTCATCGACAAGACCCGCGACCCGAAGTTCTCGCCCGCCATGGTCAACGACGTCGAGGAGCGCGAGATCGAGGCCCTTCTCGGCTCCTGATCCGCCCGACCCTGCTCGCTGCGCTCGTGGCGCTCCCCTAGACGGTATGTAGTGACCGTCGGGATGTTAGTCCGGGGGTTGCGGGCCGGGGCCTCACGCACAAACACTCGTGGGTTACCGAGCAAGAGTCCCCTTGCCCGGCCTATCCAACATTGTGGGAGGCCCCGGTGTTTACAGAGCGTACGAGTGTCGGCCTGGATGTGCACGCGCGATCGGTGGTCGCGGCGGCGATCGACACGCACACCAACGAGCTGCGGCAGGCACGGTTGACGCCGTCGCCGGAGGACATCAGAGCGTGGCTGGCTGGCCTGCCGGGGCCTGTGGCCTGCGTGTATGAGGCGGGCCCGACCGGGTTCGGCCTGTACCGTGACCTGGCCGAGCACGGTGTGCGGTGTGAGGTGATCGCGCCGTCGAAGATCATCCGGCCGGCGGGTTCGCGGATCAAGACCGACGCCAACGACGCTATCCTCCTCGCGCGGTTGCTGCGCCTTGATGAGATCACCCCGATCGAGATCCCGACGCCCGGGCGGGAAGCGGCCCGGGATCTGGTGCGGGCTCGGGAGGACTGCCGCGGGGAGTTGATGTCCGCGCGGCACCGCCTGTCGAAGTTGCTGCTGCGGCACGGCATCGTCTACTCCGGCGGCGCGCCTGGACGCTCAAGCACCTGACCTGGCTCGGGCAGCAACGGTTCGAGCTGCCCGGCACCAGGGCGGCGTTCGACGCCGCCTACGACACCGTCACCACCACCTTGGATCGGCGAGAACGACTGGATCGGCAGATCGCGGAGATGGCCGCTGACAGCGAGTACACGCCTGTGATCCGCCGATTGGGGTGCCTGCGCGCCGGGGTCGCTGACCTGCGGCGCGCCCCGCTCGGGGATTCCCCCTCCGTTGAGCGGCCCACGGCGTTCGACCGCGATAACGTGCACGCATGGATGAATCCGACGGGACCGGCCTACGACTGTGCTGTCTCCTGTGGGCGAGGCCGGGCCTTGAGGTCGCGCTCTCGGAGTACGAGGACGCCGTTCTGGCTCTCATCCCCGAGCACGGCGGCACCGTCGTCCATCGCGCCATCGGCGAGGGGCTCGACGGGCATCCGAACGAGGTGCAGCTGTACCGATTCCCGGATCAGTCCGCGCTCGACCGGTATCTCGCCGACCCGAGGCGGCTCGCACTCACCGGCGAGCGCGACCGGGTGATCGCACGCACCGGGCTGTTTCCCGTGGCGTTCTGACGCAGGCCGCAAGAAGGCCAGTCACACTCGACTGGCCCTGTACCGCGAGGCCGCTTCTCGTGAGGATGGATCCCATGATCGTTTCGTGGGCCGCGATGGCGGGGATGGCGGTGACGGCGTTGGCCATGGTGCTCACGCCCGGGCCGAACATGATCTACCTCGTCTCCCGCAGTATCAGCCAGGGGCGCACTGCGGGCCTGATCTCGCTGGCCGGCACCGCCGTCGGCTTCGTCGGGTATCTCACGCTGGCCAATGTCGGGCTGGCCGTCGTCTTCGTGGCCGTGCCCTGGCTGTTCATGGGGTTCAAGGCCGCGGGCGCGCTGTACCTGGGCTACCTCGCGTGGCAGGCGCTGCGGCCCGGCGGGCGCGGGTTGTTCGAGACCACCGATCTTCCGCGCGATTCGAACGGCAAGCTGTTCCGCATGGGGCTGGTCACGAACCTGCTCAACCCCAAGGCGGCGATCATGTACCTCGTGCTGATCCCGCAGTTCATCGACCCGAGCAGAGGTCACACCACCGCGCAGGGTTTCGTGCTCGGCGGCGTGCAGATCACCGTGTCGATGTTGGTGAACGCGGCGATCGTGGTCGCCGCCGGCGGGGTGGCCGCGCTGATCGCACGCCGCCCCGAATGGGCTGTCTGGCAACGCCGGATCACGGGCACGCTGCTCGGCGCCGTCGCGCTCCTCCTCGCCCGGGAGGTCCCGCAGCGCGCCCGCGTCTGATCATCCGATCTGGTAGGTGCCGGTGGCGCTCGCGATCAGCACGTCCCCCGACTCGGAGTACATGTCGCACCGCACGTGGCTCGTCTTGCGCCCCGTGGACAGACGGTGCGCGCGGACCCGCAGGCCGTCCTCGAGGAGCGGCGCGATGAAGTTCAGCGCCAGCGACGCGGTCACCCCGCGCAGCTTGTCCGGAACCGGGCGTCCCGCCCAGGCCGCGACCATCACGCCGATGTCGGCCGCCGCGGCGATGAGGCCGCCGTGCATCATCGTGCCGACCGTCGTCAGGTCCGAGCGGTACGGAACCAGGAGGGTGGCGGCACCGTCGCTGATGTCCTCCAGCTGTACGCCGAGCAGTGCTACGAAGGGTGAGGCCGGCACGAACTGTTTCATGATCTCGGAGCCGTCGGCGGCGCCGGCGTCGAGTTGGTCGGCGGATACGGTCATCGTGATCTCCTAGTCCAACTATGAAAACAAAGTGTGACTAGGATAATGCCATGGAGTCGCTGCTGACGGAACCCTCCGACAAGCGCCGCCGCCGGACGCGGGCTGCGTTGCTCGACGCTGCGAGGCAGCTGTACGCCCGGCCACAGGGGTACCGCGGCACCTCGGTCGACGAGTTGGCCGCCGCCGCCGAGGTCGCGCTGACCAGCATCTACTCGAACTTCCCCGGCGGGAAGGCGGATCTGTACGCGGTGCTGGCCTGCCAGGTGGGGCGCGAGCACGTCGCGGCGATGGTGGCCGCGATCGACGGCGCTGCGGGAGCGGATGCCGTTCAGAGGGCTTTCGACGAGTACCTCGACTTCCATCGTCGCGAGCCGATCGCCTTCCGTCTGCTCGGCCTCACCGATGTGCACGGTGAGGAGTCGGAGACGGTGCGGGCCGCGCGCGCCGAGGTACGCGGCTACCTCGCGCAGGCGCTCGACCTGGTCATCGCCGCCGTCGGCGACCCCGCGGATACGGCCCGAGCCGAGGTGATCCAGTGCTGGGCCGGCATCAACGGCCTGCTCGCCCTCGCTGCCCGCGGCCTGATCGACGCCGCCGAGGCCGACCGCCTCATCGGCGAGGTACGCACCCGCTGCGCGGAGAACGTCTCACGCGGCGTGTGAGTGGCAGCGTGGCGCCCATAGTGGCGCAATTCGGGCCAGATCGGTCTGGAATCGATCAGTCGGCCGCGGCGACCAGGGGCTCGAGCGTGAGCGTCGGGTGCTCCTTCTCGATGTACTGCAGCCGCCACTTGTCCGAGAACAGGGCGAGGAGGGCTCCGTCGTTGCGCTCGAAGACCTCGACGCCGCGCTGCCGGTTCAGCTCGTCCGCGCTCGGCGAATCCGTCCGTCGGGCAACGGAGTAGCCCAGGTGCTCGACCTGCACGTCGACGTTGAACTCCGTCTTCATCCGGGCGACCACGACCTCGAACTGCATCGGTCCGACCGCGGCCATCACGGGGGAGGCGTCGCCGCGGACGTCGTTGCGCAGCAACTGGACCACGCCCTCGGTGCCGAGCTGCTCGATGCCCTTGCGGAACTGCTTGTACTTGCCGGCCGAGTCCGCGCGGACGACGGCGAAGTGCTCGGGCGCGAACGAGGGGATCGGCGGGAACTGGACCTTGGCACCGTCGTACAGGGTGTCGCCGGGGGCGAGGGCGTTCGCGTTGACCAGGCCCACGACATCGCCGGGGTACGCGGTCTCGACCGTCTCGCGGTCGCGGCCGACCACCGTCATCGCGTACTTCGTGGCGAAGGGCTTGCCGGTCTGCGCGTGCTGGACGACCATGCCCCGCTCGAACTCGCCGGAGACGATTCGCATGAACGCCAGGCGATCCCGGTGCGCCGAGTCCATGCCCGCCTGCACCTTGAAGACGACGGCGCTGAACGGATCGGTCACCTCACGCTCGGTCCCCTCGATGCTCTCGCGCGAATGCGGCGGCGGCGCCAGCTCGACCAGAGCCTCCAACAGTTGCCGCACACCGAAATTGAGGATCGCCGAGGTGAAGATCACCGGAGAGGTCTGGCCGGCCAGGAACATCTCCTGGTCGTGGCTCTGCCCCATTTCGGTCATCAGCTCGGTCTCCTCGACCGCCTCGGCCCACACGTCGCCTTCGCGGTCGAGCGCGGCGTCGGTCGAAAGGTGTTCCTCGGGAGCGATCTTCGCGCCACCGGCGGTGCGGGTGAAGTGCACGTACTCGTCGCGGCGGACGTCGCGCAGGCCGCGGAAGTCGCCCGCGATCCCGACGGGCCAGAACAGGGGAGTGGGAGTCAGGCCGATGCGCTCGGAGATCTCGTCGAGCAACTCCAGTGGAGTGCGGCCGGGGCGGTCCCACTTGTTGATCACGGTGATCACCGGAATACCGCGGTGCCGGCACACCTGGAAGAGCTTGAGCGTCTGCGGCTCCAGGCCCTTCGCGGCATCGATGAGCATCACCGCTGCGTCGACGGCCGTGAGCACGCGGTAGGTGTCCTCGGAGAAATCCGCGTGGCCGGGGGTGTCGACGAGGTTGATCACCGACGGTTCCTCGTCGGGGGAAGCGTCGGAGGAGGTGTAGTTGAACTGCAGCGCGGTCGAGCTCACGGAGATGCCGCGGGCCTTCTCCATCTCCATCCAGTCGGAGACGGTGGACTTGCGGCCCGCCTTGCCGTGGATCGCGCCGGCCTCGTTGATCACCCGGGCGTGCAGCGCCAGGGCCTCCGTCATCGTGGACTTACCCGCGTCGGGGTGGCTGATGATGGCGAAGGTACGGCGGCGGGAGACCTCGTCGGCAATGGAACTCACGGGGAGCCAGTCTACCTGTTCGCGCAGGTAGATCGTGTCGCGGTCAGGCGGGGCGCGAAAGCGCGTAGACCACGTGGTCCGGCGGGTCGACGGGGTTGTCGGGCGGGATGTCGACGTGGCCGACGAGGGCGAAGCCGGCGCGCTCCAGCGCGCGCCAGGAGCGACGATTTCCCGCCGCGACGGCGACGACGACCCGCTCGCCGCCGAGCTCGGTGAAAATCACCGAGCACATCGCCGCGATCATGGCCGTGCCGAGCCCTCGACCGGTCGCGGCGGGGGAGCCGATCAGGTAGTCGATGCCCCAGTCGCGGGGGCCGAGGTCGACGACGGTGCCGACCGCAACGGTCTCGGGTTCGTCCGGGTAGTCGATCCAGCGTTGCCGCTGGATCAGCCCGAACGGGACCCCGGCACCGTCGGCCCCGGGACCGACACCGTGGGCACCGTCGAACGCCAGGAAGTCCAGCGAGGGCTCGAGGCCGTCGACGGACGGACCGAAGTCGCGCTCGACCGCGGAGGGGGAGGTCTCGTGGTTCCACCACCGCCGGTTGTGCTCCTCGCCGAGCCACTCCGCGAGGAGCCCGAAGTCCTCGCGGGTGACCCGGCGGAAGGCGATCACCAGGCGTGCACGGTGTTCTGCGCGGCCTCGAGGCCGTCGCGGATGAGCAGCTCGACCGCGTCGGCGGCGTTGGTGACCAGGAGCGGCACCTCGGGCTTCTCCGCCTTGGCGAAGGGCTTGAGTACGTAGTCCGCGGGGTCCTGCCGGCCCGGCGGTCGGCCGATCCCGGCCCGCACGCGCAGGTAGTCCTTCGTGCCCAGGTGCTGGGTCAGCGAGCGGAGGCCGTTGTGCCCGCCCTCTCCGCCGCCGCGCTTGAGCCGGACCAGGCCGAAGTCGATGTCCAGCTCGTCGTGCACGGCGATCACATCGGTCGGCTCGACCGAGTAGAACCGCGCCAGCGCGCCCACGGGCTCGCCGGAGAGGTTCATGTAGGACTGCGGCTTCGCCAGGTACACCTGGCGGCCGACGAGCCGCGCGCCCGCGACCTCCGCCCCCGACTTCTTGTGCCGGGAGAAGGAGGTGCGGGCGCGCGATGCGAGCTCGTCGACCACGTCGAAGCCGATGTTGTGCCGGGTCCCGGCGTACTTCTCGCCGGGGTTACCCAGCCCCACGACGATGAGTGGCCGGTCGGTCATCGAATTACTCGGCAGCCTCGTCGGCGGCCTCGGCCTCGTCCTCGTCGGTCTGGGCCGCCGCGATCTCGGTGATGTTGATGACCAGTGCGTCGGCATCCGTGATGACGGTGGCGCCCGCGGGAACCTCGAGCCGGCCCGCGGTGATCTGGGTGCCCGCCTCCAGGTTGTGGACGTTGACCACGATGTTCTCGGGGATGTTCAGCGCGTCGGCCTCGACCTCGACCTCGTTGAGGTCCTGCGCGACCTGGGTGCCGCCGGCGGGCTCGCCCTCGACGACGACGGGCACCGAGACGGTGACCTTCTCGCCCTTCTTGATCACGAGCAGGTCGGTGTGCTCGATGTAGTTGCGCAGCGGATGCACGACGACCTGCTTGGTCAGCGCGAGCTGCTCCGTGCCGTCGATGTCCAGGTTCAGCACGGCGTTGACGCCGTCCTTGCGGAGGATGGCCGAGAACTCGCGGGCGACGACGGTGAAGTGCTGCGGGTCGGTGCCGTGGCCGTAGAGGACGACGGGCACGAGGCCGTCGCGGCGGGCGCGGCGCGCGGCGCCCTTGCCGAACTCGGTACGGACGGTGGCGACGAGCTTGTTGGTGTCAGACATGATGCTCCTGCTGCGGTGTATCGGCCTCGACGATGTCGAGGCGCCCGCACTGCATCGCTCGCGGGATCCGCGGGGAGAAGTGCCGTTCGCGTCGATCACGGCGGCCGGGGCCGCCCTCGCCGAGAAGGTCGCAGGAGAGTCTACCGAACGTCCCGCTCAGGAGTGAAATCGAAGTTTCGCCGTTCCGTCATGTCCAGTTCGCGCGGCGTCCACGCCACATCGGCACCATCGACCCCGTGAACAACTTCCCGCTGTGGTCGCCGCAGGACGTCGCCGAGCGCTTCGTCGACGCCCTGGGCAGCGGCGACTACGAGATCGCCGAGCAGCTCCTGGCGAAGAACGTGGTCTACCGGCGTACCGGCGGCAGGCCGTTGCGGGGCCGCGCGGCGATCGCGCGGCACTTCCGCTGGCACGCGCGCACGCGGGTCGCGATGCAGGCGGTCCTGCTCGCCTCGGAACAGTCCGACGGTGCCGCGCTCACCGAGCGCGTGACCGCCCTCGTCTACGGGCCGTTGTGCCTCCAGTTCCGGGTGCACGGCACGTTCGAGGTCGACGGTGGCCGCATCGTCGCGTGGCGCGACGAGGCGGACGTGCGCGACGTGGCCAAGGCGGTCGCCCGGGCCGTCGCGGGCGCCGTCTACGCCCCGGCCCGGCCGACCCTGCCGCGCGCCGCGGTGTGACGGGAAGCATCCGCCCCCGGCCCGGCGTTGCACCGACCATGACGACTCTGGGCAGGTTGGGAATCTGGCGCGGCGCCACGCAGGTCGACGGTGCCTTCGCCGAGCGGGCTGAGCGATCGGGCTACGGCACGGTGTGGCTGGGCGGGTCGCCGGGCGGTGACCTGGCGGTGGTGGATCCCCTGCTGGAAGCCACCGAGAACCTGGTGGTCGCGACGGGCATCCTCAACATCTGGCAGGACGACGCCCGCTCGGCCGCCGCCGCTTTCCACCGGATCGAGAAGCTGTATCCGGGCCGGTTCGTGCTCGGGATCGGCGCCGGGCATCGCGAGGCGACCGCCGACTACCGCACTCCCTACCAGGCGCTCGTCGACTACCTGGACGTGCTCGCCGCGGAGGGCGTGCCGAAGGAGCAGACGGTGCTCGCGGCCCTCGGCCCCAAGGTCCTGCGGCTTGCCGCCGACCGCACCGCGGGCGCGCACCCCTATCTGGCCACGCCGAAGCACACCCGTCGTGCCCGCGAGATCCTCGGCGCCGGGGTGCTGCTCGCGCCCGAGCAGAAGATCGTCCTCGACGAGGACGACACCCGGGGCCGGGAGACCGGGCGGCGCACCGTCGAGTTCTATCTGGGCCTGCGTAACTACGTCGCCAACCTGCGCCGTCTCGGCTTCGACGACGCCGACCTCAGCAAGCCCGGCAGCGACCGCCTCGTGGACGTGCTGGCCGTGCACGGCGACGGCGATGCGGTCGCCGCGGGCGTGCGCGCGCACCTCGATGCCGGCGCCGACCACGTCGCGGTGCAGGCGCTCGGCGACGATCCGTGGCCCGCCCTCGAGGCCGTGGCGCACCGTCTGGCCTGAGTTACGCCACCCGGATTCCGGGCGGATGGGGCACGATGGTGCCCGTGGATCTCAAAGCCGAAGCCGCCGCCCATCTCGTCGACTTCACGAAGGAGTCGTTCACGTCCGACGGCGTGACGCACGACGTGTACCGCAAGGGCTCGGGACCAGCGGTGATCGTGATCGCCGAGATCCCCGGCATCACCCCGAAGGTGCTCGACTTCGCGCGGAAGGTCGTGGACGCGGGCTTCACCGCGGTGCTGCCGCACTTGTTCGGCACGCCCGGCCTGGACGCCGCGAATCCGAAGGCGATCGGCTACGCCGGGACGGCGAAGAGCATGGCCAAGCTCGCCGGCTCACTGTGCGTGAGCCGCGAGTTCACCATCCTTGCGAGCCGCAAGTCCTCGCCGGTGGTGACGTGGCTGCGGGCGCTCGCCCGGCAGGAGCACGAGCGCTGCGGAGGAAAGGGCGTCGGCGCGGTGGGCATGTGTTTCACGGGCGGCTTCGCGCTCGGCATGGCCGTCGACGACGTGATGCTGGCGCCCGTGCTCAGCCAGCCGTCGCTGCCCTTCCGGCCCGTCCCCGGCACCGGCCGCACCATCGACATCTCGCCCCAGGATCTCGACACCGTGAAGGTGCGGTGCGCCAAGCAGGGGCTCAAGGTCATGGGCCTGCGGTTCAAGGGCGACTTCATGGTGCCCGGCGAGCGCTTCGACTACCTCCGCGAGCACCTGGGCGACGGCTTCATCGCCGTCGAGATCGACGACGCCGACGCCAACCCGGACGCCCTGACCCCGCCGCACTCGGTCCTCACCGAGCACCTCATCGACGAGCCGGGCCAGCCGACCCGCCAGGCCCTCGACGATGTGATCGGGCTGTTCCGGGACACGCTGGTGTAGCGCGGAGCGGCTAGGCGGACTTGGCCAGCCGCACGGCGACGTTCTTCATCAGCGGCTGATCACTCTGCGTGCTGTAGTCGGCGATGCCGATCAGCGCGTTCATCTCCGGCATGTACCCGGCCGCGGACCCCACCGGCAGGTCGTAGCGCAGCGCTCGGAATCGGCGCAGCGTGCGCTGCGAGCCGTCCCGCGAGGTGGCGGTGATGTCCACGAAGTCGCCCTCGGAGAGACCGCGGGAGGTCATGTCGGCCTCGTTGAGGAAGATCAGCTCGCGCAGGTTCTTGATGCCGCGGTAGCGGTCGTTGTTGGAGTAGATCGTGGTGTTCCACTGATCGTGGCTCCGCATGGTCTGCAGGATCAGGACGTCCTCGTCGACGGGGATCACGTTCGGCAGGGGCGCCAGGGAGAACTCGGCGCGCCCGGACGGGGTCTCGAAGACCCGCTCACGGGCGGGCTGCGGAATGCGGAATCCGCCGGGCTCCTTGATCAGCTCGTTGAAGCCCTCGAAGCCGGGCAGTACCTGCGCCATGACATCACGGATGCGGTCGTAGTCGTCGACGTACGACTGCCATGGCGTGCGACTGTCCGGGAGCGCGGCCATCGCGATGCCGGCGATGATCGCGGGCTCGGAGCGCAGGTCGGGCGACGCGGGGCGCCGCTTGCCGCGGGAGATGTGGACCATACTCATCGCGTCCTCGACGGTGACCCCCTGGGGGCCGGCGGCCTGCAGGTCCTTCTCGGTGCGCCCGAGGCAGGGCAGGATCAGCGCCCGCCGCCCGTGCACGAGGTGGCTGCGGTTGAGCTTGGTGCTGACCTGCACGGTGAACTCGGTCTTGCGCAGGCCCGCCGCGGTGTACGCGGTGTCGGGCGCCGCGAGCACGAAGTTGCCGCCCATCCCGACGAAGACCTTCACCCGGCCGTCGTGCATGCCCTCGACGGTGTTCACGGTGTCGAGGCCGTGGGTGCGCGGGGAGACGATGCCGCACACCTGGTCGAGCCGGTCCGTCCACGGCGGCGGCCGATGGTCGATGCCGCAGGTGCGGTTTCCCTGCACGTTGCTGTGGCCGCGGACGGGCGACGGGCCCGCGCCGGGCCGTCCGATGTTGCCGCGCAGCAGCAGGACATTGATGATCTCGCGGACCGTGTCGACGCCGTGCTCGTGCTGCGTGACCCGCAGGCACCACGAGATGATCGAGCGCTCGGCACGCAGGTACAGCTCGCCCACGCGGCGGATCTCGGCCTCCGGCAGGCCCGCCTGCGCGGTGATGTCCGCCCAGTCGGTGGCGGTCACCAGGTCGCGGTAGGCCTCGACATCGACGGTGCTCGCTTCGAGGAACGCGCGGTCGAGCACCGTCGGGTCCGTCTCCGCGGCCTCGAACACGACCTTGGCGATGCCGCGCATGAGCGCGAGGTCGCCGCCGGGGCGGACCTGAATGTTCATGTCCGAGACGGACGTCGCCTTGAACAGTGCCATGTCGACCATCTCGTGCGGCACGATCGTCTTCGTCGCGCCGGCCTCGACCAGCGGGTTGACGTGCACGACCTGCGCGCCGCGGCGGGTGGCGTCGGCGAGCGCGGTGAGCATCCGCGGCGCGTTCGAGGCGGCGTTGACGCCCATGACGATCAGGAGGTCGGCCTCCTCCCAGTCCTCGAGATCGCACGTGCCCTTGCCGGTGCCGATCGCGGCCTGCAGGGCGCGACCGGACGCCTCGTGGCACATGTTCGAGCAGTCGGGCAGGTTGTTGGTGCCGTACTCGCGAGCCAACAACTGATACAGGAAGGTGGCCTCGTTACTGAGCCGGCCGGAGGTGTAGAACGACGCCTCGTCGGGACTAGCGAGATCGCGCAGCGCCGCACCGACCAGCGCGTACGCCTCGTCCCAGCCGATCGGGACGTACCTGTCGGAGGCCTCGTCGTAGACCATGGGTTCGGTGAGCCGCCCCTCGTTCTCGAGGTCGAAGTCGGTCCAGTCGGCGAGCTCGGTGACGGTGTGCCGCGCGAAGAACTCCCGGCGCACCCGCTTCGGGGTCATCTCCCACGTGACGTGTTTGACGCCGTTCTCGCAGAAGTCGAGGGTCAGCTTCTTGTCGTCCGGCCACGCACAACCCGGGCAGTCGTATCCGGTGGGGTGGTTCATGACGAACATCGAGTGGGTGCCGCGGACCAATTCGCGCTGCTTCATGAGGATCGTGCCCACCGATTTCGCGGCGCCCCACGACGCAGCCGCGTGGTGGTAGGGCGAGCTGGACCAGGCACCGTCGGTCACGGGGCCGAAGCCGCCCTGCCGGGGGACGTCGGGCATGAGGCCCGGCACGCGTGCCGGAGTCCGGGGCTGATTGTCCGTGGTCATGTCCTGACTTCCTGTCGAACTCGCTGGGGCTGGGAGTAGATGTTCATGTGGTCGCCGCGGACGAAGCCGATCAGGGTGAGTCCGGCCTCGTCGGCGAGCTCGACCGCGAGCGACGACGGCGCCGAGACCGCGGACAGCACGGGGATCCCGGCCATGACGGCCTTCTGGACGAGCTCGAAGCTGGCGCGACCCGACACCTGCAGGACCACGCCGCGCAGCGGCAGCCGGCCCTGCAGAAGAGCCCAGCCGATCACCTTGTCGACGGCGTTGTGCCGGCCCACGTCCTCGCGCAGCACGAGCAGTTCGCCGGTCGCGACGTCGAACAGGCCGGCCGCATGGAGACCGCCGGTCTTGTCGAAGACGGCCTGCCCGGCGCGGAGCCGGTCCGGCAGGGCCACCACCTGCTCGGGTTCGACGGTGACCGGATCGGCCCGGACGTCGAACCGGGAGACCGTGCGCACCGCATCGATGCTCGCCTTGCCGCACATGCCGCACGAGCTGGTGGTGTAGAAGTTGCGCGTCACGTCCGGCGCGGGCGGCGCAACACCGGCTGCGAGGGCGATGTCGAGCACGTTGTACTCGTTGATCTCACCGCCGGTACCGGGCCCTCCGCAGTGGATCGCGGAGCGGAAGTCCTCCGCGGCGCCGATCACGCCCTCGGAGACGAGGAACCCGGCGGCCAGCTCGACATCGTGCCCGGGCGTGCGCATGGTCACGGCGAGAGGCGTTCCCGCGACGCGGATCTCGAGCGGCTCCTCGACCGCGAGCGTATCGATACGCCGTACGGTTTCCGTGCCGACGGCGACCCGGACTACATTCCGACGCACCGTGATTCGTCCCACCAATCTGACGCTACACCGTCGCGCTCGGCGCTCGTCGACTGTGGCGGATCCTGGTCCGAACCGACGGTCGCCTTCACCCTCCTCAGCCAGGGCTCCGCCATCCTTGCTCGGTGGACGCGTCGCCGCCGGTTGCGGCTGAGCGGGATCGACGCATGCGCTCGACGCCGTCGTCGGTGCAGAACCCGGTGCCCGAGGCCTTGAGGCAGAGCAGCCCGAGTAGCCGCAGGTCGTCGTCGACGACGGCGAGTCGCCGGGTGCCTGCGGCGACCATTGCCTCACGAAGAGGCTCGAGCTCTCCGTCCGCGGACGTGGTGCGCGCACGCAGGGAGGATCGTGCCAGCGGCGCCGCGCCCTCGTGGAGATCCGCTGCGGCGATGTCGGCGCGGGTGAGGGTTCCGACGAGCCTCCCCGCGTGCACGAGCAGCAACAGGTGAATCTTCGGGCTGGATTCGAACGCTGCGACCGCGTCGCCCACCGTGATGTCCGGCGGGTGAATCGTCGGGTGTCGCAGCATCGCATCGGCGACGGACCTCACCATGCCTCCGATCGACAGATGCGTGACGGGTCCCCCATCGGAAATGTCAGTGCCATTCCCTTAGGAGATGCCTTCTTCTTCGGCGATCTCGGCGTCGCCGTCATCGCCGAGATCCTGGCCCACGGCCTCGCGGGCCTCCAGTTCGGTCTCCCGCTCCTCGGCCGCGGCCTGCGCCGGCGTCTCGTCCAGTCCGGACAGGTCGTTGGAATCGCTCATTCCAGTCGCTCCTTCTCCTCGCGCTCGAGGCGGTCGCGCTCCTCCTGCTTCCGCTTCTCCTCGTGCTCGATCGCTTCTTCGCGGGCGTTCTTGTCGCTCATGCCTTCTCCTTCTCGTTCTCGTTCCCGGCCTCCGCCGGCAACGAACCTTCCGACACGGAACCGTCGGCGTGCTCGTCCACGACCGACAGCACCAGCCCGTCGTCGTCGGCGTCCACCCGCACGGTGTCGCCGCCGCCGACATCGCCGCGCAGCAGCATCGACGACAGCCGGTTGTCGAGCTCCTTCTGCACCGTCCGGCGCAGGGGCCGGGCGCCGAACTGGGGCTGGAAGCCCTCGTCCGCCAACCAGTCCTCCGCTGCGGTGCTGACGTCCAGTTCCACGTCCTGCGCGCGCAGCAGCCGCCGCGTGCCGTCCAGGATCAGCTCGACGATGTTGCGCAGCTGCGCCTTGTCCAGCCGGTGGAAGATCACCGTGTCGTCGATCCGGTTGAGGAACTCGGGCCGGAAGTGCGCCCGCAGCCGGTCCTTGACCTTCGGGATCACCGACTCGAAGTCGTCCTCCGGCGCGTCCAGGATCAGGTCGGCGCCGATGTTCGACGTCAGGATCACGATCGTGTTCTTGAAGTCGACGGTGCGGCCCTGTGCGTCCGTCACCCGGCCGTCGTCGAGCAGCTGCAGCAGCACGTTGAAGACATCGGGGTGCGCCTTCTCGACCTCGTCGAACAGGATCACCGAGTACGGCTGGCGCCGCACCTTGTCGGTGAGCTGGCCGGCCTCCTCGTAGCCGACGTAGCCGGGAGGCGCACCGACGAGCCGCGACACCGTGTGCTTCTCCTGGAACTCGCTCATGTCGAACCGGATCAGCCGGTCCTCGTCGCCGAACACCGTGGCGGCCAAGGCCTTCGCGAGTTCGGTCTTGCCGACGCCGGTGGGGCCGAGGAACAGGAACGAGCCGATCGGGCGGCTCGGATCCTTGAGCCCCGCGCGGGCGCGACGCACGGCCTCGGCGACGGCGAGCACCGCCTCCTCCTGGCCGATCACCCGGTCGTGCAGGTCGTCCTCGAGGCGCAGCAGCTTCTCCCGTTCCTCGGAGGTGAGGTCGGCGACGGGGATGCCGGTGCGCCGGGAGACGACCTCGGCGATGTCGACGACGGTGACCTCGGGCTCGGACTCGCCGCCGCCCGCGGCCGCCAGCCGCTCCTCGGCCGCGTTGATCTTCTCCTTGAGGTCGTCAGCGGTCTTGTAGTCCTCGCCCTCGACGGCGCTGTCCTTCTCGCGGCGGAGTGCGGCCAACTCGTCCTCGAGCGAGCGGGTATCGGCATCGGGGGTCTTGGTGCGCAACCGGACCCGGGCGCCGGCCTGGTCGACGAGGTCGATCGCCTTGTCCGGCATGAACCGGTCGGTGATGTACCGGTCCGACAGCTCCGCGGCCGCGACGAGCGCGGCATCCTCGTAGCGCACCTGGTGGTGCTCCTCGTAGACGTCGATGAGCCCGCGGAGGATCTCGATCGTGTCGTCCACCGATGGCTCGCTGACCATCACGGGCTGGAACCGCCGCTCGAGCGCCGCGTCCTTCTCGATGTACTTGCGGTACTCGTCGATCGTGGTGGCGCCGATGGCGTGCAGCTCGCCGCGCGCCAACGCGGGCTTGAGCATGTTACCGGCGTCCATGGAGCCCTCGCCGCCACCGCCGGCGCCGATGATCGTGTGCAACTCGTCGATGAAGACCACCAGCTCGTCCGAGTGCTCGCGGACCTCGTCGAGCACCTTGGTCAGGCGCTCCTCGAACTCGCCGCGGTACTTGCTGCCCGCGACCATGGAGCTCACGTCCAGCGCGATCACGCGGCGCCCGGCGAGCGTCTTCGGCACGTCGTCGTTGACGATCCGTTGTGCGAGCCCCTCGACGATGGCCGTCTTGCCGACGCCCGGGTCGCCGATGAGCACCGGGTTGTTCTTGCGCCGCCGGGACAGGATCTCGATGGTCTGCTCGATCTCCTCCGCGCGGCCGACGACGGGGTCGACCTTGCCGGCGCGGGCCTCGGCCGTGAGGTCGCGGCCGTACTCGTCGAGCGTCGGGGTCGTGCTCTCCGGTTGTGCGGCCTGCCCGGCCGGACCCGCCTTGCCCGGTTTGCCGGGCTTGCTCTGCGCTGACGGTGCGGACATGCCGCCGCCCGAGAGTGCCTGTGCGGCAACCGTGTCCGGGTTGTCGGCGATGCCGAGCAGGATGTGCTCGGGTCCCACGTAGGACTGCCCGTTCTGCGCGGCGTGCTGCTGAGCCACCCGCAGCGCGCGGCGGGAGGCCGGGCTGAGCGACGGCGCGCCGTCCATCGCGGCCGGGTTCGCGCTCGCCTGCGCCGCAGCCTGCATCGCGGCGGCGACCTTGTCCGGATCCAGCTTGAGCCGGGCGATCACGTCGCGCGTGGGCTCGTTCATCGCCGCCGCGTACAGCAGGTGCTCCGGCGTGATCTCCGGATTGTTCCAGTCCGCGGCGGCCACCTGGGCCTCCGCGAGCAGAGTCTTCGCCTGGTCGTTGAGGAGGCGATTCAGGTCTACCCGCGCGGTCGCGGGCCGGCCCACCGAGTTGCCGAAGAAACGCTGGAAGATGTCGTCGAAGACGCCGTCGAGTTCACTCATGGGGGGTTGCCTTTCTCCGGTACTCGGGGGACTCGGGTTCGAACGGGAGGTCTTGTGGCAGGGATCAGTTGGTGAGCGGCACGGAGGCCTCGGCGGTGTACGCGAGGAAGGTGAAGGTCTCCTGCAGGTACAGCTGCACCGACTCGGCGTCGTGGCTGAGGTAGCCGATCTCGACGTCGGTGCCGAGCCGCAGTTCGTAGTCGCCGCCGCGGGTGGTCAGCGCGAACGCGCCGTCGATGGCGGGCGCCCAGATGATCTCACCGTCCACGAGGCGATTGAGCTGCTCGCGGACGGGGTAGCCGTGGTCGGAGGTCTCGCTGATGCTGGTGTAGACGTCGGCGGACAACACCACGGAGTACGGGCCGTTGACGCCCGCGAGACGCAGGTCCTCCAGTGCCTTCGCCACCGCGTCCGGTGTATCGAGCGGATCCGCGGGGAGTGCGATGGCGGCGTTCGACGACGACGCGCGCATCCCGCCGATCGACGCCGCGGGGTAGCCCTCGAAGACGGCGCGGTCCTCGGCGTAGGCGAGCTGCTTCGCGGCCGCCTTGACCGGATCCCAGTCGGCGTCCTGCGCGCCCCGCTCGACCGAGTCGATCGCGGAGCGGCTCAGCGTGAAGGGCACGCGGAGACGGACGAGTGGCACGCTCTCGCGCAGGTCCGCCTGAACGCCGTCCGCGGGACCGTCGACCGGACGCACGTGGCCGGTGCCGACGGCGGCGGCGGTCGGGCCGTCCGGCCCCGTCACGTCGACGACGCGGCGGCCGGCGATGTTGCGCTTGAAGGTCCGTGCCGCCTCGTCCTCGATCTGCTCCCAGGCCTCGGGGGTGACGGGTGCCAGTTCCCGGTACAGGTTGTTCATGCTCGACTTCCTTTCAAGCTGCCGATTTCGAGCGCGCCGCCGGTTGCGACGGGCGTGGTGGTCGCGGTCTCCTCCGATGACGGTGCGCCGGAGGGGAGGTCGGGTGGGGCGTCGAGCCACTCGCCGGTGGGGGTGAAGAAGAGGCATCCGGTGTGTGCCGTCGAGAAGTCCAGGATGCGGTCGGTGTTGCCCGGCGGATCGCCGAGGAACATGTTGCGCAGCATGCGTTCCGTGACCGCCGGGTCACGGCAGTAGCCGATGAAGTAGGTGCCGAACTCGGCGCTGCCGAGCTCGCCGAAGGGCATGTTCTGCCGGACGATCTGCAGTTGGTTGCCGTCCTCGTCGTTGATCACGTTGAGCGCGATGTGCGCGTTCGCGGGCTTCACGTCGTCGGCCATCTCGATGTCCTCGAGTTTGCTGCGCCCGATGACCTTCTCCTGGTCCTCGACCGACAGCGCCCGCCAGGCGGCCATGTCGTGCAGGTACTTCTGGATGTGCACGTAGCTGCCGCCCGCGAAGTCGGGGTCCTCGGCACCGACCGCGGTCGCGTTCACCGCGGCAGCACCCTCGGGGTTCTCCGTCCCGTCGACGAAACCCAGCAGGTCGCGGGCGTCGAAGAAGCGGAAGCCGTGCACCTCGTCGACCACGGTGACCGCGTCCCCGAACGAGTCGAGGATGCGCCAAGTCAGCTCGAAACACATGTCGAGGGTGCTCGCCTTGACGTGCAGCAGCGCGTCGCCCGGCGTCGACGGGGCGCGGTGCCGCGGACCGTCGAGCGGGATGAACGGGTGCAGCCCCGTCGGCTTGGGGCCGCCGAAGAGTCGATCCCAGACGTCCGAGCCGAACGAGGTGGTGAGCGAGAGATGCTTGTCCGGGTACCGGAATCCGACGGAGCGGGTGAGGCCGGAGAGGTTGTCCAACGCGTCGTGAACCCGGCCCTCCTGCCCGTCCGAAACGGTGAGCACGACGAACATCGCGGCCTCGGTCAACGGTGATGTCACAACTTGATTCGGAACCACGGAATCACCCTAATCCTTCTCCGGACGGCGCGGAGGTCGAAGCAGATCGGTACGCCGCGCTGCGAAAAGCCGAGCGTGCGATGATGGTCGGCGGACCCGAGCCGCCCCGACACCGGCCGACGCGGGTGGAATCCGTACGACCGAAGGGAGTCGAACATGACGTGGATCGCAGTGGTCGTGCTGGCGGTGGCTGTGCTCGGAGGACTGTTCGCCGCGTGCGCGATCTCGACTCCGCGGCGCCCGGCCGGCGACGCGACGTACACCACCAATGCGTACCTGGCCGCCGGAGCGGTCACCGGATCGGCGTTGCTGGCGATCGTCGCCGTGGTCCTTGTCGCCACTGCGTAACGAGGACGGCCGGAGGACGACGCTGTCGTCGCTGCGGCCGGATACGGCGGACTGGGACCACGCACTGCGGGTCGCGCTCGCGCTGCTGGTGCCGGGTGTGCTCCTCCTGTTGTGGGGCCGTCCCGAACTGCTGGTGTACGCCGAGTTCGGCGCGTTCGCCGGGATGTACGGACGGTTCGAGCGCGGCCGACCCCGGATCGTCCACCAGGTCCAGGCCGGCGGGTTGCTCATCGCAGGCGAGGCGGTGGGTATCGCGTTGGCGTTCACCAGGTCTCCCTCGTGGCTGTTGGTGCTGGTCGCGGTCGTCTTCGTCACGGTGACGTCGGTGCTGGCGGACGCCGTCCGGCTGCGACCGGCCGGGCCCTTCTTCTACCTGTTCGCGCTCGGCGCGACCGCGATGCTGCCGTCCGATCTGGCGCCGCCGGGCGTCGCGCTCGCCATCTGCGCGGCGACGGTCGCGTTCGCGGTGATCGTCGGCAACATCGGCCGGCCGGATCCCCTGCGCGGCCGCCCCTGGTGGGATGGGATCGCACGTCTCGCGCGGCGGCCCGCGCCGAGCGTGGGTATCCACGCCGTGCGCTACGCGCTCGCCGTGGGCATCGCGGGTACCGCGGGCGTGCTCATCGGCGTCGATCACGCCAACTGGGCCATGGCCGCCGCCGCGGTCCCGCTGGCGGTGATCGACTCGTCGAAGCCGTCCGAGGTGCACCTGGGCCCGGTCCTGAACCGGGCCCTGCACCGCACGATCGGGACCATGATCGGGTTGGCGCTCACCGCGGCGCTCCTGGCGATCGATCCCGGGCCGACGGCGGTCGCGCTGGTCGCGATCGTGCTGCTGCTCCCGACGGAGTTGTTCATGGCGCGGCATTACGCGATCGCGATCGGCTTCTTCACCCCGCTGGTCCTGCTGATGACCGAGTTGGCGGATCCGTCGGAACCGGCGCGGATGCTGCTCTACCGCGGCGTCGACACCCTGATCGGCGTGGTCGTCGGTGTCGCGGTGGCGCTGCTGGTGCGCAGTCGAGCGGAGCGCCGGGCCTGAGCCGCGCCCGGCGCCCCGTCGGACGACGCCGAGGCGCGCGCACCGTCGAACCGGTCAGACCTTCGCGCCGGGGCTGGCGGAACCGTCCGAGGTGTACGAGCTCGCGCCCACCCCGGCCAGCGCACCGCCGTCCACGATGAGGTACTCGTCGCGGATCGCGGACCCGGCGAAGAAGTCCTCGAGGATCTCGCGCGTGCCCGCGGCGTACCGGGCCTGCGCGGAGAGGGTGGTGCCGGAGACGTGCGGGGTCATCGCGTGGTTCGGCATGGTGCGCCACGGGTGGTCGACGGCCGGCGGCTGCGGGAACCAGACGTCGCCGGCGTATCCGGCGAGCTGCCCGGACTCGAGCGCCGCGACGATGTCGTCGCGGACCACGATCTCGGCGCGGGCCGTGTTGACGATGTACGAGCCGCGGCGCATCGTCGCCAGCAACTCGGCGTCGAACATGTGGTAGGTCTTCGGGTGCAGCGGCGCGTGGATGTCGACGACGTCCACCGAGCGGACCAGCGACTCGACCGACTCGTGGTAGGTCAGGTTCAGCTCCTGCTCGAGATCCAGCGGCAGGCGGCGGGTGTCGAAGTAGTGCAGCCGCACGCCGAAGGGCGCGAGGCGGCGCATCACGGCCTGGCCGATCCGGCCGGCGGCGATGATGGCGACGTCCATGCCCTCGAGGTCGTAGGCGCGCTCGACGCAGTCGGCGATGTTCCACCCGCCCTCGATGACCCACTTGTACGACGGCACGAAGTTGCGGACCAGCGTGAGGATCTGCATGACGGCGTGCTCGGCGACGCTGATCGAATTGCTGTAGGTGACCTCGGCGACGGTGATCCCGGCCTTGATCGCGGCGTCGAGATCGACGTGGTCGGAGCCGATGCCGGCGGTGAGTGCGAGCTTGAGGTTGGGCGCCTTCGCGATCCGCTCCGCGGACAGGTAGGCGGGCCAGAAGGGCTGCGAGATGACCACCTCGGCCTCGGCCAGGTGCCGCTCGAACTCCGGGCCGTCCTTCTCGGCGGTCACGATCAGCTCGTGGCCGGCGGCCTCCAGATACTTCCGCAGGCCGAGCTCGCCGGACACACAGCCGAGCAGCTCACCGGGCGTGAAGTCGATGGCGGCGGGGGACGGGATGCTCTGGCCGCCGGGATAGGCCTCGATCAGTGGGATGGAGTCGCGGGCGTACTCGGGCGGGTAACCGGTGACCGGGTCCGGGTACAGTACACACAGAATCTTCGCCATGATCGCTCCTCGAATAGTTGAGGGGGAGAATTGCTTTCGTCCCTCTGCAACCACTCTCCCGCGAGTTCCGGGGGCGCGTCCAATACCGGGATCCGCTCGGCCGATAGGCGCCGCCGATCACCGCTGATCGGGGCTCACTCGTGGCGGCGCGCGCTCTCCGCGAGGGCCCGCGCGAGCACCGACTCCGGCTCGCCCGCGCCGCGCACGAGCGCCACCGGGGTCGCGAGCGCGTCCGCATCCTCGAGCTCCACGGTCCGCGTGCCCGACGGTGCGCGGTAGGTCGCGATCCACGCGCGGGGCACGATCGACGCCCATCGTCCGGCGCCGACCATCGCGAGGAGCGTGGCGACCGAGTCGGCCTCGAGGCGCGGCGACAGCCGCACCCCGTGCGCGCGGGCGGCACCGTCGACGAGGTCCCGGCCGTGCATGCCCTCGTGCAGCAGGCACATCGGCAGCTGCGCCGCATCCGCCCAGGCGAGGGGACCGTCACCGTCGGGGAGGAGGTCCTCGCGGGCGATGAGGGCGAGCCGGTCGGTGTAGAGGGTTGTGACGGACAGCCCGTCGGTGTCGACCCCGTCCGGGTAGACGATGCCGGCGTCGAGCTCGAACCGGCGGATCCGCTCGACGATGTCGGCGGAGCGCAACCCCGCCCGCACCCGGATCCGCACGAGCGGGTGGGCGGCGCAGAGCGGGTCGGTGAGCAGGGCGGCCGAGGTCGCGGCGGCGGGGATCACACCGATCGTGAGCTCGCCGGTGAGTCCTGTGCGCAGCGCTGTGACCTCGTGCTCGAGGGCGTCGCGGTCCGCGAGGATCCGGCGGGCCCAGGGCACGAGCCGCTCGCCCTCCGGGGTCAGGCCCTCGAAGGAGGAGCCGCGCAGCACCAGTGGCACCTTCAGCTCGCGCTCGAGCTTGCGGATGGCCTCGGACAGTGCCGGCTGCGAGACGTAGCAGGCACTCGCGGCGCGGGCGAAGTGCTGCTCGCGGGCGAGGGCGACGAAGTACTCGAGCTGCCGGAAGAGCATTTCCCGGCGCTACAGGATCTCGTCGACGGCCTCGGTGGGGCGGGCCATGCGCGTGCCCTTCGCCGTCACCACGAAGGGCCGTTCGATGAGGCGAGGATGCGTGAGCATCGCGTCGAGCAGGGCGTCGTCGGTGGCGTCCGCCAGGCCGAGCTCCTTGTACTCCGCCTCGCGCGTGCGGACGGCCTGCCGGACCGTGAGCCCGGCGTCGTCGATCAGCTTCCTCAGCTCCGCTTTGGACGGGACCTGATCGAGATACTTGACCACCGTCACCGTCGCCCCCGCCTCCTGCAGGCGGGCGAGCGCCTGGCGGGACTTGCTGCACTTCGGGTTGTGGTAGATCGTCGCGTCCATACCGGCCAATCTAGTCCGCGACGAACAGGGCGGCGGCCACCGGGATGACCCCGTGACCGCCGCCCTGACGCGTGACTTCTAAGCGTTGCCGTTGAAAAGGCTCGTCACGGAGCCGTTCTCGAATACCTCGCGGATCGTGCGGGCCAGCAGCGGTGCGATCGGGAGCACGGTGAGGTTCTCGAAGTGCTTCTCCGGCGGGATCGGCAGCGTGTTGGTGGCGATCACCTCGCGCGCGCCGCAGTTCGCGAGCCGCTCGGTGGCGGGCTCGGAGAAGACACCGTGCGTGGTCGCGATGATCACGTCCTTCGCGCCGGCCTCCTTGAGCACGCCCACGGCACCGGCGATGGTGCCGCCGGTGTCGATCATGTCGTCAATCAGGACGCAGGTGCGGCCGGCGACATCGCCGACGACGCGGTTGCTCTTGACCTGGTTCGCCACGTTCGGGTCGCGCGTCTTGTGCACGAATGCCAGCGGCGCACCGTCGAGGGCGTCGGCCCACTTCTCGCCCACCTTGACGCGACCGGCGTCGGGGGAGACGACCACCATGTTCTCCGTGCCGTAGTGCTCGCGCACGTAGTCGGCCAGCATCGTCTGCGCGTGCATGTGGTCGACGGGACCGTCGAAGAAGCCCTGGATCTGATCGGTGTGCAGGTCGACCGTGATGATCCGGTCGGCGCCCGCGGTCTTGAACAGGTCCGCGACCAGGCGGGCCGAGATGGGCTCGCGGCCGCGGTGCTTCTTGTCCTGGCGGGCGTAGGGGTAGAAGGGGAGCACCGCGGTGATCCGCTTCGCCGAGCCGCGCTTGAGCGCGTCGATCATGATCAGCGTCTCCATGATCCACTGATTGACCGGGTACGGGGCGCTCTGCAGGACGAACGCGTCGCTGCCGCGCACGGACTCCTCGAAGCGCACGAAGATCTCGCCGTTGGCGAAATCGCGTGCCGTCTGCGGCGTGACCTCGATACCGAGCTCGTCGGCGACCTGCTGCGCCAGCTCGGGGTGGGCACGACCCGCGAACAGCATCAGGTTCTTCTGGTTATCGATCCAGTTGCTCACTGCTCGTCAATCCTCGCGATAGCCTGCTGGGCCGCGTCCGCCGAGCTCGTGCCCGGGCGTTTGTGCAGTACCCAATCCTCGATGTTGCGCTGATCCGCGGCGGACACCGCAAGGGCTCCCGGTGGCACGTCGCGCTTGATCACGGTACCCGCTCCCGTGTACGCGCCGTCGCCGACCTCCACCGGGGCGATGAGCATCGTGTCGGATCCCACCCGCACGTGGTCGCCGATCACCGTTCGGTGTTTGTTCACCCCGTCGTAATTCACCGTCACCGTGGCGCAGCCGATGTTGCTGCCCTCGCCGATCGTGGCGTCGCCGACGTAGCTCAGGTGCGGGATCTTGCTGCCGGCACCGATCTGCGCGTTCTTGGTCTCGGCGAACGCCCCGATCTTGCCCTTCGGCCCGAGATCCGTGTTCGGCCGCAGGTAGCTGAAGGGCCCGACGGTGGCGTTCTCCCGGATCACCGACAGGTGCACCTCACTGCGGAGCACGGTCGCGCCGGCGCCGACCTCGGTGTCGACGAGGGTGGTGTCGGGCCCGATCACGGCGTCCTCGGCGATGACGGTGGCGCCCCGCAGGTGCGTGCCCGGTTCGATGGTGACGTCCTGTGCGATCTCGACGTCGATGTCGATGTACGTGCTGTCCGGGTCGACGACGGTGACCCCGGCCAGCTGGTGCCGCTCGACGATCCGCCGGTTCATCTCCCGGCCGAGCTGCGAGAGCTGGATCCGGTCGTTGCAGCCGGCCACGAGCATCTCGTCGCCGACGTGGTCGCCGCGGACGAGCTGGCCCGCGGAGCGCGCGATGCCGATCACGTCCGTGAGGTACAGCTCGCCCTGCGAGTTGTCCGGCCGGAGCTGCGCGAGCGCGGCGACCAGGTGGACATGGTCGAAGGCGTACACGCCGGAGTTGATCTCGGTGATCGCGAGTTGTTCCGGCGTGGCGTCCTTCTGCTCGACGATCTGCGTGACCTGGCCGTCCTGCGTGCGCAGGACCCTGCCGTAGCCGGTGGGATCCGCGACGGCCGTGGTCAGCACGGTGACCGCGGCGCCGGCGCCGTCGGTGTGGGTGTCCAGGAGCTCCTGCAGCGTCGTGGTGTCGAGGAGCGGCACGTCCGCGGCCGTCACGACGACGGTGCCCGCGAAGTCGTCCGGCAGCGCGCCGAGGCCGGCCTGCACGGCGTCGCCGGTGCCGCGCTGCTGCTCCTGCACCGCGACGAGGATCGCGTGGTCCAGCTCGTCCGCGGTGCCGAGCGCGGCCTCCGACACGCGGTCGCGATCGTGGCCCACGACCACGACGAGATGGTCCGGCCGCGTGCCCGCGGCCGCGTGCAGGGCGTGCCCCAGCAGGGTGCGCCCGGCGATCGTGTGCAGCACCTTCGGGGTCTTCGACCGCATCCGCGTTCCCGCGCCCGCGGCGAGGATCACCACCGCTGTACCGTTCGCCATCCATGCTCCTGGGGTCTCGTGCCGTGTCGTACTTCCGCGTCGAGCGTCGGGTGCGATCCTACGAGAGCCGACGTCGGGCGCGGTCCATGGCACAATGCTGGGCGACGGTTCCGAATCGCATGTCGGTCCCGGTCTCCCGTGGTGTAATCGGCAACACTTCTGATTTTGGTTCAGACATTTCAGGTTCGAGTCCTGGCGGGAGAGCAGACTTTCAGGTTCCAGCGGGTCGCGCGCGTTCCCAGCTCTCGACGTCGCCCGGCACGGCCCGGAAGTCCGGGTGCGGATCCGGTCGTTCGACGGTGCGCCATCGTGCCGCCACGTCCGGGTTGCGGACCTCGAGCTTCGCCATCAGATGCGCCCATTCCAGGTCCAGCTGGCCGACGGTGACGTCGATTCTGGCGACCCGGCCACCGGGTGCATCGATGCGGGTGCGGTCGAATGTGTAGCCCCGCGCGTCGGCCTCGTCGGCGATCGCGGCCAGGTAGGAGCCGACAGCGACGAGAGGTTGCGGCGTCGCGCGGAACCGCTCGAGCTGCGGGTGCTGTGTGTAGCCCTTCGTTCGGCCGGCCAGCACGGCCTGCGCGAGTAGCGTCTCGCGCCAGCATGCGACGAGCGCCTGCCGGTCGAGGTAACGCGGGTGCACGGACCAGATCCTCATCGCTACACCGTATGCCCGCTGAGATGTCGCGGCCCGCGGCGCCCGCACCGCGGCACGCCGTATCGGCGCCGCCTGGGGCGACAGCTCGGCGCTCGATCCGGATCACCCGCGGGGCGGTGCGGGTGAAACGTCCGGAATGTCCCCGGAGGCAACTCGGGTGCAAGGCCGGCGCAAGCGCGTGGTGGCGCAATGGCGTCATGAATCCTGAGCAGTCGTACCCGCAGAACGGCCTTCCCCAGCAGTCGTACCCGAACCAGCAGTACCCGCAACAGCCGTACTCGAATCAGCAGTACGTGCAGCAGCCGTACCCGCCGCGGCACTACCCGAATCCACCGCAGGGGCCCGTGTTCCAGGCGAAGTTCCGCAAGCACACCGGAATGATCATCCTGGCGCAGTGGCAGGACTCGTATGTCACCGGTTCGTACGCCGACGTGCGTGCGGCGTACCGGGCCGCGCAGACGCACAACTTGCTCGCGGGCTGGTGGGGTCTGATCTCGTTACTGGTCTACAACTGGATCGCCCTCATCGGCAACACGTCCGAGATGGGCCGGATCAAGCAGCAGGCGCGGGCCGCCGGACTCGAGGTCTAGCGGCCCGCGCCCCGGCGGGACGGTGACGCGGAAGGGGAGCCGCGTCACCGTCGGGTCGTCAGTTGGGAACCTCCCAGTCGTATCCGGTGCCGCTGCTCGTCTGGACGCATCGAACAGCGGTGCCCTGTACGTCCGTGGCGTCGCGTCCCTCCTGGGACGCGCTGCACGAGTGGTACATGTGCACGCCCGAGTCGGCGGAGGCGATGGCGGGGGTGAAGGCGGCGGCGGAGAGGGCGAGGAATCCGGCGGCGGCGAGGGTCTTTCGGCTGATGTTCATGGTTCGACGATGCGCCGCGAACCTGTCAGTCGGTTGTCAGGCGCATGCGGCTGTGCTGGCAATGTTCGCCCGACGTTTCCCTGACATCTGCAAGGGCTCTTCTCGCTGGTGGGGGCGTCGATGGACGCCCTCCGGTCGCGCTGGTTCCTCGCTGACCCGTTGACAAAAATCGTTCACACCCATAGCGTGAAATCTGCTCGACATGACATAGATTTTCGGACGGGAGTGAGAGATGACTGAACATCGCGCCACGACAGCGGGCCCGGTCGAGTCGGCTCCGCCCCTCGTCCTGCATCCGCGTAGCGGGGTCGTGATCGGCGTCCTGCTCGTGCTCACCCTGGGGCTGATGCTCGTGCTCCTGATCGTGGGCATGCCGGGCGCGCCGGTCGGCTGACCGTCGAGCATTCGCAACGGACGACCTATCGAAGGAGACACCCATGAGCTTCAGCGATGACGCCAAGAACAAGGCACAGGACATCAAGGGACGGGCCAAGGAGGCTGCGGGCTCAGCGCTCGACGACCAGGACCTCAAGAACGAGGGCCGCGGCGACCAGGCCGAGGCGTCGGTGAAGGACAAGATCGCCGGCGTCGCCGACAAGGTCAAGGAGGGTGTCGACGAGGTGAAGGACAAGCTCTCCGGCAACTGACCGCGGCCCGTGCACCACGACGATGGGAGTTGGACATGATTCGACGGATCGCACGACCCCTGCTCGGGTCCGTGTTCGTCTACACCGGGTACACCGGCCTGACGAGCGATCCGGGGCGCAAGGCGGACACCGTCGCGCCGCTGGTCGACAAGGCCGTGGAAGCCCTGCCGGACTCGGCGGCCGTTCCCGCGAGCGCGCGGACCTGGCTGCGGATCAACTCGGGCGTCCAGCTCGGTGGCGGGCTTCTGCTCGCCACCGGTCGCGCTCCCCGCGCGGCGTCGCTGGCCCTTGCGGGCACGCTGGTGCCCGCAACGGTCGTCGACCATCCGTTCTGGCAGCAGAGCGACCCCGACGTGCGGCGCGAGCAGCAGTTGCACTTCGTCAAGAACCTCTCGTTGCTGGGCGGACTGCTCATCGCGGGTTTCGACACGGAGGGCAAGCCCGGTATGACGTGGCGTGCCCGCCGCGCGGCTCGGCACGCTTCGGAGCGGGTGTCGGAGACGGTCTCCGCGATCGCGCCGCACGGAACGAAACACGACGACGGGAACACCTGGCGCGACCGCGCGCACGTCGCACAGGAGTACGGCGAGCACGCGATCGAGCGGGCCAAGCCCGCGATCTCGGACGCGGTGGAGCGGGCCAGGCCGGCGATCTCCGACGCGGTCGACAAGGCCAAGCCTGCGATCACGGGCGCGGTGGATCGTGCTCGACCCGTTCTCGCCGACGCGGCGGACACGGCGTCGGACCTGCTCAGTGCTGCGGGCGAGCGGTTGCACACGCTGCGTGACGAGGCGTCCGACGAGGCCACGACGGCGGCACGGAGCGCCCGCCGGGCGGCGCCGGTCATCGTCGACCGTGCTCGAGCGCTCAAGGACGCCGCTGGTGCGGAACGCAGGCGTGCGATCGCGTAGTGTGAGGTGCCCGGCCTGATTCGGTCGGGGTAGGGCTACATGAATAGAGGTGCCCGTGCCCCGCAGGCCAGAGTTCACCGGGCGCTACGCGGACGCCCTGCACGCCCTTGAGGCGTCCACCGAGCGCCTTGCCCGGGCGGAGAACATCGGCGGGCAGTACGCCCTGCGTGTTGATTTCGAGCTCGGCCGCTACTTGCTCGCCACCAACACCGACGAGGTCGTCGGGCTCGCGGACGAGGACGCGGGCGCGCCGTGGCGGGTCCGGTTCTTCGACGGTGCGCTGACCGATGGTCCGTCGACCCTGGTGGCGGACAGGTCCGCGGCGTGGCTGATCGACGCCTACGACGCCGCGGCCGCGGACCTCCCACCCCTGGTGGAGCACCTGCCGCACAGCTGATCCGGCCCGCGCGCATCGGGTCGGATCAGCGGGTGGTCCGGCACGGACCGGTCGCGGGGATCTACAGTGTGGGGAGCAGATTTTCGCTCCCGCGTGGCGCACCGTCGACGATGCGGCGCGGAAGGGCCCGAAGGAGGAGTGCGATGACGGACTCGCATCGCGTGCGCTCCGACCTCGGCGTGTACAGCATCTCCGTTGCGTCGGAGCTGTCGGAGGTGGGCCTGCAGACGCTCCGGCTCTACGAACGGCGCAACCTCATCCGGCCGCACCGCACTGCGGGCGGCACGCGCCGCTACAGCGAGAACGACATCGCACGGATCCGGCGGATCACCGAGCTCGTCGCGACGGGTATCAACCTGCCCGGCGTCGACCGGATCCTCAGCCTCGAGGACGAGTGCGCGGACCTGCGGGCGCAGCTCGAGTCCTGCCGCGCGGGAGCCGAATAGCCTGCTACGGTTGGACGTTCACCGAGTACGCCGCCGCGGCGTCGCGGACGTCGAGCACGTACTTGCGGGATTGGTTGTAGACCATGACGGCCTTCTCCCACCCCGCCGCGGTGGTGAGGTCCTTTCCGGACACGCACAGGTACCGCGCGGCGGTCATCGAGGCGTCGTCGATGTTGTCGGGATCGGCCTTGCCGTCCCCGTTCGCGTCCACGCCGTACCGCGCCCAGGTCTCGGGAATGAACTGGAAGGGCCCCATCGCCGCGTCGTACTTCGCGTTCGGGCGGTGCGGATCGGTGCCGGTCGCCAGGATCTCCTGGTTGCCGTTCGTGCCGTCCAGCGGAACGCCGCGGATGGGTGGGGAGACCTGGCCGTTCGCCGCGACGGTGGCCCCGTGGTAGGTCCCGTGCTTGCTCTCGATGAACGCGATCCCGGCGAGCGTGGTCCAGGTGATGCCGCACTCGGGCGTGCGCTGGCGCAGTGCCTCGGCGGCGTTGCCGTAGGCCTCGAGGGAGATCACGGGGATCCCGGTGGCCACGCTGATCGGGGTGGCCCAGTCACGGAGGAGCTCGGCGGTGCGGCCCGGGCCGTTCACGTTGATCAGGGGCACCGGCGCGCCGGCCCCGGGCGGGATGCCCTGCGGGATCTCGGGGCGCGGGGAGATCACGCCGCAGGCGGCGAGCACCGTCGACGCGACGCCGACGACGAGCGCCGCACGCATGCGGGAACTGATCATGGAAGGCTGTGAACTCTCTTCGACTGCGGAAAATCGGACGCGTGGTCAACGCCCGGTTCGCGCCTCGGGGTTCCCGACGTGATCGTCGTCCCAGGCGGCGACCCATGATTCTACCCCGCCCGCGGCCATCGCAGTCTCGGCTGCGCGGACCCGGTCCATGAACGCGAGCACGCGCTGCCGGTAGTCCAGTTCGAAGGCCGCGTCCGGCCGCTCGGGGTCGACGGTGACCGTGCGCACGTCCTCGGGGACCAGTTCGGCGGGGAAGCCGACGGTGCGCAGCCGCTCGAAGACCTTCGCGACCAGTGCCAACGCGGGCTGGCTCAGCGAGATCGAGTCGAGCACGGAGCCCCGCTCGCCGCGCTCCAGCCGCTTCTGGCGTTCCCAGTTCTCGGCCTGCGTCGCGACGTCGACCGCGGCACCGTCGGCGAGGTGCGGCGTGCGCCTGCGCACCTTGGCGGCCAGGGTGCGGGCCACGTCGTCGATGCCGAAGGGATGCGCACCGTCCTCGGCGATCCGGGCGTGGAAGACCACCTGCAGCAGCAGGTCGCCGAGCTCGCTGCGCAGCTCCGCGGCAGCCCGCGCCGCGGCCTCTTCGTCGGCCTCGGCCTCGGAATCGTCGAGCGCGGCGACGGCGTCCGCCACCTCGTAGGTCTCCTCCACGAGGTAGCGCAGCAGGCCGGCATGGGTCTGCTCGGACTCCCAGGGCCCCTCGCGCCGCAGCCGGTCGATCAGCGCGACGGTGTCGAGCACTGCCAGCCCTGCAGGCTCCGGCGCCGCGATCACGTCGGCGCCCGCCGCCCGGAGCGCGATCGCGGCGGGGTGCCCGGAGTCGGAGGTGAGCACCGTGGCCCCCGGCGGAACGTCCGCGCCGAGCACGGGGTGCCCGTCGGGCAGGTGCCACGCGAGCCTGACGGGCAGCTCCTCCGTGTAGTGCACGGGCCCGGTCAGCCGGTCGAGCGCCGCCACCGGCAGCAGGGTGGGCAGCGCGGGGTTCACCACGACGACGGTGCCGCGCCCGCCGCTCATACCGGGGCCCCGGACGTCGCCTCGACGCGCGGCGGCTGGTCGAGCCGCCAGTAGCCGGCTCCCTTGCCCGCCATCGCGGCGAGGAAGTCGGCGACGGCCTGGAGGACCTCGATGTCACGCACCCGGTCGCTGCCCACGCCGCCACCGCCGACGCGCGGCAGCGGGAAGGTGACGGTGCGCGTCGCGGCGCGGTAGGACCCGCCGGGGTAGAGGCGCTTCAGGCGCATCTGCTGCGAGTCGAGCAGTTCCATCGGGGAGACGCGCAGGTTGGTGCCGGTCACGATGATCTCGGTGACGCCGGCGGCGCGCGCCAGCGATCGCAGGCGGGCGATCGCGGCGAGCCTGTCCACCTCGACGGGCGGCGGGCCGTAGCGGTCGGTGAGCTCGGTGAGCACCTCGGCGACGGCCGCATCGTCGTGCGCCGCAGCCAGTTTGCGGTAGGCCTCGAGGCGGAGCCGGTCGCTGGTGACGTAGTCGGGCGGGATGTGCGCGTCCACCGGCAGGTCGATACGCACCTCCTTCTGCTCCTCCTCGATGACGATGGGCTTACCGTCCGCCGCGGCGCGATAGGCCTCCACGGCCTCGCCGACGAGCCGCACGTACAGGTCGAAGCCGACCCCGGCGACGTGGCCGGACTGCTCGGCGCCCAACACGTTTCCGGCGCCGCGGATCTCGAGGTCCTTCATCGCCACCGCCATGCCCGCACCGAGGTCGTTGTTCTGCGCGATGGTCGCGAGGCGGTCGTACGCGGTCTCGGTGAGCGGCTTCTCCGACGGGTAGAGGAAGTAGGCGTAGCCGCGCTCGCGGGAGCGGCCCACCCGCCCGCGGAGCTGATGCAGTTGGGAGAGGCCGAGATTCTCGGCGCGCTCCACGATGAGCGTGTTCGCGTTCGAGATGTCCAGGCCCGTCTCGACGATCGTGGTGCACACCAGCACGTCGAACTCGCGGTTCCAGAACCCCTGCACGGTGCTCTCGAGAGCCTCCTCGCCCATCTGGCCGTGCGCGACCACGACGCGCGCCTCGGGGACCATGTCGCGGATGTGCTTGGCGGCGCGGTCGATCGAGCTGACCCGGTTGTGCACGTAGAACACCTGGCCGTCGCGCAGCAGCTCGCGCCGGATCGCCGCAGCCACCTGCTTGTCGTCGTACGCGCCCACGTAGGTCAGCACCGGATGGCGCTCCTCGGGCGGGGTGAGGATCGTCGACATCTCGCGGATGCCGGCCATGCTCATCTCCAGCGTGCGGGGGATCGGCGTGGCGCTCATCGTGAGCACATCGACGTTGGTGCGCAGCGCCTTGATGTGCTCCTTGTGCTCGACGCCGAAGCGCTGCTCCTCGTCGACCACCACGAGCCCCAGGTCCTTCCACCGCACGCCGGTCTGCAGCAGCCGGTGCGTGCCCACCACCACGTCGACGCTGCCATCGGCGAGGCCCTCCAGCACGGCACGCGTCTCGAGCTTGTCGGTGAACCGGGACAGGCCCTTCACGGTGACGGGGAAGCCCTGCATCCGCTCCTCGAAGGTCTTCAGGTGCTGCTGCGCGAGCAGGGTGGTCGGCACCAGCACCGCGACCTGCTTGCCGTCCTGCACGGCCTTGAAGGCGGCGCGGACGGCGATCTCGGTCTTGCCGTACCCGACGTCGCCGATGACGACGCGGTCCATCGGGACGGCCTTCTCCATGTCGGCCTTCACGTCGCTGATCACCGTCATCTGGTCGACGGTCTCGGTGAACGGGAAGGCGTCCTCCATCTCCCGCTGCCACGGGGAGTCGGGCGCGAAGGCGTGGCCGGGCGCGGCGTTGCGGGCCGCGTAGAGCTGCACCAGCTCGCCCGCGATCTCGCGGACGGCCTTGCGCGCCTTACGCTTGGTGTTCTGCCAATCACTGCCGCCCATCTTCGACAGCGCCGGCATCTCGCCGCCCACGTAGCGGGAGAGCTGATCCAGCGATTCCATCGGGACGAACAGCTTGTCGCCCGGCTGGCCGCGCTTGCCCGGGGCGTACTCGATCACCAGGTACTCGCGCCGGGCGCCCGCGACGGTGCGCTCGATCATCTCGACGAACTTGCCGATGCCGTGCTCGTCGTGCACCACGAGGTCGCCCGCGGTGAGGGCCAGCGGGTCGACCTGGTTACGTCGCTTGGCCGGCAGCCGCCGTCCGTCGCCGACGCCGGCCACCCGGTTGCCGGTGAGGTCGGGCTCGGCGAGCAGGACGAGCTTCTTCGAAGGGATGGTCAGTCCGGTCTGCAGGCTGCCGCGCAGTACGCCGACGGTGCCGGCCGTCGGCGCGGCGCCCGCGTCGAGTTCGGTCGCCGGGACCTCCGCGTCGCGGAGGCGCTCGAGGATGCGGGTACGGGTTCCCTGGCCGGCCACCACGATCACGCCGCTGCCGCCGGACGCCGCGTGCGCACGCAGCGTGGCGAACAGCTTCTCCGCCTCCGCCTCGGACCCCCGTGGCGCGGGCGCGTGTTCGGCGCGAACGATCAGGTGGTCGTCGTCGGTCTCGGGACCGGCGGCCAGTGGGGAGACCGTCCACCAGGGCACGCCCCGTGCGGCGGCCGACTCCCGCACCTCGTCGAGGTCGCGATAGGCGCTGGCGCCCAGGTTCATTCCGCTCGGGTCCAGCGGCGCGGCCGAGCCGAGCGCGGCCGCGGTCCAGGAGGCCTCGAGGAACTCCTGCCCGGTGCGGCCGAGATCCGCGGCGCGGGTGCGGATCTTCTCCGGATCCAGGAGCAGGGTGTGCGCGTCGGCGGGCAGCACGTCGGTGAGCAGCTGCAGCTCGCCGGGGATGAGGGCGGGGATCAGGGCCTCCATGCCCTCGACGGGAATGCCCTGGGACAGCTTCTCGAGCATCTCCACGAGCGCCGCGTCGGCGGCGTGCTCCGCCTTGAGCTCCGCTGCCCGGTCGCGGACCTCGGCGGTGAGCAGCAGCTCGCGGCACGGGTAGACGTGCACGGTGCCGACCTCGATCTCGGGCTGCGAACGCTGATCCGCCACGGAGAAGGCGCGCAGGTCGGTGATCTCGTCGCCCCAGAATTCCACGCGCACGGGCAGATCGGTGGTCGTGGGGAAGACGTCCAGGATGCCGCCGCGCACGGCGAACTCGCCGCGCTTGCCCACCATGTCGACCCGCGTGTACGCCAGTTCGACCAATGTCTCGATGAGCTCGTCGAAGTCGTGCTCGACACCCTCCCGCAACGTGATCGACGGTGCGTCGCCCAGCCGCGGCGCCATCGGCTGCACCAGCGAGCGGACCGTCGCCACCACCGCGCGCAGCGGCTCGCCGTACTGCGCGTCGTCGGGATGCGCCAGGCGGCGCAGCACCTGCAGCCGCCGCCCGACGGTGTCTGCGCCGGGGGAGAGCCGCTCGTGCGGCAGCGTCTCCCAGCTGGGGAACTGGGCCACGGCACCGTCGGACAGCATCTCGCGGAGCTCGGAGGTCAGGTCGTCCGCCTCGCGCCCGGTGGCGGTGACGACGAGGACGGGCGCGCGGTCGGCGAGCGCGGAGACGAGGAAGGGGCGCGCACCGTCGACCGCGGTGACGGTGAGGTTCGGCCGGCCGGCCGCGGCGGCGAAGGCGGCGATGTCAGGGTCGGCGGCGACCGCCCTGGTCAGTCCGAAGAGAGCTGGGACATGCGTGGGGGCGGCGTTGGACACCCGACCAGTCTATGGGCGGGGTCCGACATCCCGACCCGGGCCTTGACGGGTGATGTGGGTCACCTTTATGTTTCCTGAGTATGGTGAATGAAACATCAGCGTTCCGGATGGGGATGCGAGGCGTCGCGGCGCTGATCAGCGCGATCGTCGTGGTCGCGACCGGCCTCGTCGCGACCCCCGCCGCTCAGGCGGTCCCGGCCATCGTCGAGCCCGCCCCGCCGGCGGACTCCTTCTACGACCGACCGGCCGACCTGGCATCGATGAAGCCGGGCGAGATCGTGCGGACTCGCACCACGTCGATCCGGTCGCTGCAGGTCATGCCGGTCAACGTGGACGCCTGGCAGCTCGCCTACCGGACCACGGGCATGGACGGTGCGCCGGACATGACGGTGACCACTGTGATGGTGCCTCGTGGCAAGAAGCCGACCAAGCTGCTGTCCTACCAGGCGGCCGCGGACTCGACCCTGCGGATCTGCCAGTCGTCGTACGCCGCGACCAAGGGCGGTCCGGTGGATCTCGCCGCGAAGGAGGGGCCGCTCACCTTCGGCATGCCCGCTGCCGAACTGCTGTTCGCGAATCTCGGCCTGCAGGAGGGCTGGGCGGTGTCCATGCCCGATCACGGCGGCGGCGACAACCGCTTCCTCACGCCCCGTCAGCCCGGCTGGGCGGTCCTGGACGGCATCCGCGCCGTCGAGAACTTCACGCGTCTCGGACTGAACGCCACGACGCCGGTCACGCTGTGGGGCTACTCGGGCGGCGCGATCGCCAGTAGCTGGACCATCGAGGAGCAACCCACCTACGCGCCCGAGCTGAACATCCGCGGTGCGGCCTTCGGTGCGCCGGAGCGCGACCTGGAGGCCTCGCTGCGGTCGGTGAACACGTCGCTGCTCGCGGGCCTGATCCCGCTCGCCCTCTCCTCGCTCGGTAAGGACTCCGAGGAGTTCCGGGTGGCGCTGGACAAGGTGCTCACGCCCGAGGGACGAGCGCGGGTCGACGCGACCCGCAGCCACTGCATGCCGCAGAACGTGGTCGCGAACCTGTGGTTCGACTACAACCGGATGCTCACCAAACCGGTGGATGAGGTACTCCGGATCCCGGTGATCGCCAGGACGATCCGTGAGCGTGGCGTCAGCGGCCGCGTCCCGACGGTGCCGGCCTACGTCTACAACGGGATCACCGAGGAGGTCGCGCCGATCACGGGCACCGACGAGCTGGTCAACTCGTACTGCAAGGGTGGTGAGTCGGTGACCTACCGCCGCGAGGAGTTCCCGCCGAACCCGGTCAAACAGCTCATGACCACGCACGGCACCGTCGTGGTGACCGGCGCGGGCGGCGCCTTCACCTGGCTCAAGGACCGGATGAACTCGACCGGGCCGGCCCCGTCGGGCTGTGACATCCGCAATGTCTTCAGCAGTGGCCTCGAACCCGCGGCGATCGCCACCTTCGGCCAGGCGGTCGGCACTATACTCTCTTCGCTGGTGGGTGCGCCGATCGGGACCGGGCCCCGGTAGTCAGCCCACGCCGAGCAGGCGCAGGCCTGCTGTGGTGCCGCCCGCTGCGAGAATGATCAGGGGGAGTGGCACCCGGCGCCAGGCGAGGATGCCCGCCACCGTGACTCCGCAGACCCGGGCGGCGCTGGCGAGGCCGTCCGCCTCGACGAAGGTCGAGGTCGCGGCGACCCCGGCCAGGAGGATCAGCGCGCAGAGGTCGACGGTGCGTCGGGCCGCCGGGCCCGGCTCGAACCTGCGGGCCATCACGGGGCCGGCGGCCCGCAGGGCGAGCGTGACGGCGGCGAGCGCCGCTCCGGCCCAGAGGACGCCGATCACGGCCAGGAACCCGTCGCGAGGCGGAGCACCGGGATGGCCGCCAGCGCGAGCACGGGCGCGAGTCCTGTGGGTGCCCACGGCGCGACGGCGAGTGCGAGGGCGGCGCCGACGAGCAGCGGGCGCCGCGTGTCGTCGGCGCGGAGCGCGGGCATGACGAGGGCGAGGATGACGGCGGGGAACACGGCGTCGAGCCCGAGGGACTCCGGGCGGATCACCGAACCCAGTGCCGCGCCGGCGGCGGCGCCGGTGGGCCAGGCCAGCGCGATGCCGGTGCCCGCGTATGTCAGCCCGCGTCGGCCCGAGGTCTCGTCCGGCTGCGCCAGCGCGAGGGCGACGGACTCGTCGTTGATGAGGTGGATGCGCGCGAAGCGCCCGGGGCCCGTTCCCAGGTAGGGTGCGGCGGCCAGGCCGTAAGGGAGGTGGCGGACGTTCACCATCGCACCGGCGGCGAACGCCAGCAACGGGGAGCCCCCTGCCGCGATCAGGCCGACGAAGAGCATCTCCGAGGACGCGGCCAACACCAGGATCGCGAGTAGCGGGGCGAACCACCAGGGCAGGCCCGCGGCGACCGCCTGCGCTCCGTACGCGAGGCCGACGCACAGCACCGCGACGGACAGCAGCGCCGCCGGCCGGAGTAGTGGATCCGTCCGCATCGTTCGCCACTTCGTACGCATGTCCAATAGGGTGAACGAAGGCGATGCTGTTCGTCAAGTCGAACGATAGGAGTGTGTAGCGAACATGTCGAGTGTTCCGATCATGGCCATCGCGTCCGGAATCCAGCGCGAGCGGGCCGCCGCGGGGTGGAGTATGGCCGAGCTCGCCCGCAGGGCGGGCATCGCCAAATCGACCCTGTCCCAGTTGGAGGCGGGCACGGGGAACCCGAGCGTCGAGACCCTGTGGGCGTTGGCCACGGCACTCGGGATCCCGTTCGCGCGGCTACTCGGAGGTGGGGAGGTCGAGGTGACGGTGGTTCGGGCCGGCGAGGGAGCGACGGTGCCCTCCGACTCCGCCGACTACGCCGCGACCCTGCTCACCGCGGCCCCGCCCGGGGTGCGAAGGGACGTCTACCGGGTGGACGCGGAGCCGGGTTCCCGCCGCGAATCGACCGCGCACCCGCCGGGCACCCTCGAGCATGTCTTCGTCTGCGCGGGCCGGGCGCTGGTGGGGCCCGTGGATCGCTCCGTCACCCTCGACGCGGGTGATTTCATCACCTACGCCGGCGATGCGCCGCACGTCTTCGAGGCACTCGAATCCGGGACCCGCGCCGTCCTGATCAGTGAGCAACGGTAGGAGCGATCACCGGGAAGGCATCCGCGCCCGCCGCGGACGAGCCGGTGCTCCCGAAGGGTGCGGTGCCCGGTTTGTCACTCTTCGGTCGTCCGATCAGGGGATACCGCACCCCGGCCGCGTCGGCCTAGCGTTGCGCCATGACCTACCACGATCCCGGACGACCGGCCGCACCGCGCCCCGGCGGATTCGGTCAGCCCCACCGCGGCCCGCGGCCGCAGGCCGCGCCCTACGGCGGTCATCCGCAGCAGCCCGCGCAACCCTACCCGGGCTACCCGCAGCAGACCTCGCCGGCGCAATTCCACCAGGGGGCGCCGGTGCCGTTCCAGCAGGCTCCCGCCGGCCTTTCGCAGCCGTTTCCGGCGGGTCCCGCGCCCCAGCCCCCGGCGCCGGGCAACACCGGTGGCGCCGCCCGGACCGCAGGTAGGGCCCTCGGCGCGACCGGCCGCGCGGTCGGTGGCTTCTTCGAGGTGCTGGGGATCCTGCTGTACCACCTGATCTGGGGTGGCATCGCCGTCGCCGGTGTGGCGCTCACCGGTACCTTCGGGCCGGTGGCGCTGCTCGCCACCCTGGTCGGCGCCGTCGTGCTGATCCTCTACTGGACGACCGGCTGGCAGATCTGGTTCTTCTAGGCCTCCGGCTCGGCCCGCTGGCTCGGCTCGATGGCGACGGGGTTCTCCTTGAGGCCGATCAGGCCGTACCAGGACAGGTTGACGATGTGGGCAGCCACCGCCTCCTTGGGCGGATCGCGCACCTCCAGCCACCACTGGGCCGTCATCGCGACCATCCCGACCAGGGCCTGCGCGTACAGCGGCGCGAGCTCGGGGTCGAGGTTCTTGCTCTCGAATTCGCTCTCGAGGTGGATCTCGACCTGGCTCACCAGGTCGTTGAGCAGGGTCGAATAGCCGCCGGTGTGCTCGACTGAGCTGTTGCGGGTGAGGATGCGGAATCCGTCGGAGCGCTCCTCGACGTAGGTCAGCAGCGCGAGGGTGATCTGCTCGATCCGCGTCTTGGAGCGGTCCTCGAGCAGCGCCCTGGAGAACACCTCGAGCACCATCTCCATCTCGCGATCGACCACGACGGCGTAGAGGCCCTCCTTGCCGCCGAAGTGCTCGTAGACCACCGGCTTCGACACTCCCGCCTTCGCCGCGACCTCCTCGATCGTGGCGGCCGCGTATCCGCGGTCGGCGAAGACCGAGCGCGCGGTGTCGACGAGCTGACTGCGGCGTTCCGCCGCGGTCATCCGCTTGCGGGGCTTGGCGGTCGAGGTCACGGCGTGTCCGCGCCGGGCGCCCCGGTACCCGTCTCCGGGCCCGACGGTGCCGCACCGTCGGCCTCCGAGCGCGGCGCCTGCGCCGCGACCTGCGCCCGGTAGGCCGCCTCCGCCTTGTCGTGCTGGCGCTTGATGTAGCGGCTGGCGAACAGCAGGCCCACGAAGAAGAGCAGCTCGAAGACGATCGCGACCCCGTACAGCACCTGTTGCGTCGTGTTCTGCGCGTCCGTCAGACGCCAGATCAGCACCGCCAGCACCAGCAGCAGGACTGCACCCATGGCCTTCAGGTTGAGGCCGTTGCTGAACGGAAGCGGCTTGTCACTCATGGGTGACGATTCTACTTACCGGCCCGAGAACACCGTGATGTCGGCGAACAGGTCCAGCAGCGGCTGGGGGAACACGCCCAGCGCGATCACCGCGACGATGCCGACCGCGATCGCGAAACCCGTCATCGGGTCCACCCGGGGTACGTCCGGCGCGAACTCGTGCGGGGGCGCGAAGTACATGGTCATGAGCACCCGGATGTAGAACACGGCGGCCAGGGCGCTCGCCAGCACGCCCACCACCACGAGCCACCCGCCGCCGCGCTGCGCCGCCGCGGTGAACACCGCGAACTTGCCGGCGAATCCGCCGGTCAGCGGGATGCCGGCGAAGGACAGCAGGAACAGCGCCATCGCGCCGGCGAGCCACGGGCGGGTGCGGCCCAGCCCGGCCCACCGGTCCAGATCGCCCACCTCGACGGTGCCGCCGTCCGGCGTGCTCTCCCGGACGGCGCCCGCCACGGCGAACGCGCCGACGGTGCTGAGGCCGTATACCGCCAGATAGAAGCACACCGCGCCGGTGCCGCGGACCGTCCCCGCGTAGACGCCGATGAGGAGGAATCCGGTGTGCGCGACGGCCGAGTACGCCAGGAGGCGCTTGACGTCCGACTGGGTGACGGCGATGACTGAACCCACGATCACGGTGACCACCGCGATCACTCCGATCACCGGGCGCCAGGGCACGTCCCGGAAGGCGACGAGAGTCAGCCGGAGGACGACGCCGAACGCGGCGATCTTGGTCGCCGCCGCCATGAACGCGGTGACCGGCGTGGGGGCGCCCTGGTAGACATCGGGCACCCACGAGTGGAACGGGACCGCGCCCACCTTGAACAGCAGGCCGACGCCGATCAGCGCCGCGCCGAGGGTGCCGAGAACGGCGTCCTGCGGCACCGCGGCGAGCGAGGTCGAACCCGTCGCGGCGAACCGCAGCGCGACGCCGAACAGGAGGATCGCCGAGCTGAACGCGCCCAGGAGGAAGTATTTGAGCGCCGCCTCGAGCGGGAGCAGCCCGCGGCGTGTGGCGAGCGCGCACAGCAGGTACAGCGGTAGCGAGAACACCTCGAGCGCGACGAACAGCGTCAGCAGGTCCTGCGCGGAGACGAAGGCGAGCATGCCGCCGAGGGCGAACAGCGTCAGCGGCACCGCCTCGGTGTGCGTCAGCGAGTCGTAGCGGCCGACCATCAGCGCGAGCGCGGGCAGCGTCGAGATCACCAGCAGCCCTTGCAGGGAGAGGGAGAGCCCGTCGTCGGCGACCGAGCCGGCGAGGACGGCCCGCGGGGGAGCGCCGGCATCGGCGAGCAACGCGACGCCGATCAGGGCGGCGAGCACCGCGCCCCCGCCGAGCACTGCGTGGGCCTTCGCCCGGAGCTCGGCCGGCGCGAAGGCCTCCACGAGCACGCCGAGGATCGCCGCACCGAACACGATCAGGGCGGGCGAGATCTCCGCGTACTCGACGGACGGCGCCGGGAGCGCAGCGAGCGGGCCGAGCGGCTGCGGGTTCATCGCGCGACCTCCGCGACCGTGGGCGAGACGGACGGGTTGATCGCGTCCAGCGCGGGGGCGGGGAACAGGCCCAGCGCGAACAGCGCGACCACGAGCGGGACCAGCACGAGCAACTCGCGCGGCCGGGCATCGTCGACGGTCCGCGTCACGGGCTCGGGCACCGGGCCGGTGAACATGCGCTGGTAGGTCCACAGGACGTACATCGCGGACAGCACGAGCGCGATCACGGACACGATCGCGGCGATCGCCCACCGCGGGTAGGTGCCGACCACCACCAGCAACTCGGAGACGAACGGGCCGAGGCCGGGGAGCGAGAGCGTCGCCAGGCCGGCGATGAGGAACACCGCGCCCAGCTTCGGGGCTCGCGACCACACGCCGCCGAAGTCGGCGATCTCGCGACTGCCGCGCCGCGCGACCAGGATTCCGGCGGTGAGGAACAGCGCGGCGGTCGCCACGCCGTGGTTGACCATGTAGAGCACGGAGCCCGCCTGGGAGTCGCCGGTGCGGGCGAAGACGCCCAGGATGATGAAGCCGAAGTGGCTGATCGAGGTGTAGGCGATGAGCGACATCACATCGCTCTGGCCGATCGCCAGGATCGCGCCGTAGACGATGCCGACCACGGCCAGGGCGGCGATCCACGGCGCGAACCGGGCGGCGGCGTCGGGGAACAGGGTGAGGCAGTAGCGCAGCATCGCGAACGTGCCGACCTTGTCGACGATCGCCATCATCAGCACGGCCGTCGGCGGATTCGTCTGCACCGCGGCGCCGGGCAGCCAGGTGTGCAGCGGCCACAGGGGCGCCTTCACGGCGAAGGCGAAGAGGAAGCCGAGGAACATCAGGTCCTGGCCGATGCCGGGGCCGGGCCGCGCACCGTCGATCAAGGCGCGCAGGTCGAAGGTGCCGGACGCGGCGTACAGCGCGACCACCGCGGCCAGCATGATCAGCCCGCCGGCGAGGTTGTAGAGGAGGAACTTCACCGCCGCGTGCGCCCGGACCGTCGGATCGCTTCCCGTGCCGCCGAACCCGGCGAGCAGGAAGTACAGCGGGATCAGCATGGCCTCGAAGAGCAGGTAGAACAGCAGCACGTCGGTGGTGACGAAGCTGACCAGCACCATCGCCTCGACGGCCATCGTGAGGGCGACGGAGGTGCCGGCGCGTTCGCTCTCCGACGCGGTCTCGCGCCAGGCGGCGAGCAGCAGGATCGGAAGCAGGGCGGCGGTGAGCAGCACGAGTACCAGGCCGGTACCGTCGAGCCCGAGGCGGTAGCCCGCGCCGAAGGACGGTATCCAGGAATGCGATTCGACGAACTGGAAGCCGCCCGCCGGGTCGAAGGCGAACGCCAGCCCGATGCCGATCATCAGCGCGACGAGCGCCGCCGCCAGCCCGATCCAGCGCGCGGCGCGGGGCACGGCCGCGGCGGCGACGGCACCGACCGCGGGCGCCGCCCAGAGCAGCGTCAGCCACGGCGCGCTCATGAGAGCCACACCGCCGCGGCGCCGATGAGCACCGCCGTTCCGGCCAGCATCGCCAACGCGTAGCTGCGGGCGTACCCGGTCTGCGAGCGGCGCAGCACCAGTGAGCCCAGATGCACCCCCGCGGGGATCGCGTCCACCGCACCGTCGATGCCCTTGTGCTCCACCGTCACCAGTGCCGCGGTCGCCGCCTGCCCGGGGCGCATGAACAGTGTCTCGTTGACCGCGTCACCGTACAGGTCCTGCCGCGCGGCGCGGGTCACGGCGCTCACGTCCGACGGTGCCTGCACCGGCACGGTGCGCGTCGCCCGGACCGCGACGGCCACACCGATCGCGACGGCGCCGAGGACGAGTGCGGTGACCGCCCACGCGGGGATCGCGCGATGGGTCTCGGGCGCGGAACCGACGGCGGGCGCGAGGAAGTCGGTGATCCGGCTGCCGATCACCAGGAAGGCGCCGGCGCCGATGCTTCCGAGGGCCAGCACGACCATCGGCGCGGTCATCACGCTCGGCGACTCGTGCGGGTGGGTGCCCTCGTGCCAGCGGGGCGATCCGAAGAAGGTCAGCACCATCACCCTCGTCATGTAGAAGCCGGTGATCCCCGCGCCGAGGATCGCGATGCCGCCCAGCACGATTCCCCAGAACCCGCCGCGGCCGAGCGCCGCCTCGATGATCCCGTCCTTGGTGTAGAAGCCGGACAGCGGTGGAACGCCGATGATGGCGAGGTAGCCGAGGCCGAAGGTGACCGCGGTGACCGGCATGAGCCGACCGAGGCCGCCGTACCGGCGCATGTCGGTCTCGTCGTCCATGCCGTGCATGACCGATCCGGCGCCGAGGAACAGCCCCGCCTTGAAGCAGCCGTGCGCCAGCAGATGCGCGATCGCCAGGGCGTATCCGGCGGGTCCGAGTCCCGCGGCCAGCACCATGTAGCCGATCTGGCTCATCGTGGACGCGGCCAGGGCCTTCTTGATGTCGTCCTTCGCGCAGCCGATGATCGCGCCGAACAGCAGCGTGATCGCGCCGACCGCGAGGACGAAGCCCTGCGCCACCGGCGCGGCCTCGAAGACCGGTCCGCAGCGCACGACGAGGTAGACGCCGGCCGTGACCATCGTGGCCGCGTGGATGAGGGCGGACACCGGCGTGGGGCCTTCCATCGCGTCGCCCAGCCAGCTCTGCAGGGGCACCTGCGCCGACTTCGCGCACGCCGCGAGGAGCAGCAGCAGGCCCAGCCAGGTGATCGTTCCCTCGCCCGCCTGGCCGGCCCGGGGCAGGAACTCTCCGAAGGTGGTCGTGCCGAAGGTCATGAGCGCGACGGCGACCGCCAGCGCCAGCCCCATGTCGCCGACGCGGTTGACGATGAACGCCTTCCGCGCCGCGGTGGCCGCCGAGGGCTTGTGCTGCCAGAACCCGATGAGCAGGTACGAGGCCAGGCCCACGCCCTCCCAGCCGAGATACAGCACCACCAGGCCGTCCGCGAGGACGAGGACCAGCATCGCGCCGAGGAAGAGGTTGAGGTAGCCGAAGAACCGGCGCCGGCCGGGGTCGTGCGCCATGTAGCCGATCGAGTACACGTGGATCAGCGTGCCCACGCCCGTGATCAGCAGCGCGAAGCACACCGACAGCTGATCGAGCCGCAGCGCCAGGTCCACCGAGAGGTCGCCGCCGGAGAACCAGTGGTAGAGAACGGTGCTCACCGACCGGTCGGTGGCCTCGCGACCGAGTAGCAGCGCGAAGGCGATCACCGCGACCACGAAGGATGCCGCCGCGATCGCGGTCCCGAACAGGTGCCCCCAGACGTTCGTACGCCTGCCGCCGAGCAGCAGCACGGCCGCTCCGGCGAGGGGGATCAGCGGCAGAGCCGCGAGGAGTCCGGTCATCTCTCACCGCCTCAGCAGGTGCGGCTCGTCGACGGACACGGACCGCCGGACCCGGAAGATCGCGATGATGATCGCCAGCCCCACGACCACCTCGGCGGCGGCCACGACCATGGTGAAGAACGCCAGCACCTGGCCCTGCGGCACGGCGTGGATCCGGCCGGCCGTCACGAGTGCGAGGTTCGCGGCGTTGAGCATGAGCTCGACACACATGAACACGACGATGGCGTTGCGGCGCAGCAGCACCCCGGCCGAGCCGATCGCGAACAGCAGCGCCGCGAGGTACAGGTACAGGTGTGGATTCACGGCGACACCTCGCTCTCGTCCCGGGGCCGGTCGTCGGCCCGCAGCGTCGACGGCGTCTCGTCGTCCAGTGTGTTCGTCCGTCCGGGCAGGGCCCGCCGCTGCTCGGGGGAACGGGGGACGAGCGTGTGGTTGACGGAGTCGGGGGCGGGCGAACCGTCGGGCAGCAGGGCCGGGAGGTCGACGGCGTTGCCGAGCGCGTACACCCCGGGATTCGGCAGCGGGGTGGCGCGACGGCCCTCGCGGAATCGGCGGATCGACTGCTCGCGTTGGGAGAGCGCGGTGGACAGCTTCTCGCGGTGGGCGAGGATCATCGCCCCGAGCGTCGCGGTGATGAGCAGTGCGGCGGTGAGCTCGAACGCCCAGAGATAGCGCACGAAGACGGTGTCGGCGAGGGCCTCGACGGAGTTCGGCGGGTACGGCACCCGCGCGCGCCCGGGATCCGGGGCGGGCAGCACCGCCCGGGCGACGAGGCTGACGAGCAGGATGCCGAAGCCGAGCCCGGCGACCGCGGCGGCCACGCGGTGCCCGCGCAGGGTCTCCACGAGCGAGTCCGAGGAGTCGACGCCCACGAGCATCACCACGAACAGGAACAGCATCATCACCGCGCCGGTGTAGACCACGATCTGCACGACACCGAGGAACAGCGCGCCCTGCGCGATGTACGCGACGGCGAGCAGGATCATGGTGGCGGCCAGGCACAGTGCCGAGTACACGGCCTTGGACGCGAGGACGACGCCCAGCGCGAACAGCACCGCCGGCACGGCCACGATCCAGAAGGCCCACTCCTCCCCGGTCACTCGTCCACCTCACCCCGGTAGTAGTCGGCGGCGGTGAGGCCCTCGCGCATCGCGTGCGGGGGCGGCTGCTCGCCCTCGTGCAGCGGGGCGAGCAGGTCGTCCTTGTCGTAGATCAGCGCGCCGCGGTCGCGGTCGGCCATCTCGTAGTCGTCGGTCATGGTGAGCGCGCGGGTGGGGCAGGCCTCCACGCACAGGCCGCAGCCGATGCACCGCAGGTAGTTGATCTGATAGGTACGGCCGTACCGTTCACCGGGGGAGTACCGCTCCTCCTCGGTGTTGTCGGCGCCCTCCACGTAGATCGCGTCGGCGGGGCAGCTCCACGCGCACAGCTCGCAGCCGATGCACTTCTCCAGTCCGTCGGCGTACCGGTTGAGCTGGTGCCGGCCGTGGTACCGGCCGGCTACGGGCGCCTTCTGTTCCGGGTAGTTCTCGGTGACCGGCTTGCTGAACATCGCGCGCAGAGTCACGCCGAACCCGGCGAGTCCGAGGGGATCAGCCATGGGACGCCTCCTTCGCGTCGGCCTCGCTCGGCAGGGCTCGTCGGGCGGGTACGGGCAGGTACTGGCCGGGCATGGGCGGCACCGGGAAGCCGCCGGCCATCGGGTCGAAGGGCACGGAGATCACGGCCCGGTCGATGCCGGGATCGGGTTCCTTCTGACGACGGTGCCGCAGCACGAGAATCGCGAGCACGGCGAGGGTGAAGACCAGCGACACGGCGGGGGCGAGCACCGTCGCGTCGTGGCCCGCCAGCGCCCAGGCCTGGACCGCCCCGGCGACGAGCACCCACACCAGCGCGGTGGGGATGAGCAGCTGCCAGCCGAACCGCATGAACTGGTCGTAGCGCAGGCGCGGGAGCGTGGTGCGCAGCCAGATGAAGCCGAACAGGAAGCACCACACCTTGCCCACGAACCAGATCACGGGCCACCAGCCGGAGTTCGCGCCCTCCCACACGTTCAGCGGCCACGGCGCGTGCCAGCCGCCGAGGAACAGCGTGGTGGCGAGCGCCGAGACGGTGGTCATGTTCACGTATTCGGCGAGCATGAACATGGCGAACTTCAGCGAGCTGTACTCGGTGTGGAAGCCGCCGACGAGCTCGCCCTCGGCCTCGGGGAGGTCGAAGGGCGCGCGGTTGGTCTCGCCGACCATCGACACCACGTAGACGGCGAACGAGGGCAGCAGCAGGAACACGTACCAGGTGCCGCTCTGCGCGGCGACGATGCCGGACGTGGCCATCGTGCCCGCGTACAGGAACACCGCGGCGAAGCTCAGGCCCATCGCCACCTCGTAGCTGATGACCTGGGCCGTCGAGCGCAGGCCGCCGAGCAGCGGGTAGGTCGAACCGGACGACCAGCCGGCCAGCACGATGCCGTACACACCGATGCTGGTGATCGCGAGGATGTAGAGCACCGCCACCGGAAGGTCGGTGAGCTGCAACGGTGTTCGCGTGCCGAACACCGACACCGCGGGGCCGAAGGGGATCACCGCGAAGGCCATGAACGCGGGGATGGTCGCGATGATCGGTGCCAGCAGGTACACCGGCTTGTCCACCCCGGCGGGGGTGATGCCCTCCTTGAGCGCGAGCTTGATGCCGTCGGCCAGGGATTGCAGGATGCCGAACGGACCCACCCGGTTCGGCCCGTAGCGGTGCTGCATCCGCGCCATCACCTTGCGCTCGATGAGGATCGCGGCGAGCACCGTCAGGACCAGGAACGCGAACACCGCTACGGCCTTCGCCAGGACCAGCCACCAGGGGTCGCGACCGAAGGCGGACAGGTCGACGGGGGTGTGCGGCCCCAGGGCGGGCATCATCGCGCCACCCCGATCCCGACCACGGCGCCCCACCCGACGCCCAGGGTCTCGGCGACCCTGCTGCCGGGCGAGTTCCGGGGCACCCAGACCACGCCGTCGGGCATCTCGGTCACCGCGAGCGGCAGTGTGATGCGGCCGCGGTCCGTCGAGATCGACACGGCGCTGCCGTCCGCGGCGAGGATTCCGGCTGCGGTGGCCGCGGACATCCGCGCCACGGCCGGGCGCGCCGTCGCCGCGAGGTCCGGCTCACCGTCCTGCCCGCGCCCCAGGTCGAGCAGTTGCCGCCAGGACGCCAGCAGCGCCTCTCCCGGCCCGGGAACGCCGACGGTGGCGGCCTTGGCGGGCACGGGACGCCGGGGCGGACGGACGGTGCCCAGCGTGCGGAGGGCGGCGGCGGCACCGTCGACGTCCGTGAATCCGAGGTCGGCGCGCAGCGACCGCGCGAGGACCGCGAGGACGCGGGCGTCGGGGAGCGCGCCCGGGGCGGGGAGCGCGGCGTCGAAGGAGCGCCCCCGACCCTCCCAGTTCAGGAAGGTGCCCGCGCGCTGCGTCACCGTCGCCACGGGGAGCACCACGTCGGCGCGGGCGGTGACCTCGGACTCGCGCTGCTCGAGGCTCACGACGAACGCGGCGTCGAGGGCGCGCCGCGCCGCGTCGGGATCCGGGAGGTCGGCGAGGTCGACGGCGCCGCACACCAGGGCGGGCAGGTCGCCGGCGGCCGCGGCCGTGAGGATGCCGGCGGTGTCGCGGCCCGGCCCCTCGGGTAGCGGACCGCCCCAGAAGGTCTCGAGCTCGGTGCGGTGCGCCTGGTTGGCGGTGACCCGCCCTCCGGGGAGCATTCCGGCGAGGGCGCCCGCCACCACCGCGCCGGGCTCGCCGGCGCGGCGGGGGATCCACGCGAGGCGCGCGCCGGAGGCCTCCGCCAGTGCGGCGGCGGCGGCGAGCGCGCCGGGCGCCTCCGCGAGCCGCTCGCCCACGAGGATCACTGCGCCGTCGACGCCGAGGCGCTCCGCCAGCGTCGGATCGGCGAGCGCGGTGGGCTCCCCGCCGGGTGCGCAGCGGATCAGTTCACCGCCCAGGCGGGACAGGCCGCGGGAGGCGAAGGGCGCGACCGACAGCACCCGGGTGCCACCGGCCCGCACCGACTTCCGCAGCCGCAGGTGCACGATGGGCGATTCCTCTTCGGGCTCGAAGCCCGCGAGCAGCACCACCGGCGCGCCGTCGAGGTCGGCGTAGGTGACCCCGCCCGCTGTGCCCGAGGAGAGGAAGGCCGCCTCCTCCGCAGTGTGCGGCCGGATCCGGAAGTCGATGTCGTTCGTGTGCAGCGCGATCCGCGCGAAGGCTGAGTACGCGTACAGGTCCTCGACGGTGCCGCGGCCTCCGGCCAGGACGCCTGCGGCGCGGCCGGCCAGGCCCTTCGCCGCGGCGGCGATCGCCTCGGGCCAGGAGGCCGGGGCCAGTGCGCCATCGGCGCCGCGGACCAGCGGCGTGGTCAGCCGGTCCGGCTGCGCGGCGTAGGCGAAGGCCCAGCGGCCCTTGTCGCAGCTCCACTCCTCGTTGACCTCCGGGTCGTCGCCGGCCAGGCGGCGCAGCACCTCGCCGCGCCGGTGATCGGTGCGCAGGCCGCATCCGCTGGCGCAGTGCTCGCAGGCCGACGGCGTGGAGGTCAGGTCGAAGGGCCGGGCGCGGAACCGGTACGTGGTATTGGTGAGCGCGCCCACGGGGCAGATCTGCACCGTGTTGCCGGAGAAGTACGAGTCGAGCGGCTGATCGCCGGCGACGCCCACCTGTTGCAGTGCCCCGCGATCCATCAGCTCGATGAAGTCGTCGCCCGCGATCTCCTCGGAGAATCGGGTGCAGCGCGCGCACAGCACGCACCGCTCGCGGTCGAGCACGATCTCCGCGGACAGCGGGATCGGCTTGGGATAGGTGCGCTTGTCGGCGGCCGGGAAGCGGGACACGGCCCGGCCGGCGGACATCGCCTGGTTCTGCAGCGGGCACTCGCCGCCCTTGTCGCAGACGGGGCAGTCGAGCGGATGGTTCACCAGCAGCAGCTCCATGACGCTGCGCTGCGCGCCGGCCGCCGCGGCGGACGTGGCCTGCGTCCGTACCACCATGCCGTCGGTCACCGTCGTCGTGCAGGACGCGAGCGGCTTGCGCTGACCCTCCACGTCGACCAGGCACTGCCGGCACGCGCCCGCGGGCGCGAGGAGGGGGTGGTCGCAGAACCGGGGGATCGCGATGCCCAGCTGCTCCGCGGCGCGGATCACGAGCGTCCCCGCGGGGACCTCGATCTCGACGCCGTCGATGCTGGCCCGGACCGTCTCGCTCATAGCGCCCCTCCCGGAACGGCCGCCTCGCGCATCGCCGCCGCGGGATCGAATGGGCACCCGCCCTCCGTGACGTGGCGCTCGTACTCCTCGCGGAAGTACTTCAGCGAGGACATGATCGGGCTCGCGGCGCCGTCGCCGAGCGCGCAGAAGGCCTTGCCGAGCACGCCGTCGGCGACCTCTGCCAGGGTGTCCAGGTCCTCCGTGCGGCCTCCGCCCTCCTCGAGCCGGCGCAGCAGCCGCACCAGCCAGTAGGTGCCCTCGCGGCACGGCGTGCACTTCCCGCACGACTCGTGCGCATAGAACTCCAACCAGCGCAGCACCGCCCGTACCACGCACACCGTGTCGTCGAAGACCTGCAGCGCCTTCGTTCCCAACATCGAGCCGACGCCGGCGACGCCCTCGTAGTCCAGGGGCACGTCGAGATGCTCGGCCGTCAGCAGCGGGGTCGACGAGCCGCCGGGCGTCCAGAACTTCAGCTCGTGCCCGGGACGGACTCCGCCCGCCAGCTCGAGCATCTCCCGCAGCGTCACCCCCAGCGCCGCCTCGTACTGGCCGGGCCGGACCACGTGGCCCGACACCGAGTACAGCGTGAACCCGGGCGACTTCTCGCTGCCCATCGTGCGGAACCAGTCCGCACCGTTGGCCAGGATCGCCGGAACACTCGCGATGGATTCGACGTTGTTGACGCACGTCGGCGAGGCGTACAGGCCGGCCACGGCGGGAAAGGGCGGCCGCAGCCGGGGCTGCCCGCGGCGGCCCTCCAGCGAGTCCAGCAGCGCCGTCTCCTCGCCGCAGATGTACGCGCCGGCACCGCCGTGGACGACCAGGTCGAGGGTGAACCCGCTGGCGCCGACGGGCGTTCCGAGGTAGCCGGCGGCATACGCCTCGGCGACCGCCGCGCGCAGGCGGCGCTGCACGCCGAGCACCTCGCCACGCACGTAGATGAACGCCCGGCGCGCGCGAATGGCGTACGACGCGATGATCACGCCCTCCACCAACGTGTGCGGCGTCGCGAACATGAGGGGCATGTCCTTGCACGTCCCGGGTTCCGACTCGTCGGCGTTCACCACCAGGTAGTGCGGCTTGTCGGCGCCGGGCTTGGGCGGTTCACCCTCGCGCAGCTGCGGGATGAAGCTCCACTTCAACCCCGTCGGGAAGCCGGCGCCGCCGCGGCCCCGCAGGCCGGACGCCTTCACCAGCTCGATGACCTCGTCGGGCGACATGGCCAGCGCACGGTCCAGGCCGGTGTACCCGCCCGCCGCGCGGTAGGCGGCGAGGGTCCACGGTTCCGGGTCGCCCCAGTGCGCGGAGAGGACCGGGGTGAGGTGCGCGGTCATGACGGTGCGCCTCCCTCGGCCTCCCGTGCCGCCCGCAGGCCGGCCATCGTCGGGGCGCCACCGGCGCCGGACGCCGAGACCGCGCCGGGCCGGGTGTCGTCGAAACCCGCCAGCAGCCGGGCGGTCTCGCGGAAGGTGCCCAGGGGAGCACCCCGGGTGGGCGACGGTGCCCGGCCCGCCCGGAGCGCGTCGACCAGCTCACGGGCGCTCGCCGTCGTCTGGTCGTCGAAGAACTCCCAGTTGACCATCACGACGGGCGCGTAGTCGCAGGCCGCGTTGCACTCGATCCGCTCGACGGTGATCCTGCCGTCGTCGGTGGTGCCGCCGGGAGAGATGCCCAGATGGTCGCAGAGCGAGGCGAGGATCGCATCACCTCCGAGCACCGCGCACAGTGTCGTGGTGCACACGCCCACGAGGTACTCGCCGGTGGGTCCGCGCCGGTACATCGAGTAGAAGGTGGCCACCGACACCACCTCGGCCGCGGTCAGTCCCAGCGTGCGGGCGCAGAACTCGACGCCCGCCGGGGTGACGTAGCCGTCCTCGGACTGCACGAGGTGCAGCAGCGGTAGTAGGGCCGACCGGGACTCGGGGTACCGCGCGACCAGCTCCGACGCGTCGGCGGCGAGCCGCTCGGCCACGTCGGCCGGGTATTCGGTGGGCGCGCCGGGGCGGTACAGCTGCACCGACTCCTGCGGCCGCGCACCGAATTCGAGGAAGACCGGATCGCTCATCGGTCGACACCTCCCATCACGGGGTCGATGCTGGCGACGGCCGCGATCACGTCGGAGACCATGCCGCCCTCGCACATCGCGGCCACCGCCTGCAGATTCGTGAACGACGGATCGCGGAAGTGCACCCGGTACGGGCGGGTACCACCGTCGCTCACCGCGTGCACCAGCAGCTCCCCGCGCGGCGCCTCCACCGACACCGCGACCTGCCCGGGTGGCACCGCGAAGCCCTCGGTGACCAGCTTGAAGTGGTGGATCAGGGATTCCATGGACTCGCCCATGATCTCCGCGATGTGGGCCCGCGAGTTGCCCAGCCCGTCGGGCCCGACCGACAGGTCCGCCGGCCAGCCGAGCCCGGCATCGTCGATCATCACCGGGCCGGGGACGAGCCTGTCGAGGCACTGCTCGACGATGCGCAACGACTGCGACATCTCCTCGACGCGGATCAGGTAGCGGCCGTAGCAGTCACAGCCGGTGTCGGTGATGACATCGAACTCGTAGTCCTCGTAGCCGCAGTAGGGCTCGCTGCGCCGCAGGTCGTGCGGCAGGCCCGTGGAGCGCAGCACCGGACCGGTGATCCCGAGCGCCATGCACCCCGTCAGGTCGAGATAGCCGATGCCCTTGGTACGCGCGATCCAGATCGGGTTCTCGGTGAGCATCGCCGACATCGCGGCGAGCTGCTTCGGCAGCGACGTGAGCAGGTTCCGGATCTGCGGGACGGCCTCGTCGGGGAGATCGGCCGCCACGCCGCCCGGCCGGATGTAGGCGTGGTTCATCCGCAGCCCTGTGATGGTCTCGAAGACGTCGAGGATCTGCTCGCGGATCTCGAACCCCTTGAGCATGGGCGAGACCGCGCCGAGCTCCATGCCGCCGGTGGCCAGCGCCACGAGATGGCTGGTGATCCGGTTGAGCTCCATCAGCAGCACGCGGATCACGGTGGCGCGCTCCGGGATCTGCTCGGTGACGCCGAGCAGCTTCTCCACGGCGAGGCAGTACGCCGTCTCGTTGAACAGTGGCGCCAGGTAGTCCATGCGCGTGACGAAGGTGGTGCCCTGGGTCCAGGTGCGGAACTCGAGGTTCTTCTCGATGCCGGTGTGCAGGAAGCCGATCCCGCATCGCGCCTCGGTGACCGTCTCGCCGTCGAGCTCGAGGATCAGCCGCAGGACGCCGTGCGTCGAAGGGTGCTGCGGGCCCATGTTGACGACGATCCGCTCCTGGCCGATGGCCTCGGCGGCGATGTCGTCCCAGTCGGAACCCATCGCGGTGAACTCGGCCCGATCGGTGGTCACGAGTACGACCTCCGGGAGTCGGGCGCCGCGACCTCGGCCCCGTGGAACTGCACGCCGATGCCGCCCAGCGGGTAGTCCTTGCGCTGCGGGTGGCCCTCCCAGTCGTCCGGCATCTCGATCCGGGTGAGCGACGGGTGCCCGTCGAAGACGATGCCGAAGAAGTCGAAGGTCTCGCGCTCGTGCCAGTCCGTCGTCGGGTAGACCGCGAACAGCGACGGGATGTGCGGATCGGCGTCGGGGCAGGAGGTTTCGAGGCGCAGCCGCCGGCCGTGCGTGATGGACTGCAGGTGGGTGACCGCGCGCAGTTCGGCGCCCGCGTCGTCCGGGAAGTGCACGCCCGAGGTGCCGAGGCACAGCTCGAACCGCAGGTCCGGCCGGTCGCGCAGGAGCCGCGCCACCGTCACCACGTGCTCCCGCGGCACGCGCAGGGTGACCTCGCCCCGATACACGACGACCGCGCTGAGGGCCTCGGCGGGGTCCGGCGCACCGTCGGCCTCGGCGAGCGCGACGCGCAGGCCCGCGATGACCCCCTCGTAGCCCTCGGGCAGCGGTTCCACGCCCGGCCCGGGCATGGCGACGGGGCGGGTGATCCGCCCGTATCCGGAGGTGTCGCCCGTACCGCCGCTGAACATGCCGGTGCGCGTGCGGACCACGTCCGGACGGACCGTCACGGGTTCGACGGCGCCGCCCGGCTCCTGGGCCTCGGGGGAATCGGTCATCGCAGCAGGCCCTTGAGTTCGATCGTGGGCCGTGCGGCCATCGCCGCTTCCTCCGCGGCCCTCCGGGCGGCCTCGCGGTTCACGCCCATCGGCGTCTCGGCCACCTTCTCGTGCAGGGCCAGGAGCGCGTTCAGCAGCATCTCGGGACGTGGCGGGCAGCCGGGGAGGTAGATGTCCACGGGCACCACGTGATCGACGCCCTGCACCACCGCGTAGTTGTTGAACATGCCGCCCGAACTGGCGCAGACCCCCATGGCCAGCACCCATTTCGGCTCTGCCATCTGGTCGTACACCTGCCGCAGCACGGGCGCCATCTTCTGGCTGACGCGGCCCGCGACGATCATCAGATCCGCCTGCCGCGGCGACGCGCGGAAGGCCTCCATGCCGAATCGGGCGATGTCGAACCGCGGGCCCGTGGTGGCCATCATCTCGATCGCACAGCACGCCAGCCCGAACGTGGCCGGCCACAGCGACCCCTTCCGCGCGTAGCCCGCCACCACCTCCAATGTGGACAGCAGGAAACCGCCCGGAACCTTGTCCTCTATGCCCACGGCGGAACCTCGCTCCCGACGGGTCCCTCAGCGTGGCGCGCCACGGGTGCCTCCCTCAGTCCCACGACAGCCCGCCTCTGCGCCACTCGTACGCGTAGGCCACCGTGACGTTGACCAGGAACAGGCCCATCGCGAGCAGGCCGTAGGTGCCCAGCACGTCGAAGTGCACGGCCCACGGATAGAGGAAGACGATCTCGATGTCGAAGATGATGAACAACATCGCCGTGAGGTAGAACTTCACCGGGAAGCGCCCGCCGCCCGACGCGGGTTCGGGGGACGGGTCGATGCCGCACTCGTAGGCCTCGAGCTTCGCGCGATTGATCCGGCGGGGGCCCACGAACCGGGCGACGCCCACCGAGAACACGGCGAAGGCGGCCGCGATCGCCCCCAGTACGAGGATGGGCACGTACAGGTTCACGGCGATGCTCCTTCCGCGGTGTCAGCGAAATCCCCGTCAGCAGAACCGGTTAGGCTCCCCTGAGTGAAGTTGTGAGCTACATCACAACTATAGGTCCAAGGTCTGATCGGGGTGGGGTTTTGGGGCGAGCGTGTCGACTCAGAGCGTGGCCGTCGCGAGCAGCCGGCCCGCCGCCTCTGCGAGCTCGAACGGGTCGAGGGGGTGGCTCACCCAGTCGTCGGCCTGGGACCAGCGTGCCAACCAGCCGTCCGCGCGTCGCGCGGTGATCACGAGCAGCGGGGGGCACGGATCGATCTCGTCGCGCACCTGACGGGCGAGCCCCATCCCGCCCGCCGGCGACGATTCACCGTCGAGCACGGCGAGGGCGACGCCGCCCTCGTCGAGTCGCGCGATGACGGCTTGCGCGGTGGCCGCCTCGAGCACGGTGATCGGGGGTCTGTCCGGCGCGGGTCTGGTGCCCAGGGCGGCGGTGATCTCCGCGCGGTGCCGCGCGTTGGAGCTGTAGACGAGGACGAGCGGGGCTGCGCCGGTCATGATCCCCACGATAGGGACGCCGATCGGGTTACGAAGCGGATTGCGGGTAGTGGCGCGCAGCGACGTCCGGGTGCGCGCGCAGGCGGCTCTTCCAGGCGTTCTCGCCGTAGGTGTCGAAGATCGGGTTGTCGGGGTCGACGGTGACCCCCGTCCGCAGGTCCGCCGGGAGCGGCAGGTGCGGCATCCGTGCCGTCACGGCGGGGTTGAAGAAGTACGGCACCGAGATCCGGTCGGCGCCCGCGCGGCGGTTCACCACCCGGTGCTCCGTCGCGTGCAGATAGCCGTCCGTGCCGACCTCGAGCATCTCGCCGATGTTGACGATGAACGCCCCCGGCAGCGGTGGCACGTCGACCCACTCGTGGGCACCCGGCGGCAGGACCTGCAGCCCCTCCGAATCGGGGTCGACGAGCAGCAGGGTCAGGACGCCCGAGTCCTTGTGCGCGCCGACGCCCTGGTCGGAGTCCGTCCCCGCCGGATAGCGGACGATCTTGATCAGTGTCGCCGGTTCGACGGCGAAGGCCTCGTCGAAGACGTGCGGGTCGGCGCCCAACGACCGGGCCCAGGCCCGGAGCAGCGTGCGCGAGACGCGCGCGAGGTCGGCGTCCCAGCGCTCCATCACCGGCCGCAGGGCGGGGAGCGCCGCGGGCCACTGGTTCGGGCCGATCAGGTTGAGGTAGTCCGGTCCCGAGGGGTCGGAGGCCGACGGTGCCGCACCCTCCCGGCTCGGCACGTCCGCCGTCGTGGGCCGCACTGGGCTCGTGCTCTCCTGTCCGATGTCGATCTGCTCGCGCCAGTCCACCGCACCGCGCGTGAGCTCTCCGCCCAGTCGCGTGTAGCCGCGGAAGTGGGGCGAGTTCGTCATCGCGATCGCGTCCTTGTCGGCCTGCGGGAGATCGAAGAACTCGCGCGCCAGCGCGAGCACCTCGTCGATCCGCTCCTGCGGGACGCCGTGTCCCGTCAGGTAGAAGAAGCCGACGTCGTGCGCGGCCGCGCGGACGGCACCGTCGAACCGCTCGGGTTCCGTGTCGAGCAGAGACAGGTCGAGGACGGGGACGGTGCTCATGGCCGCAGGGTAGCGCCGGACGCGCGCGGTATGAACGGATTCGATCGGTGTGATCGCACAATCGTGCGCGCCGGGCTTCGTGCCGCGACCGCCGGGCACTAGGCTGGCCGTTGAGTTGCCCCGAGCTCGGCCAGTGCATAAGGAGAGACCGTGTCCGAAATCATTCAGGTAGGTGCCCGCGAGATCCTCGATTCCCGTGGCAATCCCACGGTGGAGGTGGAGATCGTTCTGGCCGACGGTAGCTTCGCTCGTGCGGCGGTGCCGTCGGGTGCGTCCACGGGTGAGCATGAGGCTGTGGAGCTGCGTGATGGGGGTGATCGTTAC
>NZ_JBEXNL010000020.1:0-87732 GCF_040611135.1 Tsukamurella sp. NPDC003166
GCCGGCGCCCCCCGCCACCTGACGGACCGCGCACTCCCGGCTACGCGCCGAGGCCCCTCCCGGGCCTCGGCGCTTCGTCGTTTCCGGGTCCAGCCGCTCCCGGGGCATTGTCGTCGCTGCGAATGTGCGACTATCTGATCGTGAACCAGCCGCAGCCGTCGCCCGGTGTCGTCCCCGCCGGGTACGGGAACCCCACTCCCCCACCGCGCCGCTCCGCCGGGCTCGTCGTCGGGCTGGTGGTCGCCTCGGTCCTGGCCGTCGCGCTCCTCGTGTCGACGGTGACCTTCGCCGTCCTCTGGTCGGGTGCGAACGGCCGCGCGGACGAGGCCGAGCAGAAGCAGCACGCCGCCACCGCCCAGCGCGATGCCCTCAAGCAGACCGCCTCCGACACGGCCCGCGCGGAGAAGGTCGCCGCCGACTACGCGGCCGGTGCCTCCACCTTCGACTACCGCGACCTGGCTCCCTGGCGCACCGCACTCGTCAAGGGCGTCTCACCCGAGCTCAAGACCAAGCTCGAGGCCACCGCGGGCGCGATGAACGACCTCCTCACGCCGTTGCAGTGGGTGTCCAGGGGCACCGTGCAGGACTCGGTGGTGAACTCGCAGTCCGGCTCGGTCTACAAGGTCAACTCGTACGTGAAGGTCTCCTCCACGAACTCTCAGGCCACGGCCGGCCGGGAGATCATCACGGTTTACACCATCACGCTCGACAGTGCGAAGGACTGGCAGATCACCGACGTCGGCGGGGTCGCGCCCGGAAAGTAGCTCAGCCCAGGGATTCGACGGTGACGCCGAGGACCTCGGCGATCCGGGCCCTCGTGACCGCGCCCTCGCGCAGGACGCGGGGCTGCGGGCCGGACAGGTCGACGATGCTGGAGGCGACGGCGTGCTCGGACGGGCCGCCGTCGAGGTAGACCTCGACCGAGTCGCCCAGCTGATCCCGCGCCTCGTTCATCGTGGCCGCGGGCGGCCTGCCGGAGACGTTCGCGCTGGACACGGCCATCGGCCCGACCTCGCGGAGGAGTTCGATCGCGACGGGGTGCAGCGGCATCCGCAGCATGACGGTGCCGCGGGTGTCGCCGAGGTCCCAGGCGAGGCTGGGCGCCTGCTCGACGACGAGCGAGACGGCGCCGGGCCAGAACGCGCGGGTCAGCTCGCGCGCCTGGTCGCTGACGCGGCTGACGAGCCCGTCGATGGTGTTCCAGGACCCGACGAGCACGCCGATGGGCATGTCGGGCCCGCGGTGCTTCGCGGCGAGCACATCGGCCACGGCGCGGCTGTCGAAGGCGTCGCAACCGATGCCGTAGAGGGTGTCCGTCGGCATGACGACGAGGCGGCCCCCCTTCAGTGCGGCGCGGGCCGCGCTGATGCCCGCGGCGCGGGAGTCGGGATCGGTGCAGTCGTACGCGATACTCACGCGTCCATCCTGCCAGTGACGTAGCGCGGCCTCCCCGCGAGGTCCCGGTGCTCCTCGACGCCGGAGAAGCCCGCCCGGCGCAGCAGCTCCGCGGTCCCGGCGCCGTTGGTGTCGTCGTGCTCGATCCCGACCGCACCCCCACCGGCGAGCAGGCGGGCGGCCAGCGGCGCGAGTTCGCGGATCAGGTCGAGGCCGTCGGCGCCGGAGAACAGCGCGAGAGCGGGATCGGCCGCGGCCTCCACGTCGAGCGTTGCGCCGTCGGGTACGTAGGGCGGATTGCTCACGACGAGATCCACGGTGCCGAGCAGCTCCGTCAGGCGCGCCGGAAGTCCCGGGTCGCGGACGTCGGCGGCGAGCACCGTCGCCCCCGTTCCCGCGGCGTTGCGCCGGAGGTAGGCCAGCGCGGCCGGGTCGCGTTCGACGAGCACGACGCGGGCGTCGGGCACCGTCGCCGCGAGGTACAGCCCCAGGGCGCCGGAGCCGGCGCACAGGTCGACGATGCCGGCTCCGCTGCCCGCCTGCCGGGCGGCCCGGACGGCCAGCAGCTCGGTCTCGGGGCGCGGGACGAACACTCCCGGCCCCACGGCGAGCGTGAGCGGGCCGAAGTACGCGCGGCCCAGGATGTGCTGCAGCGGCTCCCGCGCCGCCCTGCGGGCGATGAGGGCCTCGTACGCGGCCTCCTGCGCTGCGGTCGCGTCGTCGGCGACCGGGATGCGGCCCCGGTCGATGCCGAGGGCCTCGGCGAGCAGGATCTCCGCGTCGACCCGGGCGGACGGTACGCCGGCCTCCGCGAGGCGGGCCGTCGCGGCCGCGGCGAGTCGGGTTGGCCTGCTCACGCCGGGACTTACTCGGCCTCGAGGCGGGCCTGCCGGTCGGCCACCTGCAGGGCGTCGAGCAGCCCGTCGAGTTCGCCGTCGAGGACCTGGTCGAGGTTGTGCGACTTGTAGCCGATGCGGTGGTCCGCGATCCGGTTCTCCGGGAAGTTGTAGGTCCGGATCCGCTCGGACCGGTCGACGGTGCGGATCTGTGCGGCCCGGGAGTCGGACGCGGCGGCCTCGGCCTCCTCCTCCTTCAGTGCCTGCAGGCGTGCGGCGAGCACCTGCATGGCGCGGGCCTTGTTCTGCAGCTGCGAGCGCTCGTTCTGGCAGGTCACGACGATGTTCGTGGGCAGGTGGGTGATGCGCACGGCCGAGTCGGTGGTGTTGACACCCTGGCCGCCCTTGCCGGAGGACCGATACACGTCGATGCGCAGGTCGCCCTCGTCGATCTGCACCTCCTCGACCTCGTCGGGCTCGGGATAGACGAGCACCCCGGCGGCCGAGGTGTGGATGCGGCCCTGGCTCTCGGTCGCCGGGACGCGCTGCACGCGGTGCACGCCGCCCTCGAACTTCATCCGGGCCCAGACGCCGTCGATCGAGCCGTCGGCGCCGGGTCCGCGGGACTTGATCGCGAAGGTGGCGTCCTTGAAGCCGCCGAGGTCGGAGTAGGTGGCGCCGAGGGTCTCGACCTTCCAGCCGCGCCGCTCCGCGTAGCGGAGGTACATGCGGGCCAGGTCGCCGGCGAACAGGGCCGATTCCTCGCCGCCCTCACCGGACTTGACCTCGAGCACCACGTCGTCGGAGTCGTGCGGGTCGCGCGGGGCCAGCAGGTCGGTGAGCTGCTGCTCGAGGACGTCGATCTGCTCGGTCAGCGCGATCACCTCGTCGGCGAAGGACGCGTCGTCGGCCGCCAGCTCCTGCGCGGCGGCACGGTCCTCGCGGGCCGCCTCCAGCTTGCGGTGGGTGGCCATGATCGGCGCGAGCTCCGCGAACCGCTTGCCCACCCGGCGCGCCGCCCCGGCGTCGTTGTGCAGCGCCGGGTCGGACATCTGCTGCTCGAGACCGGAGTACTCGGCGAGGATGTCGTCGATGGCGGAGGGGGACGAGGCGCTCATGAGGGGACTTTCCGTGAGGGGTGAACGGGCCGTGAAACGCGCCGACGCCCGGCCTGCGGGGCAGGACGGGCGTCGGTGGGACGACTACTCGGAGGCGGCAGCCTCGGTGGCCTTGCCCGCGCGCTTGCCGTAGCGCTTCTCGAACCGGGCGACGCGGCCGCCGGTGTCGAGGATCTTCTGCTTGCCCGTGTAGAACGGGTGGCACTGCGAGCAGACCTCGACGTTGATCCGGCCGTCGGCCTTGGTGCTGTGCGTCTCGAACGTGTTGCCGCAACCGCAGACGACGGTGGTGGCCACGTACTCGGGGTGAATACCCTGCTTCATGTTTGCCGTTCCTTCTCAGTTCAGTGGTCGCCGGGTCGCCCCTGGCTGTGCCAGGACCGTGAACCGGAACCCATACCGACGTTCCAGTATGCCAGAACGCCCTGGCCGTCGAGAAATTCCCGGACGGATCCGGGACGCCCGTCCGCGGCCCGCGCCCGCCCGACGCGGTCCGGCGGTGCCTCTTTGGTGGTTGACTGGCGCGCCGCAAGTCGGCCGGTGTTAGCTTCCAGCAGGAATCCACGCCGGTGCGAGCGGGCCGGACAGTCATGGAGCGGGAGTACAGGACGTGAGCGAGTCAGGTAGTGGATCGGCGGGCACCGAGCCCCCCGGGACCGTGATCGGCGGGTACGTCGTCGAGCGCCTACTGGGCGCGGGCGGAATGGGCGCGGTGTACGCGGCCCGGCACCCGCGGCTGCCGCGCGTGGACGCCCTCAAGGTGCTGCCCGCCGCCTTCTCCGACGATCCGGTGTACCGCGCGCGCTTCGAGCGCGAGGCCGACATGGCCGCCGGCCTCGACCACCCGAACATCGTGCCCGTCTACGACCGTGGCAACGACGAGGGCCGGCTGTGGATGTCGATGAAGCTGGTTCCCGGACAGGACGCCTCGGGGCTCCTCGCGCGCAACCCGCGCGGACTCCCCGTCGACCAGGTCCTCACGATCGTCGACGGGGTCGCGGCGGCGCTGGACTACGCGCACGACGCCGGGCTGCTCCACCGGGACGTCAAGCCGGGCAACATCATGATCGACACGACCGGCGCGACGCCGCGGATCATGCTGGGCGACTTCGGTATCGCGCGGCAGCAGCAGGAGCACAGCGACCTGACGCAGGTGGGGATGGTCGTCGGCACCCTCGACTACGCCTCCCCCGAACAGCTCGCGGGCGATCCGGTGGACGGCCGCAGCGACGAGTACAGCCTGGCCGGGACGACGGTGCAGCTGCTCACGGGCGCCAAGCCCTACGGCGTCAGCAGCGGCACCGCCGTGATCCGCGACCACCTCATGGCGCCGCCGCCCGTGCCGTCGCGGCTGCGCCCGGACCTCCCACCCGCGATCGACGCCGTCATCGCCCGCGCGATGGCGAAGCAGCCGCAGCAGCGGTTCGCCACGTGCCGCGAGTTCGCGCACGCGCTGCGCGCCGCCGCATCCGGCACCTACGCGCAGGGGCAGGCACCGTCGAACCCGCACCGGGTGCCGACGCCCCCGCCGGGCCCCGCGCTCCGCCCCCCGACGCCCCCGCAGACGGCCCAGCTCTTCCAGGGCGTACCGGCGCAGCCCGTCCAGCGGCCGTCCGGCCCGATCCCGGGGCCCCAGGGCACCTGGCAGGGCGCGCCCGTCGGGCCGGCAGCGCAGGGGCAGCAGGCCGGGTCCGGCCCCAAGCGCGGCGTGATCATCGGCGCGGTGGCGGCGGTCGCGGTCGTGGCGGTCGTGGGGGTCTCGGTGCTGGCATTCCGCCTCTCCGGGTCCGACGACTCCGCGGTGGCAGCGCCGACGAGCAGTTCCACCAGCGCCGTCCCGGCATCGACCACGACGCCCGTGCCCGTGAACAACACCTCCACGCTCCGCGACGGCTACATCGATCCGTGTCTGCTGCCCGCGGCCACGATCTCGACGCTGGGCATCAGCGCGCTCGTCGACGATCCGGGGCAGCGCTCCGCCACCGGCGTCAAGTTCGCCTGCAAGGGCTCGGACTCGAAGGCGAGCAACGCGGACGTGCGGTTCGCGACCTTCACCGACTCGAACGCGTGGGAGTCGGGCACGCCGGTCACGATCCCCGGCACCACCAAGTGGCGCACCTTCACCGTGCCGAGCATCAACACGAGCACCCCCGACTACTGCGTGACCGCCTACAAGTCCCTGACCAACGGCGTGCTGTACGTGGGGCTGCAGAAGGTCGGCAACCGGGACTGCGGCCGCGGCACCGAGATCGCCACCGCGATCACCCCGTTCCTCCCGCAGTAGGGACGCCCCGGCACCGTCGGCATGCCCGACGGTGCCGCCGCTCCCCTGAACGCGAACGGCGCCCCACTCCAGTGGAGTGGGGCGCCGTCGTCGTCTCGGGTCAGTCGTTGTCGGCGAAGCCGCTGTTCTTCTGCACCGTCATGAGGAACTCGATGTTGTTCTTCGTCTTCTTGAGCTGGCTGATCAGCAGGTCGATGGCCTGCTGGCCGTCCAGCGCGGCGAGCAGCCGGCGCAGCTTGTTGACCACGGCGGCCTCGTCGGGGGCCATGATGAGCTCGTCCTTACGGGTGTTCGACGCCGCGACGTCGACGGCCGGGAAGACGCGCCGCTCCGAGATCTTGCGGTCCAGCTTGAGCTCGGCGTTGCCGGTGCCCTTGAACTCCTCGAAGATCACGGTGTCACCGGTGGAACCGGTCTCGACCAGCGCGGTGGCGATGATCGTCAGCGAGCCGCCGTTCTCGATGTTGCGCGCCGCGCCCAGGAACCGCTTCGGCGGGTACAGCGCCGTCGAATCGATACCGCCCGAGAGGATGCGGCCCGACGCGGGGCTCGAGTTGTTGTAGGCGCGACCGAGGCGGGTGATCGAGTCGAGCAGCACGACCACGTCCTTGCCGCCCTCGACGAGCCGCTTGGCCCGCTCGATGGCCAGCTCGGCGACCGAGGTGTGGTCCGACGGGGGCCGGTCGAAGGTGGAGCTGATGACCTCGCCGCGCACGCTGCGCTGCATGTCGGTGACCTCTTCGGGGCGCTCGTCCACCAGCACGACCATGAGGTAGCACTCGGGGTTGTTGGTGGCGATCGCGTTCGCGATGTCCTGCAGCACCGTGGTCTTACCGGCCTTCGGCGGGGCGGAGATCAGGGCGCGCTGGCCCTTGCCGATGGGCATGATCAGGTCGATCACGCGGGTGGTGAGGATGTTCTGCGCGGTCTCGAGGCGCAGCCGCTGGTTCGGGTAGAGCGGCGTGAGCTTGTTGAACTCGGGCCGGTTCTTCGCCGAATCGACGTCCTGGCCGTTGACCGAGTCCAGGCGCACCAGCGGGTTGAACTTCTGCCGGTTCGCCTGGTTGCCGCGACCGCCGCCGCCCTGGTTACCGCCCTGGTTGCCACCGTCGTTGGACTCGCCGTCGCGGGGCATCTTCACCGCGCCGGTGATCGCGTCGCCGCGGCGCAGGCCGTTGCGGCGGATCATGTTCATCGACACGTACACGTCGTTCGGCCCGGCGATGTAGCCGGAGGTGCGCACGAAGGCGTAGTTGTCGAGCACGTCCAGGATGCCGGCCACGGGCTGCAGGACGTCGTCCTCGCTGACCTGCGGCTCACCGTCGTTCTGGCCCCGGTCACGGCCACGGCGGCGCTCGCGGAAGCGGCGCCCGCGGCGCCCGGTCCCGTCGCCGTCGTCCTCCGGGCCGTTGTTCTGGTTCCGGTTGCCCTGGCCCTGGCCACCCTGGCTGTTGCCCTGGTTCCGCTGCTGGCGGTCGCCCTGCTGGCGGTCCTGGCGGTTGTCGCCCTGCTGGCGGTTCTCGCCGTCCTGGTTCTGGTTGCGGCGCTGGTTGCGCTCGCGGCGCTGGCCGCCCTCGCGCTGCTGGCCCTGCTCGCCGTCGTTCTTCGGGGCGTCGCCCTGGGGCGCGTCCTTCTTCGGGGCGTCCGACGGTGCCCGGTCCGCCTGGGGTGCCTCCGCCTTCTGGGCCTCCGCCTTGGGCGCCTCGTTCTTGGGCGCCTCGTTCTTGCGTGCCTCGTTCTTCGGCGCCTCAGCGCTCGGTGCCTCGGCCTTCGGGGCGTCCGCCTTCGGCGCGGCCTTGGCGGACTTCGGCGCGGCCTTGGCCGGTGCGGCCCCGCCGCCCTGCTGAGCGGTGATGGCCGCGATGAGATCGCCCTTGCGCAGGCCGGAGATGCCCTTGATCCCCAGCTCGCTCGCGATGCCGCGGAGCTCGGCCAGCACCATGCCGTTCAGGCCGGAGCGGCGCCGCTCATCGGCGCGCGCGGAGCCGGCCGTGGCGGTGCCCGCCTCCGGGCTGGTGGTCACGTCCGTTTCAGTCACGGAGTTCCTTTCACTTCCCGTCCGCGCGGTGCGGCGGAGGGGCCTACCGTGTTTCGCCGGGCCCTCCTGCGTTGGTGCACAGGTGTTTCCGCGGGGCGACGCACGTCATTTGAAGGTGCTTGTCTGCGCTTCGGCTGCCGGACCCGCGGTGTGGGGCGGGGATGGGATTCTCGGCCTGGAACGGGTACCGGCGCGCCAACACGTCCGGGACTGGTTGTCAGACATGAGGTGGCAAGGTGCCGAAACAGCGTCCGCGCATTCGACGGACACGTTTGTCATGATAGCCGCCCTGTCAACACCCGGCAATCACCGGTTCCCGGTGAGTCCCGGCTCAGGACCTGGACACCCCGTCGGCGATCGCGAGTTCACGGACGCTGAAGCCCGCCTCCGTCGCAGCGTCCGCCAGCCTCGTGGGCAGGGCCTGCGGGGTCAGGGCGAGCACCGTCGGGCCCGCACCCGAGACGGCCGCGGCGACGCCGGCGGCGCGCAACCGCTCGACGAGGCCCGCCGACTCCTTCATCGACGCCGCACGATAGCGCTGATGCAGGCGGTCGTCGGAGGCGTCGAGCAGCAGGTCGGGATGCTCGGTGAGCGCGAGCACCATCAGCGCGGCGCGCGAGGCGTTGAACGCGGCGTCGGCGTGCGGCACCAGCCGCGGCAGAAGGCCGCGGGTGACCGAGGTCGAGGACTGCACGTCCGGCACGAACACGTACGCCCGGATGTCCGGGTGCACGTCCATCCGCCTGGCACCGTAGTGGACCGGGGCCGACGGTGCGTGACTCGCGGCCGCATGGTCCCGGTAGCCGGCCACGTCGGGCACCGGGATCGCCGGCACCGTCCAGGACACGACGCCGCCGCCCAGGACGCTGGCGGACGCGTTGTCCGGATGCCCCTCGAACTCGGACGCGAGCTGCACCATCTCGTCGGTGGTGAGGGCGCGCGGCGCGTCGGCGTCGGCCGCCAGCGCGGCAGCGGCGGCGATCCCGGCGACCGCGGCAGCCGCCGACGAGCCCAGTCCGCGCGAATGCGGGATCCGGTTCACGCAGGTCAGGCGCAGCCCGGCGGCCGAGACGCCGAGGTACGCCAGGGTGCGGCGGAGCGCGACCACCACGAGGTGACGGTCGTCGGTGGGCACCTCGTCGGCGCCCTCCCCGGTGACGATGACGGTCAGGTCCCCGCCGGAGTCGGGGTCCGACGGGTCGACGGTCTCGACGGTGACGTCGTCGTAGAGCGCCAGCGCCAGGCCGAGGGTGTCGAACCCGGGGCCGAGGTTGGCGCTGGACGCGGGGACCGTCACGGTGGCCTTGAGGCCGACCGGGAGCACGAGCGGGGAGTTCGAAGCGGGTGACACGGCCGCGCTTACTCCGTCAGCCCCATGGCGGCGGCCACGGCGACGGGGTCGATGCCCACGCGGGCGATCTCGGGCAGGCTGCTCAGCGCGGTGTCGGGGTCCTTGAGGCCGTTGCCGGTCACGGTGCAGACCACGGTGGAGCCCTTCTCGATCCAGCCGTCCGCGGTGGCGGCGAGCAGGCCCGCCACGGACGCGGCGGACGCGGGCTCGACGAAGACGCCCTCGGTCTTGGCGACCAGGCGGTACGCCTCGAGCAGCTTCTCGTCGGTAGCGGCGCGGAACTCGCCGTTCGACTCGTCCTTGGCGGCGACGGCCTGGTTCCAGGACGCGGGGCTGCCGATACGGATGGCGGTGGCGATGGTCTCGGGATCCTTGACCGGGGCGCCGTTGACGAGCGGCGCAGCGCCCGCGGCCTGCACGCCCAGCATGCGCGGACGGCTGCTGCTGATGCCGTCGGCGAAGTACTCGCTGTAGCCGCGCCAGTACGCCGTGATGTTGCCGGCGTTGCCCACGGGCAGCGCGTGCACGTCGGGGGCCTTGCCGAGGGCGTCGACGATCTCGAAGGCCGCGGTCTTCTGCCCCTCGATCCGTACCGGGTTCACCGAGTTCACCAGCGAAATGGTGTCGAACGTGGCGGTGGTCTTGCGCGCCAGCTCGAGGCAGTCGTCGAAGTTGCCGTCGACCTCGATGATCCGCGCGCCGTACATGACGGCCTGGGCCAGCTTGCCCATGGCGATCTTCCCCGCGGGCACGAGGACGGCGCATTCGAGTCCGGCGATCGCCGCGTACGCGGCGGCCGACGCCGAGGTGTTGCCGGTGGACGCGCACAGCACGCCCTTCTTGCCGGTGGCCTTGGCCTCGGTCACGGCCATCGTCATGCCGCGGTCCTTGAACGAGCCGGTGGGGTTGAGGCCCTCCACCTTGAGGTACACCTCGCAGCCGGTGAGTTCCGAGAGCGCCCGCGCGGGCAGCAGCGGGGTCGCGCCCTCGCGCAGGGTGACGGGCTCCCAGCCCGGCTCCCACGTGTCGCACACGGGCAGACGGTGCCGGTACGCCTGGATCAGGCCGGGCCAGGGCTGGTGCACGGGGCTGCTAGTCATTGGTTCCCTCCACACGGAGCACGGAGGACACGGCGGTCACCACGTCCAGGTTCTTCAGGGCTTCGACGGTGGCCGACAGGGCCGCGTCCGGCGCCTGGTGCGTGAGGATCACCAGGCGCGCTCCGCGCTCGGGGGTGTCGGCCTGCTGGCGGACGGTGCTGATGGACACGTCCCGCGCCGTGAATTCGTTGGCGACCGCGCTGAGCACGCCCGGCCGGTCCGCGACCTCCATCGCCACGTAGTAGCGGGTGAGCACCTCGCCGATCGGCGCGATGGGCAGTTTGGCGTAGGCCGAGTCGCGCGGCCCGCGCCCGGAGACGACCTTGTTGCGGGCCGCGGCGACCAGGTCGCCCATCACCGCGGACGCGGTCGGCGCACCGCCCGCGCCGGCGCCGTAGAACATCAGGCGACCCGCGTTCTCGGCCTCCACGAAGACGGCGTTGTACGCCCCGTCGACGCTCGCGAGCGGATGCTTGAGGGGTACCAGCGCCGGGTACACACGGGCCGAGACCCGGTGGGCGCCCTGCGCATCGGTGATCTTCTCGCAGATCGCGAGCAGCTTGATGGTGCAGTCGAAGGCCTTCGCCGCCTCGATGTCGGCGGCGGTGACGCCCGTGATGCCCTCGCGGTAGACGTCATCGGCCTTCACGCGGGTGTGGAAGGCGATGGAGGCGAGGATGGCAGCCTTGCTGGCCGCGTCGTAGCCCTCGACGTCGGCGGTCGGGTCGGCCTCGGCATAGCCCAGCCGACCGGCCTCGGCGAGCACGGTCTCGTAGGCCTCGCCCTTCTCCGCCATGTTGGAGAGGATGAAGTTGGTGGTGCCGTTGACGATGCCCGCCACGAGCTCCACCGAGTCGCCGGCCAGGGACTGCTGCAGCGGGCGGATCACGGGGATCGCGCCGGCCACCGCGGCCTCGAAGTACAGGTCGGCGCGGGCCTTGTTGGCGGCGTCGGCGAGCTGACCGGTGTATTCCGCGAGCAGCGCCTTGTTGGCGGTGACCACGGACTTACCGGCCTTGAACGCGCTGAGCATCAGCGTGCGGGTGGGCTCGATGCCGCCCATCACCTCGACCACGATGTCCACGTCGTCGCGGCCGACGAGGGCCTCCGCATCGTCGGTGAGCAGGCTCTTCTTCAGGCCGAGTTCCTTGAGGCCGCGGTCCTTGCCGGTGTCGCGCACAGCGATCCCCCGGATGACGAGGTTCGCACCGACGCGCGCCGCGAGGTCGTCCGCGTTCTCCACGAGGATGCGCGCCACCTCGGCGCCCACCGTGCCCATGCCGAGCAGGGCGACGCCCAGTTCCTTGGCCTGATCAGTGTTTTCAGTCATCAGAGCACCTCCAGGCTCACCAGGTCGTCCACGGTCTCCCGGCGCAGGATCAGCCGCGCCGCGCCGTCTTTCACCGCTACGACAGCCGGTCGCGGCTGCATGTTGTAGCGACTGGACATCGAATAGCAGTACGCCCCCGTGGCGGCGACGGCCATGAGGTCGCCCTCCGCAAGGTCCCCGGGAGTGACCGCGTCGCGGACCACGATGTCGCCGGTCTCGCAGTGCTTGCCGACGATCCGCGACCGCACGGGCTCACCCTGCGGATCCCGGTTCGCGACCACAGCGGTGTACTCCGCGCCGTACAGGGCTGTGCGGATGTTGTCGGACATGCCGCCGTCGACGGAGACGTACCGGCGGAAGCCCTGGGCCACCACGTCCTCGGAATCCACCGCGACGTCCTTGATGGTGCCGACCTCGTACAGCGTGATGCCGGGAGGCCCCGCGATCGCTCGGCCGGGCTCGACCGCGATGTGCGGCGTACTCAATCCCAGCGCGGCCGACTCGGTCTCGACGATGTGCCGCAGTTTGGCCGCCAGATCCGCCAGCGGCGGCGGGTCGTCGTGCGCGGTGTACGAGATGCCCAGGCCGCCACCGAGGTCGATGGTGCGCAGCTGCGCGGTCTTCTCCGCGCCGAAGCGGGCGACCACGTCGCGCAGCAGCTCGAGCACGCGGCGCGCAGCGATCTCGAAGCCGTTGACGTCGAAGATCTGTGAGCCGATGTGGCTGTGCAGGCCGACGAGGCGCAGGTTCGGCGCCTCGAACACCGCCGTGACGGCCTGCATCGCGGGTGAGTCCGCACGGTTCGTGGCAGCCAGCGAGAAGCCGAACTTCTGGTCCTCGTGCGCGGTGGAGATGAACTCGTGCGTGTGCGCCTCGACGCCGGGGGTGAGGCGGATGAGCACCTCCTGCACGACCTTCCGCTCCCCCGCGATCGCATCGAGGCGCCCGATCTCGGACAGCGAGTCGATGACGACGTGGCCGATGCGGGACTCCACCGCGAAGTCCAGTTCTCCGGCCGACTTGTTGTTGCCGTGCAGCGCGATCCGCTCTGCAGGGAAGCCCGCACGCAGGGCTACGGCCAGCTCGCCGCCGCTGCACACGTCCAGGTTCAGGCCCTCGTCGCGCACCCAGCGGGCGATCTCCATGGACAGGAACGCCTTCGAGGCGTAATGCACCGCCGCGTCGTCGCCGAAGGCCTCCCGCATGCCGCGGCAGCGGGCGCGGAAGTCGTCCTCGTCGATCACGAGCAGCGGCGTTCCGAAGTCGGCGGCGAGCGCGGTGACGGGCACGCCGGCGACGGAGACGGCACCGTCGGCCTCGCGACGCGCGTGCGCGGGCCAGACGGCCTGCGCCAGTTCGCCCGTCATCACATGCGCTCCGGGGCCGAGACGCCCACGAGCGCCAGGCCGTTGGCGAGCACCTGGCGGGTGGCGGCGCACAGCGCCACGCGCGCCCGATGCAGATCGGTCGGTTGCTCGTCTCCCATCGGCAGCACGCGGCACTCGCCGTAGAACCGGTGGTACGCGCCCGCCAGTTCCTCGAGGTACCGCGCGATGCGGTGCGGCTCACGAAGATTCGCGGCGCCCGCGGCGACCGCGGGGAATTCGCCGAGGGTGCGCACGAGGTCACCCTCGCGCGGGTGGTCGAGGAGGCCGAGGTGCTCCGTCGAGGGCTCGATGCCGAGCTCCTGCGCCGACCGCGCGATCGCCGAGAGACGGGCGTGGGCGTACTGCACGTAGTAGACCGGATTCTCGTTGCTCGCCTGCGCGAGGAGGTCCAGATCGAGGTCGATGGAGGTGTCCACCGAGCTGCGCACCAGCGAGTAGCGCGCGGCGTCGACGCCCACGGCCTCGACGAGGTCGTCGAGGGTGATGACGGTGCCCGCCCGCTTGCTCATCCGGACGGGCTTGCCGTCCTTGACGAGGTTGACGAGCTGCCCGATGAGCACCTCGATCCGCGCCGGGTCGTAGCCGAGCGCGGCGGCGGCCGCCTTGAGCCGGCCGATGTAGCCGTGGTGGTCGGCGCCCAGCATGTAGATCGCGAGGGTGAATCCGCGGTCGAACTTGTGCTTGATGTAGGCGATGTCGCCGGCGATGTAGGCGGCGTTGCCGTCGGACTTGATGACGACGCGGTCCTTGTCGTCGCCGTAGTCGGTGGCCTTGAGCCACCAGGCGCCGTCCTTCTCGTACAGGTTGCCGCCCGCCTTGAGCTGCTCGACGCTGCTCTCCACCAGGCCCGACGTGAACATCTCGTCCTCGTGCGTGAACACGGCGAAGTCGGTACCGAACTCGTGCAGAGTCCGCTTGATGTGCGCGAACATGAGCTCGACGCCGTCGGCGCGGAAGGCCTCGACCCGCTCGGCCTCGGGAAGGTCGAGGATGCCCTCGTGGCCCTTGATGACGGTGGCGGCGATGTCGTTGATGTAGTCGCCGGCATAGCCGTCCTCGGGCGTCGGCTCGCCGTTGGCCGCGGCGTCCAGCGAGCGCGCGAACCGGTCGATCTGCGCGCCGTGGTCGTTGAAGTAGTACTCGCGCGTGACCTCGGCGCCCTGCGCCTCCAGGACGCGGCCCAGGCTGTCGCCCACGGCGGCCCAGCGCGCGCCCCCGAGGTGGACCGGCCCCGTCGGGTTGGCGGAGACGAACTCGAGGTTGATCAGCGCATCGTCGAGCGCCTTCCCGTGCCCGAACGCGCCGGACTGCTCGAGGATGCTCGCGATCAGCTGGTTCTGCGCGTCCGCGGCGAGGCGGATGTTGAGGAAGCCCGGGCCCGCGATCGTGGCCTCGTCGATGCCGTCGGCGGTACCGAGCGCGTCCGCGAGCCAGGTGGCGAGGTCGCGCGGGTTCACGCCCGCCTTCTTCGCGACCTGCATCGCGAGGTTGGTCGCGTAGTCGCCGTGCTCGGGATTGCGCGGCCGCTCGACGATGACGCGTCCGGGCAGCACCGAGGCGTCGAGGCCGCGCTCGGTGAGCACGGTCGTCGCAGTGGCATGCAGGAGTTCCGAAAGGTCAGCGGGAGTCACCAGACCATCCTAGGGGGCGCCTGACCGCCCGGTTTCCGCCGGGCCCGCCCTATGCGCTAACCTTGCTACGCCCTGCGCCCCCGTAGCTCAGGGGATAGAGCGTTCGCCTCCGGAGCGAAAGGCCGCAGGTTCGAATCCTGCCGGGGGCACTTTCTTCCGTGCATCGTTGTTCCATCCCGCTCGAGCTGCCTGTCAGCGCAGTTCACTCGTCGCGCTTCGCCCATCGACTCGGTGGTGATGGAATAGGTAGGTGAGCGAACCGGTTCCCGATCCCCTGCCCCGCGTCGCGCGCGTGCGCTCGCTCGTCTTCGCCGACGGTGCGCCCGTCTGGCGGTGGCAGGCCGGGTTGCGGGCCGCGGCGGCGGTCGTGATCCCGGGCGCCGCGATGGTCGCGGCGGGACAGGCGCACGCGGCACTGTTCGTGACCTTCGGGGCGTTCGCGGTGCTCTACGGCGAGGGACGGCCGTACCGGATCCGGGCGCAGGTGGTCGCCACGGCGGGGGCGGCGTTGCTGCTCGCGGTCGTCGGCGGCGCGCTGATCGGCGCCGCGGTACCGGCGGGCGGGACGGCGCTCAAGATCGGCGCGGTGCTCCTGGTCGCGGCGCCCGCGGTGCTCGCCGTGTACGTCGTCGACGCGCTGCGCCTCGGGCCGCCCGGCGCACTGTTCTTCGCCCTCGTCGGCTCCGGCGGGCTGATCGCGGTGGAGTCGGGCGCATCGCCCGGGATGCTCGTGTTCGCGGCCGCGTGCGGCGCCGTCTCGGCAGTCGTCGTATCCATGGCGGGCGCCACGGTCGACTCGTCCCGCCCGCAGCGCGAGGCGGTCGGCCGCGCGATCGGTGCCGTGAACGGCCTTCTCGCGCCGGGCGGTCCGCGATCCGCGGAGCAACGGCACGCCGCGGGTGCAGCTCTCCTCGCCGCGTGGACGACCCTCGACGACGCCCGCTCCGCGTCCCGTCCCGCCGATGCGGACCTGCTGATCGCGGTGCGGGAGGCCCATCGCCGGTTCGCCGCCGACTCGGACGACTCCCCCGACGCCGAGGTCGATCCCACGCGGCAGATCACCACGTCGCGGCTCCGGCCGACGGTCGGCCACCGGCTGCGCCGTTCACTGAACCGCTGCTCGCACGCGACGATCACCGCCACTCGCGTCGGGATCGCCTGCGTCGCAGCTGGCGCGGTGAGCATCGCGCTCGGTTTCGACCGACCGCACTGGGCGGCGATCGGCGCACTCGTGGTGTTGCAGACCGGGTTCGACCGCGTCCGAGGAACCGTCCGAGCGCTGCACCGGTTCCTCGGAACCGCCATCGGCCTGATGCTGTTCGCGGGCCTGCACGCACTGTCGCTGCAGGGGTACGCGCTCATCGCGGTGATCGGCGTACTGCAGTTCAGCATCGAGATGCTCATCGTCCGGAACTACGCCGCCGCGGTCGTCGTGATCACGCCCGTCGCGCTGATGGCGAGCGGCGCCGGCGCCGTCTCCGGCTCGGCGGGGCCGGTGATGCGGGATCGCCTACTCGAGACCGCCGTCGGCGTGCTCGTGGCGCTCCTGGTGATGTACCTGCTGGCGCCGAACGCGCACCGTCGGACCTTCGCCTGGACCGAACGACGGGTCCGCGACGCCGCAGTGCACCTCATCGACGTGGCGACTGGGACGCCCGTCGGCGCGCCTGAGTCCCGAACCGCCGCGCGGGATCTGCACTTCGAGCTGGAGGGCGGCGTGCGCGCGGGCATCGACTCGATGCACAACGAACCCGCGTGGACCGCTGAACGATGGCCGGACCGGGCCGCCCTGGTCCACGACGGCTACGACCTCGCCTCCGCGTTCTGGACCACCCCACCCGAGCTGCCGCTCACCGACGACGGCGCTCTCCGCCGCCGCTTCGCCTGACCACCTCGCACGGGTCACCCGCGGGGGCGCCGCAGTCGTCATCGCTTGCGGGAGATCTCCATGCCGCCGTTGCCGGGCACGGTGACGGAGGTGAACGGGCCGTCGGGGTCGCGGACGAACTCGAGGTACTCGCGGTACTCCTTCGCGGCCCCGACCACGTTGTCGCACACCACCAGCGCACCGGGTCGTAGGTGGGGCGTCACCAGCCGCAGCACGGGCAGCGCCATCGGCACCCAGATGTCGACGAGTATGAAGTCGATCGGCCCGGTCAGGTCGACGAGGGTCTCACGCAGGTCGCCCTCGCGGATCTCGACGAACTCCTCGACGCCGGCCTCCCGCAGATTCCGCCGCGCGCGCTGGACCTTCGTCGGCTCGTGCTCGGTGCCGATGACGATCCCCTCACCGCCGCCTCCGCGCTCGGCGAGGGTGTCGCGGACCGCAGCCGCCAGGTAGATCGTCGACACCCCGAAGGACGTGCCCGCCTCCACGATCCGCGTCGCGCCGATCGAGCGGCACAGCATGTGGATCAGCGCCGCCTTTGCCGGGGCGATCGCGACGAGCTTGTCGGCGACGAACCGTCGCCCCTCCTCGCCCTGCGTGAAGTCCGCGCTCCGATCCCGCAGCAACGAGACCGCCATCCGCCCCGCGATCGCGGGCACGTTCGCGACGATTTGCTTCTTGCTCTGCGCGTGCAGCCGGTCGGCCACAGCGGCGGCGAGCGGATCGAGCGGCGACGGTGCGAGCTTGTCCATGTTCCGACCGTATCGAAATTAGGTCTACCTAACAACCATTCAACGACCAGGCCGCGGTGATCGTGTGATCATGAACAGGTGAATGTCGATAGCACCGGAAGGAGTCCCGGAGGTACGGCGCCGCACGTGCGGGACGACGGGGTGCCACGGTGATCCGGGGCGATAACGACGAGGACTTCTTCGGTCACTCCGAAGCCGCCGCCGTGTACTCGGAGACGCAGCGCAGGTTCACCACGCACCACCGCGCGCTGCTCGAGAGCTACAGCGCTCCGGGTACACCCGCGGAGACGGCGCTCCTCGCATGCCTCCTCGCGCTCCGGGACGGCCGGATCACCGAGGAGTGGTCCGTCGGCGTGATCGACGCCGGTTCCCGGGGCGACGTGTTCTACGTCGTATACCGCTGGTGGAGCCTGCCCCTCACGCTGGGGTTCGCCACCGAGGCGACGACCTCACCGCTGTACGGCTCCCCCGACGACCCGGCCACCGTCGGCCGGGACGCCGCCGCGTTCTGCATCGGCGAACCCCTCGGGACCGTCCGCGATCACCTCGTCGGGGACGAGAACGACATCCACTGGTGGGGAACGCCGCTGCCCAAGCGATGACACCCCTGCATGGCCCGGCCCCGAGGAACCGAACCGTTCAGCGCTTTTTCGCGTAGCTGTGGAAGATCCGGGGCGCGAGCCGACGGAGCACCTCGACCAGCACGATCGCCACCCCGCCGAAGGCGAAGCCGATGCCCACCATCTCGGGGTCGCTGATGTCGAGGAAGAACTTCTCCTGTGCCAGCGGGATCGAGAACAGCACCACGTAGAAGGCCACGGACACGCCGACGAGCAGCACCTTCCACCACGTGTACGGCCGCGCCACGATCCCCAGCACCCACAACGACCCGACGAGCAGCGTGATCAGCGCCGCCGTCGAAGCCTTGATCTGCTCCGGGCTCAGCGTGGCGGCCTTCGCCCCGATCGAGGCCCCCGAGCCACCCGGGTTCACCACGAGGTAGCACAGGAAGGTGGCCAGGCCGACCGCGATGCCCGACGGTGCCGCCAACTTCAGTACGCGGGAGACGAAGCCGGTCTGGGCGCGCTCATTGTTGGGCGCCAAGGACATCACGAACGCGGGGATACCAATGGTGAACCACGCGGCGATCGTCACGTGGATCGGCTGGAACGGGTACGAGATGGGCGCGAAGCCGAAGATCTTGGCGCCCAGGCCCGCCAAGCCCACGAGCCACGCGAGCAGCACCGCGTACACGGTCTTGGTGAGGAACAGGTTCGCGACCCGCTCGATGTTGCCGATGACCCGACGGCCCTCCCCCACGACGTACGGGAGGGTGGCGAACTTGTTGTCCAGCAGCACGATCTGTGCGACCGACCGCGCAGCGGAGCTGCCGGAACCCATCGCGACGCCGATGTCAGCATCCTTGAGCGCGAGCACGTCGTTGACGCCGTCGCCGGTCATCGCGACGGTGTCGCCGCGGGACTGCAGCGCAGTGACCATCGCCCGCTTCTGGTCGGGGCGCACCCGGCCGAAGGTGACGTTGTCGGTGACCACCTGCGCCAGTTCGTCGTTGTCGGCGGGCAGCTTCCGCGCATCCACCGAGGAGTCCGCCGAGCCGAGCCCCAGCGAGTGCGCCACCGCGCCCACGGACACCGCGTTGTCGCCGGAGATCACCTTGACGCCCACGCCCTGCGCCTCGAAGAAGTCGAGGGTGTCGCGGGCGTCGACACGCACGCGCTGCTCGAGCGCGATCAGCGCGCGGGGCACCAGATTCCCCGGCGCGGCCAGGCCCTCGCCCTCGGTGTCCACGGGCACGTCGGTCGAGGCCACGAGCAGCACCCGCAGCCCCGTTGAGCCGAGCTCCGTGGCGCGGCGGGCACCGTCGGACTCCGGATCGAGGAGGACGTCCGCGGCGCCGAGGATCCAGTTGCCCTGCGGCGCATCCCCGTCCGCGAGGGAGATCCCGGACCACTTCTTGGCGGAGCTGAAGGGCGCGACCGCGGTGGCGCGCCACGACGGCGCGTCGGGATAGGCCTCGGCGATCGCCTGCACGCTGGCGTTGGGACGGGGATCGAGGTGGGCGATCGCGGCGAGGGCACGCTCGATGTCGGCGCGGTCGCCGTCGAGGACGTCGAGCTCCGAGAGCCGCATGCCGTTCTCGGTGAGCGTGCCGGTCTTGTCCGCGCAGACCACGTTGACGCGGGCCAGCCCTTCGATCGCGGGCAGCTCCTGTACCAGGCACTTGCGCTGCCCGAGCCGGACGACGCCCACCGCGAACGCGATGGAGGTCATGAGGACGAGGCCCTCGGGGACCATCGGCACCAGCGCGGCGACCATGCCGAGGATCGCCTGGTTGAGCTCCTGCTTCGAGATGACCAGCTGGTTGAACACGGTGAGGATGCCGGCCGGGATCAGCAGCCACGTGATCACCTGCAGGATCTTGTCGATACCCGACCGGAGCTCGGAGTTGACCAGGGTGAACTTGCTGGCCTCGTCGGCGAGCTGCGCGGCGTACGCGTCGGCGCCGACCTTCGTCGCCCGGTAGGCGCCCGATCCCGACACCACGAAACTACCGGAGAAGATCTCGTCGCCGAGCTGCTTGTCGACGGGGTCCGCTTCACCCGTGAGGAGCGACTCGTCGACCTCGAGGGCCTCGAACTCGAGGGTCTCGCCGTCGACGACGATCTGGTCGCCGGGGCCGATCTCGATCACGTCGTCGAGCACGACCTCGGACTGCGCGACCTCGGTGGCGGCACCGTCGCGCCGGACCACCGGCCGGGCCTGGCCCACGATGGCCAGCGAGTCCAGGGTCTTCTTCGCGCGAAGCTCCTGGATGATGCCGATGCCGGAGTTGAACACGATCAGCAGGCCGAACAGCCCATTGATCAGCGAGCCCGTGAACAGCACCAGCAGGAACAACACCCCGAGCATCGCGTTGATCCGGGTGAACACGTTGGCGCGGACGATGTCCCACGCGCTCCGGCCCGACCGGTTCGGTAGGGCGTTGACCCGGCCGTCGCGCACCCGCTCGGCGACCTGCGCGGCGGTGAGGCCCGACGCGGGAAGGCCGGATGTCGTGTCGGGTGCAGCAGTCATGCACGCGAGTGTAATGACGGCTTCGCCGGTCGGCGCTCGCTCGCCCGCTCGCTCGTCGCGCTCGGGCGGCGTCGAGGTCGTACGCTTGCCGCCATGACCGCCTTCACCGTGGCCCGATCCATCGAGATCGCCGCGCCCGCCGACACCGTCTTCGGCCTCATCGACGACTTCCACGAGTGGCGCCACTGGTCGCCCTGGGAGGGCCTCGACCCCCAGCTGCACCGCGAGTACAGCGGCCCGTCCGAGGGTCCGGGCGCCGCCTACGAATGGCGCGGCAATCGCAAGGCGGGCGAGGGCCGGATGTCCATCTCGGCGACGGACCCCGGACGGTCCGTGGACGTCGACCTCGAGTTCCGCAAACCGATGGCCGCGAACAACCACGTGCGCTTCGACATCGTCCCTGCGGGCGACGGTGTGCGCGTCACCTGGACGATGACCGGCGAGACCACCGGGCTGTTCTCCCTGCTCGGCAAGGTCCTCCCGATGGACCGGTTCGTGGGCAAGGACTTCGAGAAGGGCCTCTCCGCCCTGAAGGCGCGCGCCGAGGACCGATGAATCCCCGGACGGGGCCGACAGGGCGCCCCGCGCGTCTGAGGCGAGCAAAACCGGCAAACCGGCGCCCGAGCCGCGAAGAGCGGAGAAGATGAGCCTCAGATTTCCACACGCCCGTCGAGGAGAGCCCATGCCCGCACGTCCCGCCGTCGACCTCGGTTCCTGGATCGCCCGGCGCGCCGCCGTGAGCGGGGACCGCCCCGCGATCACGTACGGCGACAGGACGTGGAGCTACCGCGAGTTCGCCGACCGCGTCGACCGGCTGGCGGCAGAACTCGTGGCCGGCGGCGTCGGGACCGGTGATCGCGTCGGCTACGTGGGCTTCAATCACCCCGACTTCCTCACCGCGATGTTCGCAGCGTCCCGCGCGGGCGCGGTGTTCGTACCGCTGAACTTCCGCCTGACCTCGGCTGAGCTGGAGTACATCCTCACGGACGCGGGCGTCCACACACTGATCGCCGACGCCGACCGTGCGGCCGTCGTGGAGCCGGTGCGAGAGTCGTCGGGCCTGACGCGGGCGATCGCACTCGAGCCCGTGGCCGGCTGGGAGCAGCTCGACGCCCTCCTCTCCGCACGCGAACCGATCGCGGAGCCCCGGTCTCCGGCTGAGGACGACCTCGCCCTCATCATGTACACCTCCGGCACCACCGGGCGCCCCAAGGGCGCGATGCTCACGCACGGGAACATGTTCTGGAACAACATGAACGCGCTGCTGAGCCTGGACACGATGTCGACGGACATCAGCCTGGTCGCGGCGCCGCTGTTCCACATCGGCGGCCTCAACGTGACCACGCTGATCACCCTGCAGAAGGGCGGCCGGCTGGTGATCCTCCCCGCCTTCGACCCCACCGCCGCGCTGCAGCTCATCGAGAAGCACCGCGTGACCACGATGTTCGGCGTCCCGGCGATGTTCCTGTTCATGAGCCAGGTCCCTGCTTTCGAGACCGCCGACCTCTCCAGCGTCCGCCAGTTCACCTGCGGCGGCGCGCCCGTCCCGGAGCCGCTCATCGCGCTCTACAACGGCCGGAACATCCCGTTCTGCCAGGGCTACGGGCTCACCGAAACGGCGCCGCTCGCCCTGGTCATGGACGTCTACGACACCTCCCGCAAGATCGGCGCCGCCGGCCACCACGTCCTTCCGCTCTCCGAGGTCGCGCTCCTCGGGCCCGACGGTGCGCCCGTCCCCGACGGCGAGCGCGGCGAGGTCTGCGTGCGCGGGCCGCACGTGACGCCCGGCTACTGGCAGAACCCGGCGGCGACCAGTGCCGCGATCGACGGCGACGGCTGGTTCCACACGGGCGATGTCGGCGAGCAGGACGCGGACGGCTACGTGACCGTCGTGGATCGGGTCAAGGACATGGTGATCTCCGGTGGCGAGAACGTCTACCCGGCGGAGGTCGAGTCGGTACTGTACCGACACCCCTCGGTCGCGGAGGTCGCGATCATCGGGACGCCGCACGAGAAGTGGGGCGAGGCCGTGACCGCGATCGTCGCGCTCAAGCCCGAGGCGACGCTGACGCTCGAGGAGGTCCGCGAGTTCGCCAAGGACTCCCTCGCGCCGTACAAGCTGCCGTTGGCCCTGCACCTCGTCGACGCCCTACCCCGCAATCCGGCGGGGAAGGTGCTGAAGTTCAAGCTGCGCGAGCAGGTGTAGGGCTGCGCCGCCACCTGTGCGGTCGTCGCGCGGACCGATCCCGATCGGGGTCCGTTCGGGCATCACCTTAGGAGCCGGTTGCCGTCGATCCTGGCGCTCTCGAATCCTGTCCGACAGTGACATCGCCGCTGCGACCGAGCTTTCGGCCGGTCACATCACGTCCCCGTGAGCGCGACCTCGGTGACGCCGTCGCGGCCGCGGAGGGCGTCGAAGCGGCCGGGGACGCAGCTGAACACGATTACCTGGGCGCCGCGGCCGGCCTCGACGAGTGCATCGGCCATCGCGCCGAGGCGGGCCGGGTCGCTGTGGCCGAGGGCGTCGTCGAAGATGACGGGGGCACCGTCGGCACCGTCGACCAGACGGGCGCACGCCAGCCTGCTGAGCACGCCGAGCTGTTCCTGCGCGCCGCCGGAGAGGGACTCGAAGGGCACGGTGACCCCGTCGACGGTGCGCGAGACGATCGTCAGGTCGTCGCCGACGGCGATGGTGAGCGGATCACCGAAGACGGTGCGCCCCAGGCTCTCCAGTGCCCGCTGATACGGGGCCTGCACGCGGGCGCGGCGGGCGTCGCGGTGCGCGGTGAGCGTGTCGTGCAGCAGCGCCGCCGCCCGCGCGCGCTCCTCGACCGAGGTGAGGGCCCGCTCGGCGTGGACGTGTTCGGCCGCGGCGGCGTCGAGCCGGTCGCGGTGGCCGTCGGCCTGGAACAGCTGAAGCTGACCGTTCAGCGCGGACAGTTCGTCGCGGGCTGCGGCCTCCGCCGCCTGCGCCTGCTCGGCCTGCGTGCGAGCCGCGCCGAGCCGGGTGGCGAAGCCCGTCACATCGGCCTCACGGGCAGCGGCCTCGTGCTCGGCCAGCTGGGCCGCGGCTGACTGCCGGGCGGCGACGGCGGCATCCGCGGCGACGCCGAGCGCATCGTCGGCCGCCTCGGCGCGCGCCCGTTCCAGCTCCGCCGTCAGCTCGGAGGCCCGGCTGTCGAAGTGCTGCAGCCGATCCGCCGCGACCTGCGCGTCCGTGGTGGCGCGGTGCAGTTCCTGGTGCTTGCTCCCCAGCTGCTCGCGGGTCTGCTTCTCCTCGCTCCGCGAGGACACCTCAGCCTGGGTGGCCTCGATGAGGTTGGCCTTGGCACGTTCGGGATCGACGGCGAGCAGCTCCGGGTCGACCGCCGCCTCCAGCGCCACGATCCGCTCGGCGGACTCCTCCGCGAGCCGGCGCAGCTCGTCCACGGTGTGCTCGCCGAGGGCGTGGGCCAGCGCGATCCGCGCCTCCTGCAGCTCGATCTCGATCGCCTCGCGCTGCTCGTGCAGCTCCCGCGCCTCCTCGACGCTCGCGGCGCCGGCATCGCGGCAGGCGGCCACCAGGGCGCTGTACGCCGCCTTGACCTCGGCCGCCGCATCGGCACTCTCGCCGCGCTGGACGACCTCGATCCGGACGGCGCCGGGCACTTCGATGACCATGCCGTTGCCGGCGACGACCTCCACCGGCTCCTCGCCGATGTTCCGACCGTCCACGAGCACGTCGGAGAATCCCAAGCGCTCCAATTGCAGCGTGGCCGCGAGCGCGGAGAACCGGGCCCGCGCCTTCTCGTGGCGCTGCTCCGCGACGGCGATGGTCTGCAGGGCGCGGCGGTCGATCGGGTTGGACGCCAGCCGGTTCCGCGCATCCTCGACGTCCTTGCCGAGAAGCTGCGCCTGCTCGATCCGCTTCCCGAGCCTCTGATAGCCCACGGACTCCCGCGCGTAGTCGACGGCGTACTGCGCCTGCGCCTTCCGCTCCCGCCGATCGGCGGCGACCGCGGACAGTTCGTGCACCGTGGTCTCCAACCACGACGCCTCCGCGGTGAGCACCTCGCGATCGGCGAGCGCTCGGTCGCGCAGCACGCGCACCTGCGCGGCGCGCTCCGCGGCGAGGGCCTGCTGCTCGACGAGCCGGCGACGACGATACGCCGCCTCCCCCGCGTGTTGCTCCCGCAGGGAGGCGGATTCTTCCGCGGCGCGGGACTGGGCCAGCTGCGACTGCAGCCGCGTCATCCGCTCCTGATCGGCGCCGACGGCCTCGAGCGCCGCGGCGGCGGCGGACCGTCGGTCCACCAGGGCGGACAGGCGCGCGGAGGCGAGGGCGTGCTGGTCCGCGACCCGGTCGACCTCGCGCAACGCGGCCTCGGCGGCATCGAGGGCGGCGCGCGCGGCGGCCTCCCGGGCGCGGGCGGCCGACAGCTCGCCCGTGGGACGGCCGGTGGGGGTGAAGTACCGCGCCCGCTCGGCGGCGACGGCCTCGGCCAGGCGCTCGGCACCCGGCTCATCCTCGCCCGCACCGCCGGATGCCGCGTCCAACGCCTTCGCGAAGGCTGCGCTGTCGCGCAGCGAGGGCTGCTCGGGGCCGGGGCCCTGCAGCACCGTCAGCGCTGTCAGCAGGTCGCCGTCGACGTAGGTGCGCATCTGCTCCGTCACCCAGGACTCCGCGCTGCCGCCCGTGAGCTGCTGCGGTGCGGGCTCGAGCACCGTCAGCACGGTGCCGGGGCGCCGGTGGTACTGCTTGGCGTAGACGAACCGGTACGGCCCGACGGTGAGCTCCGCCTCGACGAACGGCCCCGCGTCGCGATGGGCGGGGCACACGGCCTCGACGCGCTGCGACTTGGACGTGGCCTTGACGTCCAGCAGGAGCTGCAACGCCTCGACCATCGACGACTTGCCGGCCTCGTTGGGGCCGTGCAGCAGCGTGACGCCGGTATCGGCGAAGGAGATCTCCCGCTCCGCGACGCCGCGGAAGTCCTTGATGGCCAGGCGGTGCAGCCTCATGCGCCGACCTCCTGGCGGGTGAGGCGGTAGAGCAGGGCGAGTGCGCCGGAGGCGTCCGCCGCGCGGTCACCCCCGCTGCGGGCGACGCCCAACAACTCCTCAGCGGCATCGGCCGCCGGGCCCGTGAGCTCCAGCGACTCCAACTCCGATTCCCCCGGCAGCACGGCGAGATCCGTCTTGCGCTCCCACAGCTCGACGGCGGCGAACCGCGCCCGCAGGGCCTCGATCTCCGCGTCCAGCTCGGCCTTCGCCGCCAGCCCGACGGTGCCCGTGAACCCCACCTTGACCACGGTACGGTCCTTGTCCGGCAGCGCCGACAGGGCGCCGATCGCCGCGGCGACGTCACGCTCGGAGGACAGCGGGAACTCCCGCGCCGCGAAGCGCCACGTACCCACCCGGACCGGGGTCACCGTCGCGGCGCCCGCCTCGGGGACGTCCACGACGAGGACCGAGCCGGAACCCGTCTCCTTGTGGTCGAAGTTGGTGACCTCGGGCGCACCGGCGTACCAGATGCCCTGCGCCACGTCGGTGACCGAGTGCCGATCGCCCAGCGCGACGTAGCGCAGCTCGCCCGCGGCGATCCGGCCGGACAGCGCGGCCACGTCGATGAGGCGCTGGTCCTGCGCGCCCACGGGCAGGGTGCCGCCGTGCCCGACGGCGATGCGGATCACACCCGCCGCCGGCGCGGGGGCGGCGGCGACCGCCTCGGTGAGCGGATCCCCCGCGGGGTGCTTGGAGAACCACGGCGCAGCGAGCAGCTCGACGCCCGGGCGCACCTCGTACACACCCGGCGCATCCAGCACGACCACGTTGGCCGGGCGGTGCCGCGCGAACACCTCGGAGGTGTAGATCGACGCCGCGTCGAGCGGATCGTGGTTACCGGGCAGCAGGTAGACCGGGCGCCCGAGGGCCGCGATCCGGTCCAGGCTGCGCGCGATGACGGCGGGCGCGAGGCGGTTGTCCTCGAAGACGTCACCGCACACGACGACGAACTCCGCCTCCTGCTCCGCCGCGACCGCCCCGAGCCGGGAGATCGCGTCCAGCCGGGCATCGGTGAACCGGGCCTGCGCATCCGCGTCGAGGAAGTGCCGCGTCATCCCCAGCTGCCAATCGGCCGTGTGCAGGAACCGCATCTCTCACCCCCTCGGATCGTCACTCTCAGGGTAGTGATCCCCACTGACATGTTCCGCCACCGACGCGGCCCTGCCGCGTCGATCACTCCGCCCTGCCGACGACGCGCCTCGCCCGCACATCCGGGAGGTGGCGCTCGGCGAGCTCGAAATCGGCGTCGTCATGCAGGATGACCAGGCCGCGGGTCGCGGCGGTCGCGCAGACGAGGAGATCCACAACCGACAACGCCCTCACCGCACCGACCTTCGCGAGACGGTACTGCGCGGCGTCGATCCACCCCCACACGGACTTCGGGACCGGAACGTCCGGGTAGAGCTCCACGAACATCGAGGTCATCTGGTCGAATTCATCGACATTGCGCGCGGACCGCAGAAACTCTGCGCGCTGCGCGGTGCAGGAGCCGATCGCTCCACTGAGTTGAACGGAGGACCACTCCTCGGTCAGTGCGGGGTCACGCTGCAGGCGCCAGACGGCCGACGAGTCCGCGAGGAACTGGATCAACCCACGGCTTTCTCGTCGGCGCGAGCCGCGACCCATCCCTCGTAGTCCCACGACTTCGCGTGCTCACGCGAGCGTGCAAGCGCCTCAATGCGGCGGAACCGTTCCACGTAGTCGCGCAGCGCCAGATTCACCGCCTCCTTCTTGGTCCGGACCCCAGAGATCCGCATGACCTCGACCAGGGCCTCGTCGTCGACGTCGATCTGTGTGACCGACATTCCCCACCTCCATGTCGATGATGTACATATCGTACCAACATCATCCACAAACTCGAGGTCATCGCGGGTTTCGAAGGCGGTCGTAGAGCTCCGCCAGCTCATCGGAGGCCTCCGCGACGTCGGCGGGTTTGGTACCGGTACGGCGCAGGGCCATGCGCAAGAGCGCAGGGTCGAGCAGGGTCATCGCGTCGATCGGCGCGGGCTCGGGCAACGGCGGGAGGTCGAGGCCGTCGCCGTAGAAGGCCGCCGGGCCCGCGTCCCAGGCGTCGGGGTCCCAGGCATCCCCGGCACCGTCGTCCGACGGTGCCGCACCGCCCGGCCGCGGTGCGGAATCGGTGGACACGCGCGCGAGCAGCCCGGCCAAGGGCACGCCGGCGAAGTCCAGCACCAATGACGGGTCGGTGTCCGCTGCCGCGCAGAACTCGTAGGTCAGCGCGAGCGCGTGCACGCAGGCACCGGACTCGTCGGGGCAGGCGCACGCGACGACCACGTCGGACGCCGACTCGGGCAGCACCAGCTCCCCCAGCGCGCGGCCCAACTCGCCGCGCGTCACCGAGAGCAACTCGCCGGACGCGCCCTGCCCCACCAGTAGCGACACCACAGCGGCCGCGTCGCCCGGCACCCGCGAGAGCGCGACGGCGAAGGGATCCAGCTGGCTGCCCTGCACGGTCGCGGTGACCGACCCCGGCACCACGGCCATCGCGTACACCTGGTGCTCGGAGTACAGCCGCCGCGCGTACTGGACCTTGCGCCGCTCCGTGACCTCCTCGCGCTGCTGGATCAGCTTGCGCGAGAACCACGTTCCGCCCATCGGCCGCGCCGTATCCCTGGCCGTGCGCGCCATCTACGTCACCGCCTCGTCGCGCAGGGCGATCAACTCGTACAGCTCGTCGTTGTTCAGCTCGGTGAGCCACGCCTCGCCGACCCGCACCGTCATGGACGAGAGCTCCTTCTTCGCGGCGATCACCCCGTCGATCCGCTCCTCGAGGGTGCCCGCACAGACGAACTTGCGGACCTGCACCGCCCGCGTCTGGCCGATGCGGAAGGCCCGGTCGGTGGCCTGGTTCTCCACCGCGGGGTTCCACCAGCGGTCCACGTGCACCACATGGTTCGCGGCAGTGAGGTTGAGCCCCGTTCCGCCCGACTGCACCGTCGCCACCAGGGCCGGAGGGCCGTCGCCGGACTGGAACCGGGCGACCAGGGAATCCCTGTCCCGGCGATCAACGGCACCGTCGAGCACCGGGACCTCCGCGCCGAGCAGGCCCGCGAGCCAGGGTTGCAGCATCCGGGCGAACTCGGCGTACTGCGTGAACACGAGGGCGCGCTCGCCCTCGGCCGCGACGGTCTCGAGGACGTCGGCGAGCAGCTCCAGCTTTCCGGAGCGGTGCTGCCCGCGGCGCAGCAGGGGCGAGCCGTCGCCCAGGTAGTGCGCCGGGTGATTGCAGATCTGCTTGAGCCGGGTCAACGAGGCCAGGACCAGGCCCCGCCGGCCCATGCCCTTCGACTCCCGGAGCTCGCGCACCAGCTCGTTCAGCACCGCCTGGTACAGCCCCGCCTGCTCCGGCGTGAGCGACGCGCGCACCGTGAACTCGGCCTTCTCCGGCAGCTCGGGCGCGATGTTCGGGTCGGTCTTCTCGCGTCGCAGGATGAACGGCGAGGTCAGCGTGTTCAGCCGGCGCACCGCGGCGCGGTCCTGTTCCCGCTCGATGGGCATCGCGAACCGGTTGCGGAAGGTGCGCGCCGAGCCCAGCAGCCCCGGGTTGACCAGGTCGATCACCGCCCGCAGATCCTCCAAACGGTTCTCCACCGGCGTGCCCGTGAGCGCCACCCGGTGCCCCGCGGGGATCGACCGCAGCGCCTTCGCCGCGGCGGTGTTGACGTTCTTCACGTGCTGCGCCTCGTCCACGACGATGCGCCCCCAATGGTGCCCGGCGAGCAGCTCCCGGTCGCGGGCGGCGAGGGCGAAGGTCGTGAGCACCACGTCGGACTCCCGCGCGATCCGCCCGAACTCCTCGCCGGTGGGCCGATCGCTGCCGTGGTGCACGTGGATCCGCAGGTCCGGGGCGAAACGCTGCGCCTCCGCGACCCAGTTCCCGACGACGGACATGGGGCAGACCAACAGCGTCGGGCGCACCCCGTCGCCGTCGCGCGGGTCGAGCCGCTCGTGGCAGAGCAGCGCGAGCACCTGGATCGTCTTACCCAGGCCCATGTCGTCGGCGAGGACGGCGCCGATGCCCGCGCGCCACAGGCTCACCAGCCACTCGAGCCCGCGCAGCTGGTAGGGCCGCAGCTGCGCCTTGAGCGTCGACGGGGCCGCCACGACGGCGGGCGCGATGGTGCCGCCCCGGTACACCGAGTCGAGCCAGCCGAGCCCGTCGACCGCGGCCAGCGGGGCGGGCAGCGCGGCGGGGTCGGCGATCATGCCCAGCAGGTCCTGCAGATCCGTGCCGGACTCCGCCGCCGACCGCTGCTCGGCCACGAACCGCGCGGCCTGCGCCAGCGTGCGACGGTCCGCGCGGACCCACTTGCCGCGCACCTCGACCAGGCCCGACGCGGCGTTCGCCAGGCCCGCGAGCTCACTCGCGGTGAGCACCACATCGCCCACCGCGAGCTGCCACGCGAAGTCCTTGATCTCGGCGAGCCCGGCCTGCACGGTGAGCGCCGTGCGCCCCGGCTGCTCCCGCCCGACGAGCCGCAGCGCGGGCCGCACCGTCGCGATCGACGCCGGCAGCAGCACCTCGTACCCGGCCTTGGTCAGCCCCGGAGCGCCCTCCAGGAACAACGACTCGGCCTCCGTGGTGGTGAGCAGGAAGTCCAGCGAGGTCCCGTCCTGCCGGGCCCGCTTGAGCGGCGGATACACCGCCAGGGCCCGGGCCAGCTCGCCCGCCAGGTCGTCCAGGTCGACGGGGCTCATCCGCGCCGGATCCGCCCGGACCGGGGCGGCACCCGGGACGCGGCGGCAGACCTCGAGCCGCCACGGCGTGTCGGACGGAGTGTCGCGCGGCCGCAGGGGGTCGTCGCCGGGGGCGCGACCGTCGGGTTCGACGAGGCGCAGCACCAGCAGCGTCTCCGCCGACCGGACACTGCCCGACCACTCGGTCCACGCCGCGGCGGCGCCCGCATCGGCGACGGCGGCGGGCGGCAGGGGCGCACCGTCGACCAGGGCGCGCAGCGCGGGGGCGGCGACCCAGGACCACGGGCCCTCGCCGAGGCGCCGGCGCGCGTAGCCGTCGGTGAGCTCCGCGCCCATGTCGAGGACGGCGGCCAGGTCACCGGTCCGGCGCAGCACCGGCGGCATGGCGGCTGCGGCGGCCTGCACCCAGGTGCGCCACTGCACCGACTCGATCGGGGCCCACCGCACGGTCCACTCGCCGTCGTCGCTGCGCACCGCGGGACTCACCGCACCCGCCGCGACGAAGCGCTCGACCGACCGCGCGACCCACCGCAGGAACCGCAGGTCACCGGCACCGTCGGACGGGTCGAGCCGGTCCAGCAGGTCCAGGGCGCGCGTGGGCCCGAGAGTGAGGGCGGGCGCCACGAGCCGCCCGCTCGGCCCCGTCAGCGCGACGGTGCGCCGGGGCCTGCGGTCGCCGAGGACCTCGGCGATCGGCGCGGGCAGCGCCGCCGGGTCCGGCTCGGCGGTGGGCTCGCCGACCTCGTCGGTGAACCACAGCGCGAGGCCCAGGCCGGGCCGCCACAGCCCGTGCGCCGTCGGTTGCGGTCTGGGCATGGACGTCGGCCTACTGCGGAGTCGCCCGGTACGCCTCGTGCCGGTGGCGCAGACGGTGCCGCAGGTGCGAGCGGACGGCGGGCCACTCGTGCCGGAGGATCGAGAACAGCACCGCGTCCATCAGCGCGCCGTTGCGGTAGCGGCGGTGGCTGCGCAGCACCCCGTCCTGCTTGGCGCCGAGCCGGGCGATGGCCTCCCGTGACTGCGTGTTGACCCACTGGGTGCGCAGCCCGATGCACTCGCAGCCCAGCACGTCGAAGGCGTGCTCGAGCAGCAGCAACTTGGACTCCGCGTTCGTGCCCGTGCCGTGCGCCGACGCGCGGTTCCAGGTGAAGCCGATCTCCATCCGCGGAACCGCGGCATCGATGTCGTAGTACGTGGTCATCCCGAGCACCCGGCCGGCCGCGTCGATCGCCGTGAAAGGGATCATCTCGCCCTTCTCCTGCAGCGCGAGCCGGCGGTCGATCTCCGCGCGCAGGCCGTCGGGCGACGGGACCGAGGTGTACCAGCGGTCCCAGAGCTGGCCGTCCTCGAGGGCCTCGAGCAGGCCGTCGTACTGGTCGTGCGCGAGCGGGGCGAGCGTGACCAGGTGGCCCGCCAGTGTGACGGGTTCCAGGGGCGAGAGGAAGGTCATGCGTCGCAGGCTACGCGGCGGGGGTGACGAGCAGCCGCATCAGCGCCGCCCGCAGGCCGTCCGGGACGCCGGCGGGGCGGCGGGCCTCGCGATCGACGAACACGTGCACGAACCAGCCCTCGGCGGCGGGCGCACCGTCGGACCCGAAGAGGGTGACGGCGTACCGGACGCTGGACCGGCCCAGCTTCGTGACGGCCAGGCCGGCGGTGACGGGCTCGGGGAAGGCGAGCGGTGCATCGTAGCGACAGTGAGATTCCACACAGAGGCCGATCACGGGCCCGCGATGGATGTCGAGGCCGCCCTCGCGGATGAGGTAGGTGTTGATCACGGTGTCGAAGAAGCTGTAGTACTCGACGTTGTTGACGTGCCCGTACACGTCGTTGTCCTTCCACCGCGTGGGTATGACCAGGGTGTACGGCTGCTCGTCGATGCTCGGCATGCCGCCCGACGGTACGCCGCTCACCGGTCCGGCCGGCACGCCGGTGGGAACTTTTCGGGGGCGGCCGGGGGTTAGATGGGTGCAAGGTCCCACCTCGATCGCGTCCCACGGAGGTCACCATGGCGAACAAGCCCGCCCCTCTCTCCCCCGAGCAGCCCGCGCTCCCGGCCGTCCAGCACGACGGTGGCGGCGCGCTCGGATCGGTCATCGATCGCGCCGCCCGGCTCCAGGGTCCGGCTGTCGCGAAGTACGTCGCCAGCGTCCGCGCCGACCACCCCGACGAGTCGCCCGCGCAGATCATCGAGCGGCTCGAGAAGCGATACATGCTGGCCGTGACGGGCAGCGGCGCGGCCGTCGGCGCGGCGGCGGCGGTCCCCGGTGTCGGCACGGTGGCGGCCCTCGGCGCCGTGGGCGCCGAGACGGTCGTGTTCATGGAGGCGTCGGCGCTCTACGCGCTCGCGGTCGCCGAGGTCTACGGGATCCCCATCGACGACCGGGAGCTGCGCAAGGCGCTCGTACTCACCGCGGTACTGGGCGACGCCGGGCTCGGGGCGCTCCGCGCCACCGTCGGCGCCAAGAACGCCACCCTGCTCAACCTCAAGAAGAACCCCGCCATCCCGGGGCTGGGAAACCTGAACAAGCAGCTCATGAAGATGTTCACCCGACGCTTCATGGCGAAGAAGGCACCCTTCGTGCTCGGCAAGCTGCTCCCCGCGGGCATCGGCCTCGTCGTCGGCGCCGGCGGCAACCGGGTGCTCGGCAAGGGCGTGATCAAGAACGCCCGCGAGGCCTTCGGCCCGGTCCCCACCGCGTGGCCGGCGCCACACCTGCGAGTGGTCGAGGGCGCGGCGACGAATGTGCCCGGCACCGCCCTGCCGGCGCCGGGCACGGAGTGAGCGGCCGCCGCCTCTAACCGAGGTAACCGGTCACACATTTTCCGTGGTGGACTACCCTGAACCGAGCGGACTTGCGCCGTCTGTGATCCAGTGCGGCGCGCGCCCAAGACGACGATGATGAATCGAGGCGAGGACCTGCCGTGAGCAGCAGTTCTGTATCGGATTTCGGCCAAAACGAGTGGCTGGTCGAGGAGATGTACGAGCGGTTCAAGGCCGACCCGAAGTCGGTCGACCCGAGCTGGCACGAATTCCTCTCGAAGTACACGCCGGGTGCGGCGTCGAACAACGCGGCGTCCCCGAGCGCCGCAGCCCCGGCCGCGGGGCCCGCGGCACAACCGGCCGCCACCCCCGCGCCGAAGCCGGCGAAGACCACCGACACGACGCTGACCCCGGCGCCCGCCGCCCCGGTCACGCCGGCACCGTCGTCCCCCGCCAAGCCCGCCCCGGCGCCCAAGGCCCCCGCGCCCGCCGAGTTCCCCGCCGAGGAGGAGCGCACCGTGCTCCGCGGCGCGGCGAACGCCGTGGTCAAGAACATGAACGCCAGCCGCGAGGTGCCGACGGCCACGTCGGTGCGCTCGATGCCGGTCAAGGTGATGTTCGACAACCGCGTGGTGATCAACAACCACCTCGCGCGCACGCGCGGCGGCAAGATCAGCTTCACCCACATCCTGGGTTACGCCCTGGTACAGGGTGTCAAGGCCTTCCCGAACATGAACCGGCACTTCGCCGAGATCGACGGTAAGCCCAACGCCGTCACGCCGCCCCACGTCAACCTGGGCATCGCGATCGACCTCGTGGGTAAGAACGGCAGCCGCAGCCTCGTGGTCGCGGGCGTCAAGGGCGCCGAGGCGATGGACTTCGGCCAGTTCGTGGCCGCGTACGAGGACATCGTCCGCCGCGCCCGCCAGGGCAAGCTCGGCGCCGAGGACTTCGCGGGTGTCACCATCTCGCTGACCAACCCCGGCGGCATCGGCACCGTGCACTCGGTGCCCCGCCTCATGGTGGGCCAGGGCGCGATCATCGGCGTCGGTGCGATGGAGTACCCCGCCGAGTTCCAGGGTGCGAGCGACGAGAAGATCGCCGAGCTCGCGGTCGGCAAGCTCACCACGCTGACCTCGACCTACGACCACCGCATCATCCAGGGCGCCGAGTCCGGCGACTTCCTGCGGTACGTCCACGAGCTCACGCTGAGCGACGACTTCTGGGACGACATCTTCCGCACGATGCACGTGCCCTACGAGCCGATCCGCTGGCGGCAGGACATCCCGCCGCACGGGATCGACAAGGACGCGCGCGTCCTCGAGCTCATCGCGGCGTACCGGGCGCGCGGCCACCTCATGGCCGATGTCGACCCGCTGCGCTACAACAACGACAGCCTCGAGTCGCACCCCGACCTGAACGTGCTCACCTACGAGCTCACGCTGTGGGACCTCGACCGCACGTTCAACGTCGGCGGCTTCCACGGTGCCGAGCGGCTCAAGCTGCGCAAGGTGCTCTCGGTGCTGCGCGACGCGTACTGCCGGCACGTGGGCATCGAGTACACCCACATCCTCGAGCCCGAGCAGCAGAAGTGGCTGCAGGAGCGCGTCGAGACGAAGGACATCAAGCCCACCGTCGCCGAGCAGAAGTACATCCTCAGCAAGCTCAACGCGGCCGAGGCCTTCGAGACCTTCCTGCAGACGAAGTACGTCGGCCAGAAGCGCTTCTCGCTCGAGGGTGCCGAGTCGGTCATCCCGATGATGGACGCGGTGCTCGACCAGGCCGCCGAGCACGCGCTCGACGAGGTCGTCATCGGCATGCCGCACCGCGGCCGCCTCAACGTGCTGGCCAACATCGTCGGCAAGCCCTACAGCAAGATCTTCACCGAGTTCGAGGGCAACCTGAACCCGGCGCAGGCGCACGGCTCGGGCGACGTGAAGTACCACCTGGGCGCCGAGGGCAAGTACTACCAGATGTTCGGCGAGAACGAGATCACGGTCTCGCTGGTCGCCAACCCGTCGCACCTCGAGGCGGTCGACCCGGTGCTCGAGGGCATCGTGCACGCCAAGCAGGACATGGCGAACCCGCCCGAGGGCGAGCACCCGATCATGCCGCTGATGCTGCACGGCGACGCGGCCTTCGCCGGCCAGGGTGTCGTGGCGGAGACGCTGAACATGGCGAAGCTGCCGGGCTTCTCCAACGGCGGCACCATCCACATCGTCGTGAACAACCAGGTGGGCTTCACCACCTCGCCGGAGCACTCGCGCAGCTCGCAGTACTGCACCGACGTGGCGAAGATGATCGGCGCGCCGATCTTCCACGTCAACGGCGACGATCCCGAGGCGTGCGTCTGGGTCGCGAAGCTGGCGGTGGACTTCCGCGAGAAGTTCGACAAGGACGTCGTCATCGACCTCGTCTGCTACCGCCGCCGCGGCCACAACGAGGGCGACGACCCGTCGATGACCCAGCCCGGCATGTACGACGTGATCGACACCAAGCGCGGTGTCCGCAAGTCCTACACCGAGGCCCTCATCGGTCGTGGCGACATCTCGACCAAGGAGGCCGAGGACGCGCTGCGCGACTACCAGGGCCAGCTGGAGCGGGTGTTCAACGAGGTCAAGGAACTCGAGAAGTTCCAGGCCGAGCCCGCGCCGTCGATCATCGCCGATCAGCCGCTGCCCAGCTCGCTCGTGACCGCGGTGCCCCTGGAGCAGATCCAGCGGGTGGGCGACGCGTACGCCAACGTCCCCGAGGGCTTCACCGTGCACCCGCGCGTGGCCCCCGTGGTCAAGCGCCGCTTCGAGATGTCCCGCGAGGGCGGCATCGACTGGGCCTTCGGCGAGCTGCTCGCCTTCGGCACGCTGCTCGAGGAGGGCCGGACGGTCCGCCTGGCCGGCCAGGACAGCCGCCGCGGCACGTTCACGCAGCGTCACGCGGTGCTCATCGACCGGCAGACCGGCGCGGAGTACACCCCGCTCGACAACCTGGGCCCCGACGGTACGCCGTCCCCCGGCCGGTTCATGGTCTACGACTCGGCACTCACCGAGTACGCGGGCCTGGGCTTCGAGTACGGCTACTCCGTCGCGGACGAGTCGGCGCTGGTGTGCTGGGAGGCGCAGTTCGGCGACTTCGTCAACGGCGCGCAGTCGATCATCGACGAGTTCATCAGTTCGGGTGAGGCGAAGTGGGGCCAGACCTCCGGCGTCACCCTGCTGCTCCCCCACGGCCACGAGGGCCAGGGACCGGACCACACGTCGGCCCGCATCGAGCGCTTCCTGCAGCTGTGCGCCGAGGGCTCGATGACGGTCGCGATGCCGTCGACCCCGGCGTCGTACTTCCACCTCCTGCGTCGCCACGCCCTCGACGGTGTGCGCCGCCCGATGGTGGTCGCGACGCCGAAGTCGATGCTGCGCAACAAGGCCGCCGTGAGCCCCGTCGAGGACTTCACGACCGGCAAGTTCCGCTCGGTCATCGACGACCCGGCGTTCGAGATCGACGGCGGCGACCGCAGCAAGGTCACCAAGCTGCTGATGGTCTCCGGCAAGCTCTACTGGGAGCTCGAGGCGCGGCGGAAGAAGGACGGTCGCGACGACGTGGCGATCATCCGCATGGAGCAGCTGTACCCGCTGCCCTCCCGGCGCCTGCCCGCGACGCTGGACAAGTACCCGAACGCCACCGACATCCGGTGGGTCCAGGAGGAGCCCGCGAACCAGGGCGCGTGGCCGTTCTTCGGCCTCGCCCTTCCGGAGCTCGACGGTCGCCTGACGGGCATCAAGCGCGTCTCGCGTCGCGCCATGTCGGCCCCGTGCTCGGGCTCGTCGAAGGTGCACGCGGTCGAGCAGGCCCAGATCATCGACGAGGCCTTCCTCGTCTAGATCGACTCGGTCACCATCCAGGGCCGGTTCTCCTTCGGGAGGACCGGCCCTGCTCGTTGCGGAACCCAGATGCACCTGCCGCGCCGGATCTGCCGCTCCCTCGTCCCGTCGACTCTCGGATCGTGTCCACTCCGGACAGCGTGTCCGAACCGGTCAGAATCCGAGTACCCAGCGAAAGCCGCACGCCGGAACGGGGGAACGGAACGGGCGGGAAGTCGGGCCCGGCCCTGCGAACCCGGCCCCCGGCCCACACGCCCTGCCCCCGCTCGGCCCGGACCACGGCACACCGTCGGACCTACCCCACAGTGAGATCGAGCCCGACCGCCCCCGCCATCCCCACGAACATCGTGGCGAGGTGGTCCACGACCTCGTCGCGGGTCATCGCGGCGAAGCCGGCGTTCTCGTCGAGCCACTGCACGAGGGTCTCCTCGACGACCGCGATCCAGCCGTGCACGGCGAGGACGAACTGCGGCGAGGGCTGCACGCCGATGTTGCCGGCCTGGTCCACGAAGTGCCGGACGATCTGCTCCCGCACGGTCTTGACGGCCGTGCGGATCCGCGGCTCCGACCAGCTCACGCCCGCCAGCATCGGGAGGAGGGACTGCCGGTTCTCCATGATGTGATCGACGTAGGTGCCCAGCGTGGCGCTGAGGATCGGCATCACCTCGGCGAGATCCTCGGGCTCGCGGTCCGGGGTCGCGATCTCGCCGACGATCCGGGCCTGCTCCTCGACGAGCGCGACCTGGAAGTCGAGCTTCGAGTCGAAGTAGTGGAACAGCAGGCCTGCCGACACCCCCGCCTGACTCGCGATGTCCTCGATGGAGACCTGCTCGAGCGCCTGATGTTTGAGGCTGAGTAGGCCCAGGTCGATGAACTGCTGGCGCCGAGCCTGGGGGCTGAGCCGGGTGCGCTTGCGCCCCACCGCTGCGGCGACGGACTTTCTGGTCACCTACTGAATCATACTCAATAGGTCGTTGACAGATGCCGGTTCCCAACCCTACTGTCGGGTAAGAACGCCGCGCAGCGGCGCATCCGAGCAGTTCAGCCTGCAGAGCGTGAGGATCACAACATGAAGAGTTTCCGCGGCAAGGTCGCCGTCATCACCGGCGCCGCCTCCGGCATGGGCCGCGAGCTGGCCCTCCAGCTGGCCGAGGAGGGCGCGAAGCTCTCGCTCTGCGACTACGACCCCACCGGCCTCGACGCCACCGCCGCGAAGGCCCGCGCTCTGGGCGCCGACGTGCACACCAAGGTCGTCAACGTGGGCGAGCGTGAGCAGCTGCTGGCGTACGCCGACGAGGTCGTCGAGCACTACGGCACCGTCAACCTGCTGTTCAACAACGCCGGCATCGCGCACCACGAGCCGATCGAGACGACGTCGTTCAAGGACTACGACCGCGTCATGGACATCAACTTCTGGGGCGTCGTCAACGGCACCAAGGCGTTCCTGCCGGCGCTCATCGCCTCCGGCGACGCGCACATCGTCAACACCAGCTCACTGTTCGGCCTGCTCGCCGTCGGCGGCCAGAGCGCGTACAACGCCTCGAAGTTCGGCGTGCGCGGCTTCACCGAGGCGCTGCGGATCGAGATGCTCTCCAGCGGCCACAACGTGGGCGTGTCCTGCGTGCACCCCGGCGGCATCAAGACCGCCATCGCGCGCAACGCCACCGTCGCCGAGGGCAAGGATCAGGCCGGCACCGCCGAGCTGTTCGACAAGTACCTGGCCCGCACCGAGGCCTCCGACGCCGCCCGCACGATCCTGAACGGCGTCAAGCGCAACCGCGGCCGCGTGCTCGTGGGCATGGACGCGAAGATCATCGACGTTCTGGTCCGCGCCGGTGGCTCGGCCTACGAGCGCGTCAACGCCTTCGTCGACAAGCAGCTCAACAAGCGCATCTGATCAGTGCAGCGGGTGTTCCTTCGCCCAGTCGTCGGCGGCCTGCTCGGCGGTCCGCTCCCCCGACTCGACCTTCGCGACCATCTGCGCGAGGTCGGCGGTGGTGAGCTCGCCGGCGATGGCGGACAACCGCTTCGTCTGGGCCACCGTCAGGCCGTCGCGGCGCACGAGCGGCACGACGGCGCGGGAGGGGACGGCACCGTCGGGGTCCGCGACCTGGGTCAGATCCCGGGCCGCCGGCGACAACGTCCCGATCTGCGCGAGGGACGCCCGCCCCTCGGTCACGGCGCGCGCGGCGGCGGCCTCGTCGGGCACGACGAGGACCGGCCCCGTCGGGCAGCCGTAGCGGGCCTTCAGGTCCGACGGTGACCCCGACGGGATCGCCACGGTCCCCGACAGCCCCTCGCACCCGCGCAGTGTGGCCGCCGGGGCGGCCTTCGACACGAAGAGCATCGGCTGGTCGAGCGCGAGCGTCGGATCGCCCAGGCCCAGCCCCTCGGGCAGCACCGCACTCAGTGCCACGAACTGCGCGTCCCACTGCTCCCGCGGGTTCTCGGACTCCGATTCCTTCGCCTTCGTCGGCTGCGCGACGCCGGGACGATAGCGCTCCCAGAGCTCGCCGGTCAGCGCGGGCGCGATCGTGAGGTCGCCCCGCTCGACGGCCGCCACCGCGGCGTCGCCGGGCCCGAGACCCAGCTCCGTCTGCACGGGCGTCCCCGCGGTCCGCAGCGCGTTCGCGTAGAGGAGCGCCCCGACGCGGGAGGCGGCACCGTCGGACGATCCGACGGTGACGATGCCCGGCGCGGTCCGCGGCCCGAGATCGGACAGATCGCCCGCATCCGAGCAGCCCGCGACGCCGAGCGCGACGAGGGTCGCGACCGCGGCACCGAGCTTGCGAGATCTCACGCCTACTTTCTACCCGGCCGCCCCGCGAGCCGGACACCGGCCCGCCCACGCGACGCGGACCGTCGTCCCGCCGGACTACCATCACCTGCATGCCCTCCATGCCGTCCATGCCCCGGCCTGGTGCGACCCGCCGCGAGGTCCCCGAGGTCGGCGTTCCCCGCGTGCCCGTGGCGCGCGCCGTCGTCGACTGCGGCGTCTACGTCGACGGTGAGCGCCTGCCCGGCCGGTTCGGGTACGTCGAGGCCATCGAGGAGGTCCGGCGCCGCGGCGAGGGCTACGTGTGGGTCGGGCTGCTCGATCCCGACCAGCATCAGATGGACGAGGTGGCCCGCGTGTTCGGGCTGCACCCGCTGACCGTTGAGGACACGCTGGTCACGCACAACCGGCCCAAGGTCGACCGGTTCGACGACACGCTGTTCCTCATCCTCAAGACGGTGAACTACGTGGGCCACGACCGCACCGACCCGATGGCCCGCATCGTCGAGACCGGCGAGGTCATGGTGCTCGTCGGACCGGACCACGTGATCACCGTCCGGCACGGCGACCACGGCAGCCTGCGCCGGGTCCGGCGCAACCTCGAGGGCAATCCCGAGCTGCTCAAGCTGGGGCCGTCGGCGGTGATGCACGCCGTGGCCGACCACGTGGTCGACACCTACGTCGCCGTGTCCGACCTGCTCGAGGACGACATCGATCACGTCGAGGAGGAGGTCTTCCGGGCCCGCTCGCGCACCAAGGTCGACGAGATCTACCAGCTCAAGCGCGACATCGTCGAGCTGCGTCGCGGCATCCATCCCCTCTCCCACGCGCTCAAGCGGCTCACCTGTGACTTCACCGATCTCATTCCCGGTGAGATCCAGCGCTACTTCTCGGACGTGCTCGATCACCAGTCCATGGTCGCCGACCACGTGGAGACCTACAACGACGTGCTCAGCTCGCTCATCGACGCGGCCGTCGCCAAGATCGGGATGCAGCAGAACGAGGACATGCGCAAGATGTCGGCGATCATCGGCCTCGTCGCGGTGCCCACGATGATCGCGGGCATCTACGGCATGAACTTCGACAACATGCCCGAACTGCACTGGCACTACTCGTACTACGCGGTCGTCGCGATCATGATCCTCGCGTGTATCGCGCTGTTCATCACCTTCCGGAAGATCAAGTGGCTGTAGCCGCTAGCCGCGTTCGCCTCGACAACTCACTGCAGAACAGCGACTTGGGTCCTGCAGAACAGCGACTTGAGTCCTGCAGAACAGCGGGCTCAATTGCGCAGAACAGCGTGTTAGCGCAACAATAGGCCCGTGACCTCGAACGACATCCTGCCCCGCCACGCCCTCCCCTGGGCTGAGGAACTCGCCGTCGCCTTCCCGGTTGTCGTCATCGAGGGCGCGCGACAGGTGGGCAAGAGCACTCTTGCCACGATGCTCGTCGAAGGCTCGCGTCGCGCGGCGCGCTACCTCACGTTGGACGACGAACTGCTGAGGAACGCGGCACAGAGCGATCCGCAGGCCTTCGTGGATCAGCTTCCCGACGGAATGCTCGTCATCGACGAGATCCAGCGTGCTCCTGAGCTGCTGTTGCCGATCAAGGCATCCGTCGACAGGAACCGCACGCCGGGGCGTTTCCTCCTGACCGGGTCGGCCGACCTGTTGCGCCTCGAACGGACCCCCGACTCCCTGGCCGGCCGTGCGGTGACGCTGACGCTCGGACCTCTGAGCCAGGGGGAGATCCGAGGGCGGGTCGATGACTTCGTGACGCACCTTCTTGCCGGAATCGATCCGTTCGACGTAAAAACCTCGTTCACGCGTGAGGACTACGCGAACGCTCTCGCGGCCGGCGGCTACCCGGAGGTCTTCAGCAGGTCGCCGCGACTACGCACGGCATGGTTCGACGGCTATCTGGACCGGATAGTCCAGCGAGACGCCCGCGATGTCCGCCGCTTGGTGGACGGCAACCGACTGGCGACCGTCCTTCGCCTCATCGCGGCCAACCAATCGGGCGAGATTGTGCGCGCCCGGCTCTCCCGCGACGCCGACATCCCCGAGACCACGATCAGCGCGTACCTCGACCTCGCCGAGACGCTGTACCTCATGAAGCGAATCCGGCCATGGACTGGAAAACTCACCACCCGCCAGACCGGGAAGGCCAAGGGGCTCATCATTGATTCCGGGCTTGCGATGCACCTCTCGGGCGTCACGGCAGCCCGGGCCGGCGCATTGGTCGGCGGCGGGGAGTTGCTGGGACCGCTCCTCGAAGGTCTCGTCGTGTCCGAGCTGCTCAAGCAGCGGACCTGGAGCGACACGCGGTTCAATCTCTTCCACTACCGCGAGACCTCGGGGGCCGAAGTCGATGTCGTCCTCGAGCTCGACGACGGCCGGATCCTCGGTATCGAGGTGAAGGCGAAGCAGACCTACAAACCCGAGCACTTCCGTGGCCTTCAGCGGCTCGCCGAGAGACTGGGCGACAGGTTCGCGGGCGGGGTCGTGCTCGGCACTGCCGACCAGGGCGTTCGGTTCGGCGAGAACCTCATCGGGCTGCCCATCGCTTCCCTGTGGGAACTCTGAGCGAGATTAGACCTCTCTGGCTGCGGGGCGGCCGGGGTCGGACGGATCGATGCCGGCTTCTTTCCACGCCTCTCGGAGTGCCGCCCCTCCCTTGAGCCGCACCCACGCGGCCTCGTTGGCCGTGATCGGGTCGGCGCGTAGGAACCGGACCGGATCGCCGCCGTCGCGCTCCAGATCGGGCACCGTCGACTCCCCCAGCAGGACCGCCGTGAACGGCGCGCCCGCCCACAGCGGCGCACCCAGGTCGACGAGCGCGTCGGGCGCGAGGACCAGCCCCTCGACGGCGGGCGTCGCGGCGAGGATCGCGAGCGACCGGTGCACGCCGTCCAGCGCAGCTCCTGGTCCGTCCGCCGCGGGGCGCAACTCCAGGATCACCTCCGCGCGCGGACCGTCGTCGACGGCGACCAGCGCGTTCGGGTCCGTCATCGCGTGCCGCGAGCAGCCCACGCTGGCGAACGCGACGAGCGGGTCACCCACCCAGCGCTGGATCGTCATCGGCTCGAGACCCAGGAAGGTCACCGACGCCGATGCCGGCGGCGCGAAGCCCCGACCCGCGTAGTGCTCGACGAGATGCTCACGGACGGCGTCGACGACGGAACTCACGAGCATCGATCCTACGGACCGGCCACGTCAGAAGAACCGGCCCGGTTGCCAGGGCCGGTTCTGCGCCGACACCTCGTCGATGATCTCGGGCGTCCAGACGTGCTTGCGCACCAGCCGGTACCGCTCGCACGCGACGAACAGGTAGACCTCGGCGTCGGTGGAGGACTCCATGATCCCCGCGGCGCGGGCGAGCTCGATGACGGGGGCGAACTCCTCGTCGAACCACCGGCGCGCGATGTCGGCGCGCGGCAGGTACTCCCCCGCGTCCTGGATCAGGCGGAACCCCCATGCCTCCACCGACTCCGCGAGCACGGAGTAGTCCCACGCGTTGGTGAACCGGATGCGCTCGCGCGCCGCACCCGCCAGCGGCACCCGCTCCAGGAACAACCGTCGGTGATCCTTGAGCAGCAGATCCGAGCGCACCGCGATCCCGCCGGCGCCCACCCGCGTGACCACCTCGGTGACATAGGCGTCGATGGTGGCGAACCCCCGCGCGAAGGCGATCGACACGCGGTGGTGCCCGTCGACGACGAAGTACATCTCCCCGACCTTGCGCACCTCGATCGGCGGCATGGCCTCGCCCCGCCGCTGCGCCGCAGCGAGCCGCTGCCAGCGCGCACGCAGCGCCGGCGACCGCGGCCGGAAGTGCCGGTCGAAGTCGCGGGTGCGGTCCACGCTCCCCACGATCGCCGCGACCGGCACGACCTGCAACCCCAGGTTCCGCTCGGTGACCAGGCCCAGCGCGGAGACGACCTCGTCGTAGGGCAGCACCTCGTTGACGTCGCCGGGCTGGCCGCGCACCCACGCCGCGAGCCGCGCGATGTTGGCGCGGCGCCGGGACCGCTCGAAGTCACTGCGGGCGTCCTCGTCGGGGAAGCCGGTATCACGCGCCACGTCGCCGCTCCCTCACGGAGAAGTCCCCGGGCCGGCCGGGGGTGATGTCGAAGTACGTGTACCCGACGGTGTTGAGCACCGGCACACCGTCGATCTCGTGGTCCGGGCCGGGCCGCCCGAACGGGTGCACGTGCCCGTGCACGAAGACCTGCGGCCGGATCCGCGCGACCAGGGAGCCGAGCGCGGCGAGCCCGCGATGCGGGCCGTCGTCACCGTCCCCCACGCCCAGCGCGGGCGAATGCGCCAGCACCAGGTCGACGGTACGCCAGCGGGCCGCGAGCCGCAGCCGAGCGGCGCGGCGCCGCGCCTGCGCCTGCGTCCACTGGTTGGGCCCGCCCCGGTAGCGGACGGACCCGCCGAGGCCGGCCACCGTCAGGCCCGCGACGGTGACCACGCGGCCGTCCGCGTTGACGCCCCCGCGCGGACCCGGCGGCTCGCAGGGCAGGCCGCCGCGGACGTACCCGCCGCGGGTGCGGCGGTAGCCCGAGAAGTCGGGGTCGTGGTTGCCGGGCACGAACACGCACGGCACGCCGTACCGGTCGACGAGGCCCTCGAGGTATCCGCCCGACAGGTCCCCGGCGCCCAGGATCAGGTCCGGTCGCAGCGCCGACGATGCCAGGGCCAGGCCCGGCACCTCCTCGTCGCTGACGGCGAGCACCCGCATGACGACCCGCCCCGTCCCGGCCCGTGCCGACCGCGCTACAGGGCCAGGTTCAGCCCGGTCGTGGCGTCGAACACCGCGATCTTGGTGGGGTCGTAGAACAGGTCCACCTCGGCGCCGCGGGCGACGGTCGAGTCCGCGGACAGGCGCGCGACGACCTCGTCGACGCCCGCGATCGGCTGCTGCCGGTCGGCATCGAGGTCGGTGAGGGCGTTGCTGCGGGCCGCCGCGTCGGGGACACCGAAGTGCACGAACTTGTCCGAGCCCATCGACTCGAGAACGTCGACCTTCGCGGTGAAGGTCAGGCCGCCGACGCGCTGGTTGGGGTCGAGCAGGCGCGCGTCCTCGAAGTGCTCCGGTCGGATGCCGACCACGACCTCCCCGGTCCGGTTCCCGGCGGCCGCGGCACGCTCGGCCAGGCGCGGCGCGTCGAGCAGCAGGATCTCGCCGAGCGCGGTCTCGATGCCGACGGAGGTCAACCGGCCGGGCACGAAGTTCATCGCCGGCGAGCCGATGAAGCCGGCCACGAACAGGTTGTTCGGGCGGTCGTAGAGCTCCTGCGGCGCGCCGATCTGCTGCACGTCGCCGCTCTTGAGCACGACGACGCGGTCGCCGAGGGTCATGGCCTCGGTCTGGTCGTGCGTCACGTAGACCATCGTGGTGCCGAGGCGCTTCTGCAGCCGGCTGACCTCGGTGCGCATCTGCACGCGCAGCTTGGCGTCGAGGTTGGACAGCGGCTCGTCCATGAGGAAGGCCTTGGGACTGCGGACGATCGCGCGACCCATCGCGACGCGCTGCCGCTGGCCGCCCGAGAGCTGCGACGGCCGCCGGTCGAGGTGCTGGGTGAGGTCCAGGGTGCGGGCCGCGTCCTCGACCTTGGCGTTGATCTCGTCCTTGCCCAGCTTCGCCAGCTTGAGCGGGAAGGCGATGTTCTCGCGCACGGTCATGTGTGGGTAGAGCGCGTAGGACTGGAAGACCATCGCGATGTCGCGGTCCTTCGGCGCCTTCTCGTTGACCCGCTCGCCGCCGATGCGCAGCTCTCCGCCGGAGATGTCCTCCAGGCCCGCGATCATGTTCAGCGTGGTGGACTTTCCGCAGCCCGACGGGCCGACCAGGATGACGAACTCGCCGTCGGCGATCTCGATGTTGATGTCGCTGACGGCGGTCGAGCCGTCGGGGTAGGTCTTCTTGACGTGGTCCAGGACGATGTCGGCCATGTGATTGCTCCTCGAATACTTTCGGCGTCAGCCCTTGACCGCGCCGGACGTGAGCCCGGCGACGATCCGTCGTTGGAAGATCAGGACGAAGATGATGATGGGAATGGTCACGATCACGGCGGCGGCCGCGATCGACCCGGTGGGCTCCTCGAACTCCGAGCTGCCGGTGAAGTTGGTGATCGCGACCGGCGCGGTCGTGGACGCTTCGGTGGCCGTCAGCGTCAGCGCGAAGAGCAGGTCGTTCCAGCAGAAGATGAACACCAGGATCGCGGCGGTCACCACGCCGGGCGCGGCGAGCGGGGCGATCACGCGGCGGAAGGCCTGCGCCGGGGTGGCGCCGTCCATCTGCGCCGCCTTCTCCAGCTCCCACGGGATCTCGCGGAAGAACGCCGACAGCGTGTACACCGTGAGCGGCAGCGCGAACGTGATGTACGGCAGGATCAGGCCGGGCCACGTGTCGAACAGGCCCACCTTGCGCTCGATGTTGAACAGCGGCGTGATGAGCGAGACCTGCGGGAACATCGCGATCAGCAGTGCGGCGCCCACGAACAGCTTCTTGCCCGGGAAGTCCAGCCGCGCCACCGCGTAGGCGGCGAACATGCCGATCACCACGGCGATCGCGGTGGAGATCAGCGCGATGCCCACCGAGTTGATGAGCGGCCGGACGAAGCCGTTCCCCTCGAAGATCGCAGTGTAGTTGTCGAAGGTGAACTTCTTCGGGATGAAGTTCCCGTCGCTGATCGCCGACACCGGCTTGAGCGAGAGCGAGAGGATCCACAGCACGGGGATCAGCGCGTAACAGACCACGATGAGGTCGACGACGCTCCAGCCGAGCTTCTTACCGACGGTTCCTTGAGCCATGTCCTACCCCTACCGTCGATCGCCCGAGTCGGAGCCCGGCACCGAGGTGCCGAACGCCTTGACGAAGATGAACGCGATGATCGCGACGCAGACGAAGATCAGCACCGAGATCGCCGACCCCACACCCAGGTTGAACGCCTTGAACAGGTTGTCGTAACCCAGGATCGAGACGGACCCGGTCTTGTTGCTGCCCTTCGTCAAGATGTAGATGTTGTCGAAGATGCGGAACGCGTCGAGTGTGCGGAACAGCAGCGCGACCAGGATCGCCGGCTTCATCAGCGGGATCGTGATCCTGGTCAGCCGCGTCCACGGGCCCGCGCCGTCGAGGGCGGCGGCCTTGAGCAGGTCGTCCGGAACCAGGGCCAGGCCGGAGAGCAGCAGCAACGCCATGAACGGCGTCGTCTTCCACACCTCGGCCAGGATGATGATCGCGACCGAGGGCCACTGCTGGGTGAGCGGGGCGGAACCGTCGGGCAGCAGGCCCGCGAGGTAGCCCGTCTCCGGGGTCCAGGCGTAGTACCAGGAGAACGCGGCGGCGACGGTCACGATGCCGTACGGGATGAGCACGACGGTGCGCACGATGCCCCGGCCGACGAGCGTGCGGTGCATGACCAGCGCGATCGCGAGGCCGAGCACGAACTCGATCACCACGGACACCACGGTGATCAGCGAGGTCATACCCAGCGCCTGCCACCAGTAGCCGTCCTTGAGAACGGTCAGGTAGTTGGACAGCCCGATGAACTCGTCCTGCCCCGGATACGCCAGCGACGACTTGTGCAGGCTCAGCCAGAAGGCGTAGATGATCGGGTACGCGGTGACCAGGAACATCACCAGCGCCGCGGGGGCGATCAGCAGCAGGCCGAGCTTGCGCTCGGCGCGCCGGCCCTCACTCTCGGGGGTGGCTCCCGTCGGCTGGTCCGACGGTGCCTCGGTCACGGCGGTCACGGCACGAGCCCCTTTCCATCCATGGCCTTCTGGGCGGCAGCGGTCAGTTCGTCGGCGAGAGAATCCGGGTCCCAGGAGCCGACGGGCGCCAGCTTCGCCTGCAGCAGGGTCGACATCGCCTGGTACTGCGGCGTGATCGGGCGCACCGCGGCCGTGGCCTCCTGCAGCTGGTCACGGATCAGGTTGGCCATCGGGTAGGCCTTACGGAACTCCGCGTCGTCGTAGAGCTTCGCCAGGATCGGCGGCGTGCCGCCCTTGACCGCGTACTTGCGCTCGGCGGCCTCGTTGGTCAGGCACGCCAACGCTTCGAACGCCTGCTTCTCGTAGCGGGTGGTCTTGGCGACCGCGAAGTTGATGCCGCCGACCGTGGTCTTCGCGGGCTTGCCCGCGATCACCGACGGGTACGGCGCGAAGTCGAACTTCTGCCGGGTGAGCGTGTTGATCTCGTTGAGCTGCGCCACCGTCGGCGAGGGCGCGTCCTTCGCGTCCTTCGGCGGGTTGAGCAGGTCGTTGAACTTCGCCAGGTCGGTCAGGTACGGCACGTCGCCCGCGGCGCCGTTCTTCTGCGCGCTCGCGAACACGAAGGGCCAGTTCACCTGGAAGATCGCGTTGCCCTTCTCCATGCCCAGGCGGGAGGCGCCCTCGTCGAGCTGGGTGAACGACGGGTCGCGGCCGGGCGCGGTGGCGACGGCCTTCATGATCGACAGGGCCTTGACGGTGGCGGCGCGGTGCTCCGGGGTGTCGGTGAGCGTCACCGTCTTGCCGTCGTCGGCGACCATCCGCCCGCCCGCGCTCTCCAGGAGGGAGTTGAACCACACGACCACGCCCTCGTACTGCGCCGCCTGCGCCTCGATCTGCGTGGGCCCGCCGAGTTGCCCGGACTTCGCCGCGTACTGCACCACCTGATCCCAGGTGAGCTTGAGCGGGCCCGGGCCGATCTTGCGGCCGAGCACCTTTTCCAGCGCGTCCTTGCGGTACCAGAGCAACTGCGTGTTGGTCCACGCCGGCGCCGCGTACTGCTTGTCCTGCCACATCGCGGTCTTGAGCGGGCCGGCGAGCACCGTCTTCTTCGCGGCGGCGGCCTGCTCGTCCGGGAACGGCAGGATCCAGCCGGCCTCGGCGAACTCGGCGGTCCAGTTCACGTCGAGGCCGACGATGTCCATGGTGCGGTCGTTGCCGTTGGCCCGCCGCGCGATCTGCAGGCGCTGATCGTCGGCCTGCTTCGGGAGCGCGTGCCCCACGACGGTGTACTCGCTGGTCGAGCAGTCCTGGGCGACCTCCTTGGTCACCGTGGCACCGTCGGCAGGCGCGTACACGTTGAGCGTGACGCCGCTGCCCTCAGTGCCGCAGCCCGCAAGGAGGGCGACCCCCATCGTGGCGGCGAGCCCCGCCGCGGCGGCGCGCCGCGCGTGCCGCCGGGTACTTCTCGGTCGTATCGTCACGCCGCCTCCTATGCCGCCCTGCGCCGGGCGACGTCCGCTGGGAAAGCTAGCCGACGCGGCCCGTGAGGTGAACCACATTCGGCATTATCGTGCCAGACCGGGCCGACACTTTTCGCGAACCCCCGCCAATCGCCCATCCGGGTCAGGATCCGCCCGACGGTGCCGCGGCACCGTCGGGCACGAGGGTCGCGAGGACCGTGGCGAACTCGGCGTCCGGATCGACGGTCACGCCCATGCCGCGCGCGGCACCGTCGAGCACGAACCACGTGATGTCCGTGAGCGATTCGACCACCTGGGCGCGCGAGCTGCCCCGGATCGCCTCCTCGCCGCGGACCCAGCTGGTGAGCGTCGCCTCCACCGTCGTGAACATCACGAACGGGATGCGCGCGAAGGGCTCGGGGTCGAGGCGGGTGACGGCGGCGATGCCGTCGATGGTCTCGTGCGCCCGGGTGACCACGCGATGGCGGAGCTCGGCCACGGCGTCGGGGGCGTCGGGGGCCGTGTCGGAGGGACCGGACCGCAGGAGGTCGACGAGGCGCGGGTTGTCCTCCATCCAGACGGCGGCGCTGGTGATGGCGCGGCGCAGGATCCCGCGGAGCGTGCCCGCCGAGACGTCGAGGTCGGCCTCCAGCTCCGCGGCGAAGGACTCCACGACATAGCCGCGCAGGCCGCGCACCAGGTCGTCCTTGCTCTTGAACTGGCGGTAGACCACCGACTTCACGAGTCCGGCCCGCTCCGCGATGTGCCGCACCGAGATCGGCGCACCGGGCGCGGACTCCTCCACCAGTTCCGCGGCGGCCCGCAGAATCAGGTCGCGACGCTGCGAATTGTGCTCGCGCCACCGCAACCGATAGCCGGAGTCCGGCTGCCCTGCGGAGGTCATGGCTCGTGATGCTACGCCCCGGGCGCGGGCCTCCGTCAGGCCGCAGCCTGCGCCATGCGGGTCGGCTCGCCGCGATAGCGGGCCTGGTGACCGTCGATCTTGAGCAGCTTCCACATGAGCCTGCCGAACGGGGTCATGAGACCCAGATCGTCGGCGAGCGCGCGCATCTCGGCGAAGTAGTCGTTCAGCAGCGCCCGCGCCGCGGGCCCGCGCCAGAAGGCCTCGCGCTTGACCTCGCGCGGCACCTCGAACCTCTCGAAGAACTCCTTCGGCGGAGTGAAGATCTCGCCGACCAGCCAGCGCATCGCCAGCGGGAAGGCGAACGCGCAGATCCGCTTCTGCCGCTTCGTCATCCCCTGCAGGTGAGCGTGCAGGAACTCGTGCGCGAAGGAGATGTGCCGCGCCTCTTCCGCGACGTGGACCTCCATGGTGCGCAACACCAGCGGCGGGACCTGGCCGCCGTGCCGCATGATCGCCTTCTGGTAGTGGTCGATCGGCTCCTCGCCGCCGAGGATCCCCATGAACAGGATCACGTGCGCGTAGCCGCCGAGAACGCCGATCATCGGCGAGGCCCGCCGGAACCGCTTGCGCATACCCGGAACGTCCACGCCGATGCGGTTGACCAGCTCCTGGAACATCTGGATGTGGTTGCACTCCTCGGTCATCTCATGGAGGCAGTAGCGGAACTCCGGCGAGGAGTTCGGGAGCTTCATGATGTACTGCATCATCCCGCGGATCAGGATGGATTCGAAGGCCGCGCCCACCTTGATCGTGTTGGCCATCCGCCACTTCCCCATCTCGATCCGCTTCTCCAGCGGCAGGTCGCGGTACCACTGCGTGGCGCCCAGCGAATCGAGCGTCGCCGGCAGCACCCAGCGCGGATCGTTCGGGTCCAGCGCCAGCTCCGGCGAGTCCCAGTCGATGTCGAGGTACGGGTCGAACCGACGGTGCACGGAACCGTCGGACAGGTCCTCCAGAACGTCGAGGTAGCCCTGGTCGAACGGGTCCCGCCGCACACGTCCCTGGATGTCAGCCATGAGAGTCCTCCTTGTGATCACTATCACCCTCTCGCAATTTAGCAGGACTTGGCGTCTCGGTAAACAGGTTCGGGAGACCCTCGTCCTTCCACTCCGTTCTCGCAGGTCCGACGGTGCGCCGCTCGCCCCCGGGGCCGCCTCCGGCCGCAGCTGCACTCGCGTCGATACGCAGCAGAAATCACCGGACGCCGCAGATTCCTTCACTCCCCGCGCGGATCCTCGGGGCGCCCGGGAATATCTGCGGGGAGCGGAGAGACCTACGGCACCGCGGGTCAGGTCGTGAGCTCACGCAGTGCCGCGACGTGTCGCGCGAAGGCGGACCGGCCGGTGATGGTCAGCTCCACCCACTGCCGCCGCGAGTCCGCCGAGTCCCGGCGGGTCGCGACGTACTTCGCCTCCTCCAGCTTCGCCAGATGCTTGCTCAACGTGGGCGCGCTCATGTCCAGAGCCTTCGCGAGCACGTCGAACCGCATGTCCCGCGCCTGGTCCAGCGCCGCGCAGATCATCAGCCGTTGCCGCGGGTGGATGAGGTCGTTGAACGCCGGCGGCCCGTATCTCGAGCTGCTCATCGCTCGCCGCGGCGAGCGATCAGCCGCGCCACCCAGTCACCGACGAGGTACGCGGCGGTCGAGATCGCTATCGATGTCGCGTACGTCGTCCATACACCAGGCTCCAGAAAGCGCGAGCCGACCATCGCGATGACGAGCCCCGACATGGAAGACCAGAAACTGACCTCCCCCGCCAACGAACCCCCGTCGTACCCCCTAGGTCGAGCACCACGCAACCGCCGGAGCCCACTCACGAGAAGAGTTCCAGCTCCGAGGAACACGAAGGCCACCAGAATGTCTCGCCACAGGTGACGCCCGCCCAGGGCGACTGAGTAGTACACCGCGAGGTTCAACGCCCAAGCCAGGGACAACCACCACGGAGAAGCAGTTCGTCGCGCAGCGCGGGCGGCTCGGGCAACGTCTACAAGAGACCCGTCACCACCGCGATTCGTTTCCATACCGGAAACGATAACCTGATCGTTGCCACATCGGCAACGATCGTTCGATCACGACTCGACCGGACCGCGGTCCACAGATCATTCTTTGCACTTCATAGCGTTGCAACGTTATGCAGAGTGCGAACCGATAGCGGTAGGTCGCAGGCGCCCCGGAACACCAGGGCAGCGACGATTCGTCGGCGAACAGCCCACCCGCCGCGACGAAGGCTCCTAGCGCGCGCCACACGGCCGAGCTATGCAAGAAACGCATAACCTGTGCCTGAAAAACAGCCTTCGACCTGCACAGATGAGGGTATGCGCCAGACGCATCGCTGTCGCGAGCAACACATCTACCGCCGACCCCGACGTCGATCCCCGCACGCCCCACGGCGACGCGGGGCGGGCGGTGCTGACGGCAGCGAGCGACTACTGGATGTTCAACCGGGCCAGCATGTCGCGCGCCTGCTCGGCGACCTGCGGATCGCACAGCACGTCGTACCGGCCGGCGACCAGTTGCATCGTCGATGAGAAGTCGCGCGTACCGCGCGAGGCCCAGTACGGCACCGCCGCACTGATCAGACCGAACACCACGCCTCCGACGATGCCGGCGATCACGGTCGGCAGCACGTTCGCACCGCCGCCCACGAACAGCCCGACCAGCAGGCCGAGGAACAGGCCCAGCCACGCGCCCGACGCGGCGCCGGCGCTGAGCACCCGCCCCCAGGTCAAACGCCCCGTGATCCGCTCGACCTGCATGAGGTCCACGCCCACGATCGTGACGTTCTGGACCGGGAACTCCTGGTCGGAGAGGTAGTCGACCGCGCGCTGCGCCTCAGCGTAGGTGCCGAACGACCCGATCGGCCAGCCCTTCGGCGGCGTCGGCAGCCCGCGGAAGGGCTGCCCGGCGGGCCCTCCGGAGCGATTCTGCGACCCCGGGCCGGGTAACGGTTGCGACATTCGACGCCCTCCCTCACATGCGATACGTAGAACGAAACTACCCTGAACACCATGTCGGCTGTCTCCAGAGTATTCGTCGCTCGACTGTCCGGCCTGCCCGTCGTGGGTCCGGACGGGGAGTCGGTCGGCCGTGTCCGCGACGCCGTGATCGGTCTGCGCGCCGATCGCAAGGCGCCACGTGTCCTCGGCCTCGCCGTCGAGCTGGCCAACCGCCGCCGCATCTTCGTTCCGATGCTGCGCGTGACCAGCGTCGAACCGGCCGCGATCACGCTCAACACCGGCTCGGTGAGCCTGCGCCGCCTGCACATCCGGCCCGGTGAGGCCCTCGCCCTCGGCCAGCTCCTGGGGACCAAGGTCCGGATCGAGGAACCCGGGGAGCCGTACGACGGTGCCGACGCCTCCGTCGTGGACGTGGGGATCGAGCAGACCCGAACCCGGGACTGGGTCGTGCACCGCCTGGCCGTCAAGATCCGCGCGACGGGGTGGAGTCGGCGCGGCGGCGTCCAGGTGGTGGACCTCCCCCACGTCTCGGGCTTCACCACCACCGCGCTCACGAGTGCCGATCACGACATCGCCGAGGCGCTGACGGTGTTCGAGGACATGCGAGCCACCGACGTGGCGCAGGCCCTGCGCGAGCTGCCCGCCCAGCGGCGGCTCGCCCTCGCGGCGGCGTTCGACGACGAGCGGCTCGCGGACGTGCTTCAGGAACTCGGCGACGACGACCAGGCCGAGGTGATCGCGCACCTGTCCAAGGCCCGCGCCGCCGACGTCCTCGAGGCCATGGACCCCGACGACGCCGCCGACCTCCTCGGCGAGCTCCCCGACAACCAGCGCGAGGAGCTGTTGGCGGTGATGGACCCCGAGGACTCGGGGACGGTCCGTCGACTGCTCACCTTCTCGCCGTACACCGCGGGCGGCATGATGACGCCCGAGCCGATCGTGGTCACCCCGTCGACCACCGTGGCCGAGGCCCTGGCCCGGGCCCGCAACCAGGACATCACCCCCGCGCTGGCCAGCATGGTGTTCGTCGTCCGGCCCCCGACCGCGACCCCGACGGGCCGCTACCTCGGCGCGGTGCACCTGCAGCAACTCCTGCGCGAGCCGCCCGCCGACCTGGTGGGCGGCATCGTCGACACCGACCTGCCGCGGCTCGCGCCGGATGACCCGCTCGGCGCCGTGACCAGGTACTTCGCGGCGTACAACCTGGTCACCGGGCCCGTGATCGACGCGGAGAACCACCTGCTGGGCGCCGTATCCGTCGACGACGTGCTCGACCACCTGCTGCCCGACGACTGGCGCGACGAGGACGACGACAACACCGTGGAGGCCGCCCGATGAAGGACCGCTCCCGGCTCGACACGCCGCGGCTCGGCCGCAGTTTCCACCTGAACCTGGGCGACGACATGATCGGCCAGGGCGCCGAGCGCGTCGCCCGGTTCCTGGGCACCGGCCGCTACCTGGCGATCCAGACGGTGATCGTCGTGGTGTGGGTGATCATCAACGTCAGTTGGATCGCGCTGCGCTTCGACCCGTACCCGTTCATCCTGCTCAACCTTGCGTTCTCCACGCAGGCCGCGTACGCGGCGCCGCTCATCCTGCTCGCGCAGAACCGACAGGAGAGCCGGGACCGAGTCTCGCTCGACGAGGACCGCGCCCGCGCCGCGCAGACCAAGGCCGATACCGAGTTCCTGGCCCGTGAGCTGGCATCGGTGCGCCTGGCCGTCGGCGAGGCCGCGAGCCGCGACTACATGCGCCGCGAGCTCGACGAGGTGCACGAGAAGCTGGACGCGCTGACCGCGCTGCTGCAGACGCTCGAACACCGCAGCCACGCGCCGGCGGTCTCGGAGGAGCGCGCCGATGCGCCCGACTGATCCCCGCGAACTCCTGCATCCCGTCCTCCCTGCGGAGACCTACCGCCGGCTCGGGATCGCGCCGCCGCGGCCGCCGCAGCAGTTCGCGCCGGGCGGGCCCGTCTCATCGGCGGGCACGCCCTTCGTGACGGGGCGGGCGGTCACCGGGGTGGTCCCCGATCCCCGACCGCGCGCGCCCCTGCCGGCCCCGTCGGCCCCCCAGCCGTCCGCGCCCCGGGCGCACCAGCCGTCCGCCCAGGCCTGGCAGACCGCACCGTCGGGGCCGCCGCGGCGCGACCGGTCCGTGGCGATCGTGGTCGGCGCGACGGCGCTGATCATCGCCATCATCATCGGCGCCACGTGGTACATCCTCGCGAACCGCGGCAGCGACGACGAGCAGCAGATCCGCGATGTCGTCACCGCCGAGACGACGGCCCTCAACAACCGGGACCTGGCCGGGCTCATCGGAACCCGCTGTTCCGCCGACGCCATGTTGCTGCAGCAGCAGTTCACCGCGCAGACCTTCGCCGCCGAGGTCGACTCCACGCTCGGGCCGAGCGGGCGCTGGAAGGTGACCGTCGGGGCCGTGCGCATCGACGCCGACGCCGGAACCGCGACCGCCGAGCAGACGACGGTGCCGGTCGGCTCGGGATCGATCGTCGCGCAGACCGTCACAGACACCACCACCCTCCGGAAGGAGTCCGGAGGGTGGAAGGTGTGCGTCAGTTCGTCGCGCGTCCGTTAGCGAGCCCGACGGTGCCGATCAGTCACTGTCGCAACGGTGCCGCTCAGTAGCGGTAGTGCTCGGGCTTGTACGGGCCCTCGACGTCGACGCCGATGTACTCGGCCTGCTCCTTGGTGAGCTTGGTGAGGTGCCCGCCCAGGGCCTCGACGTGGATCCGCGCGACCTTCTCGTCGAGGTGCTTGGGGAGACGGTAGACCTCGTTGTCGTACTCGTCGGGCTTGGTCCACAGCTCGATCTGCGCGATCACCTGATTGCTGAAGCTGTTGGACATGACGAACGACGGGTGGCCCGTCGCATTGCCCAGGTTCAGCAGGCGGCCCTCCGACAGCACGACGATCGACTTACCGGTGTCGCCGAAGGTCCACTGGTCGACCTGCGGCTTGATGTTCAGCCGCACCGCGCCCGACTTCTCGAGGCCGGCCATGTCGATCTCGTTGTCGAAGTGGCCGATGTTGCCGAGGATCGCGTGGTCCTTCATCTGCTTCATGTGCTCGAGCAGGATGATGTCCTTGTTGCCCGTGGAGGTGATGACGATGTCGGCGTCGCCGATCGCGTCCTCGACGGTGACCACGTCGTAGCCGTCCATCAGGGCCTGCAGCGCGTTGATCGGGTCGATCTCGGTGACCTGGACGCGTGCGCCCTGCCCCGCGAGCGACTCGGCGCAGCCCTTGCCCACGTCGCCGTAGCCGGTGATGAGGACCTTCTTGCCGCCGATGAGCACGTCGGTGCCGCGGTTGATGCCGTCGATGAGGCTGTGGCGGGTGCCGTACTTGTTGTCGAACTTGCTCTTGGTGACCGAGTCGTTGACGTTGATCGCCGGGAACGCCAACTCGCCCGCCGCCGCGAACTGGTACAGGCGCAGCACGCCCGTGGTGGTCTCCTCGGTGACGCCCTTGACCGACTCGGCGATCGTCGACCACTTGGTGGCGTCCTTGGCCAGCGACTCGCGCAGCAGGGCCAGGAACACCTGGTACTCGTGACTGTCGGCGTCCTCGTCGGTGGGCGGGACCACACCGGCGGCCTCGAACTGCGCGCCACGCAGCACGAGCATGGTGGCGTCGCCGCCGTCGTCGAGGATCATGTTGGCGGGCTCACCCGGCCAGGTCAGCATCTGCTCGGCGGCCCACCAGTACTCCTCGAGGGTCTCACCCTTCCACGCGAACACCGGCACGCCCTGCGGCGCCTCGACGGTGCCGTGCGGGCCCACGACGACGGCCGCGGCCGCCTCGTCCTGGGTGGAGAAGATGTTGCACGACGCCCAGCGCACCTCGGCGCCGAGGTCCACGAGGGTCTCGATGAGCACCGCGGTCTGCACCGTCATGTGCAGCGAGCCCGAAATGCGGGCGCCCTTCAGCGGCTTGACGTCGGCGTACTCGCGACGCAACGCCATCAGGCCGGGCATCTCGTGCTCCGCCAGGCTCAGCTGCTTGCGGCCGGACTCGGCGAGAGAGAGGTCCGCGACCTTGAAATCGATTCCGTTCGCCGTATCGGCGGTCAACGTAGAAGTCACGCGCTCCAGGCTATCGCGGCCTGCACCGATCAGCCCGCCCGCCTCGGCTGCGATCGTGAAACCGGGGGTTTCATGAGCCAGGAAGCCACATCTGGCCCATACTTGGCATCGTCGATCGCATCGCGGACGAAGCCATCCTCGATGTCGACTCCGTACGCTGCGATCACCTGCGTCGCGAAGGGGACTACCGACGCACGCGCGGCGGCTTCCGCGGACGGCGGCGGCTTCCGCCACGTGGTGCTGCCGACCCTCGCGAATTCGGCGGCCTGCCAGTCGTTGTGGCGGTCCCGCGCCTCGAACGCCTCGGCCCATCGCTCTCCCGATCGGATCTCCGCAACGCTGAGGATGCGCGGGTTGCCCGGCCATCCGTCGGCGACCTCCAGAAGCTCGCGATGCTCGGGGTGCAACGCCCGACCGAGCTCGCGCTCAAGCACCTCGATGTCCGACGGTGCTGCCGGCGGGTTCGGTGATTCTGGAACAGACACGGCCCGTAGCTGCGCGAACTCGGCGCGCAGCGCAGCGAGTCGCTCGACGATCTCCCTCGTCGTCGGCGGGTCCAGCCGGAGATCCCTGCCCCAGTACCTCCCGCGCGGTCCGAGCTCCTCGCCGTCGAGCCACTCGGTCAGCGCCGCCAATTGATCGACGAGGTAGTCGTCGAAGGAGTCGTGGAAGCGGTGACCGTGCGGTGTCATCATCAGCTGCCCCGCCCGGTACCCCTGGGAATCGCGGTGCAGTACGAAGGTCTCCGAGGAGGTTCCGTCACTGTCGGCGATCCGGACCCAGTCGTCGTCGGTCCTCCAGTCGACCAGAACGTCCCCGTCGGCGAGCCTGATCCCGAGCCCTTCCGATTCGCTGATCGTGCCGTGCCCGATCTGATCGCACGAGAGCAGGGCGGTGTCCTGATTCCATTCACTCCAGCCGTTGGCCACGGTGAGGAACTCGCGGTACTGCGAAGGTATGCGGAACCCCAGCCGTTCCTCCGCGGCGAGCAACTGTTCCTCCGTCGCACCGGGATTCGGCAGCGTCATCTCGTACAGGTCCGGATGGATCCGGACCAGCCGTTCCCGTTGTACCAGGAACGCGTCGATCAGCCGCCGCCAGCGCGCTACCCCCACGTCGGTGTTCACGATTCTAAATCGTACGTCGCGCCTGTCCGATCCGGACGGAATCGGAGAGAGGGTCCGCCACGACACCTGACACTTGCGCCAGCGCGCACAGAACCGGGGCCGACACGCGATGTGTCGACCCCGGTCCGGGAAAAGAATCAGTCGGCCAGCGACTCGATGACCTCGCCGCGCTCGCGGCGGCCGAGCACCGAGTGGTTCTTCGAGTACAGGAAGTAGACGACGACGCCTGCCACCATCCAGATGAGGAACCGGACCCACGTCTCCAGGGGGAGATTGAACATCAGCCACGCGCAGGCGATGACCGACAAGATCGGCACTAGCGGCACGAGCGGGGTGCGGAAGCCGCGCGGGAGATCGGGGCGCCGCTTGCGCAGCACGACCACGCCCACCGACACCATGACGAAAGCGAACAGCGTGCCGATGTTGATCAGCTCGGCGAGCTCGTCCAGCGGGACGAGGCCGGCGAAGACGGCCACTACGACACCGACGCCGACCGCGATCCGGACCGGCACACCGCGGTCCGAGGTCTTCGCGAGCTTGCGCGGCAGCAGGCCGTCGCGCGCCATGGCGAAGAGCACGCGGTTCTGACCCATGAGCAGCACCATGACCACGGTGGTGAGGCCGGCCAGGGCGCCGATCGAGATGATCGTGGCAGCCCAGTCGACGCCGTTGAGCGAGAACGCATAGGCGAGGTTCTTCGCCGCACCCTTGTCCTTGCCGGTGCCGGCAGCGGTTGCGAGTTCCTTGTAGCTCGTCATTCCCGTCACCACGATGGTGACCGCGATGTAGAGCACCGTGACGATCGCGAGTGAGCCCATGATGCCGCGGGGCACATCGCGCTGCGGGTTCTTGGTCTCCTCGGCGGACGTCGCCACGATGTCGAAGCCGATGAACGAGAAGAACACCAGGGACGCGCCCGCGAGGACGCCGTACCAGCCGTACGACAGTCCGCCACCGTCGGTCACGAACTGGAACAGGCTCTGCTTGAGCCCCGATTTGCCCTCACCCTGCACCGACTCCGGAACGAACGGGCTGTAGTTGGAACCCTTGATGTAGAAAGCTCCGACCACGATCACCAGCAACACCACGGCGACCTTGATCGCCGTGATCACCGCGGACACCCGGGAACTCACCTTCGCTCCGAAGGTCAGCAGCACGGTCAAGACCGCGACGATCAACATCGCGCCCCAGTCGACGCGGACGCCACCGATCTCGACCACCGGTGCTCCGGTGTGGAAGACGGTGCCCACATAGCTGGACCACCCACTGGCGACCGCCGCAGCAGCGATGGAGAACTCGAGAACCAGGTCCCAGCCGATGATCCACGCCGCGAACTCGCCGAAGGTTGCGTAGGAGAAGGTGTAGGCGGACCCGGCGACCGGTACCGTCGACGCGAACTCCGCATAGCAGAGCGCGGCGAGCCCACAGGCGATAGCCGCGATCACGAACGACACGGAGACGGCCGGCCCGGCCAGGTCACCGGCGGTCTTGGCACCGATCGTGAAGATGCCCGCGCCGACCACGACGGCGACGCCGAAGATCGTGAGATCCCATGCGGTCAGCTGCTTCTTCAGCCGGGTGCCGACCACCTCGGTGTCGGCGATGGACTGCTCCACCGATTTCGTACGCAACAGTGGGTTTGCCATCCGATGCTCCTGTGTTCGTCTGGGTGTGACGATTCATCAAACACCACAGGGCCACCACCGCGGGGCATTTCAGGCGTCTGCACCCACCGCCGGCGACACCTTCCCGTCGACCACCCGGTAGCACCGGTCGGCGGCGTCACCGAGCACCGGATCGTGGGTGATCACGATGACGGTGCGACGCACGGCGATCGACCGCAGGACCCGCGCCAGCCGCTCGGTGTTCGCCCGGTCCAGGCCGGTGCTCGGCTCGTCGAGGATCAGCACCGGGGTCTGCCGCGCGAACCCCCGCGCCAGCGCGATCCGCCGGCGCTGCCCGCCCGAGAGTTCCTGCCCGCCCGCGCTGGTCGGCGTCGCGTACCCGTCGGACAGCCGGCGCACGAACTCGTCGGCGCCCGCGAGGTCTCCCGCGACGCACGGATCCGCGCCGCTGCCGTAGACGATGTTCGATGCGAGGGTCCCAGTCCGGATCACCGCGTGCTGCGGCACCAGTGTCACGAGCTCGCGCAGCGCCGCGCCGCGCCGGCCCGCCCGATCCCCGAGCTCGACGGTGCCCTCGACGTCCACCATCCCCGCGAGCGCGGCCGCGATCGTCGACTTCCCCGCCCCCGACGGGCCGACGAGGGCGGTGACGGTCCCGGGTTCGGCGGTGAACTGGGGGCAGTCGAGGACGAAGTCGCCGCGCCGCACCCGGACATCGGTCATGCGCACCGGTACCGCCGGACGGACGAGCCGGGTACCGGCATCGTCGAACGCGCCGTCCCGGACCGGCGCACCGTCGGCTCCGGATCCGGTGAGCGGCCCCGCGAGCTCGGCCAGGCGATCGGCGCTGATCCGGGCCCCCACGAGCGCGAGCCGGCTCTCGGCGATGTCCTGCACCCGGGGATAGAGGTAGCCGAGGTAACCGGTGAGCGCGATCAGCGCGCCGTACGTGAGGTCGCCCGTGCGGACCAGGACCACCCCGGCCACCGAGACGGCGATCAACGTGAGCGCCTGCGCCGAGCCGAGCACCCCGCCGAACGCGGCGTGCACGCGGGCCTCGCGCATGCGGGCGGCGAACAGTGCGGCGCCGCGGCGGTGGACCTCGGCGCGCTCGGCGCGCTCCATCGTGTGCAGGCGCACGTGCTCGACGGTGCCCGCGATCTCGCCGATCGCGGTCCCGAGACCCGAATGCGCTGCGCGCTCGCGCTCGGTGGCCCGCTCCTGCGCGCCACGGAAGGCGCGGGACAGACCCATGAGCACCGGCACCGCGACCAGCGCGACCAGCGTCAACTGCCAGCTCAGCCAGCACGCCACGGCGACCAGGCCACCCGTCGTCAGGAGCGCGACCACCGCCTGGACCACGGACACCGACAGCGCGGTCTCGAGCACCACCACGTCCTCGGTGAGCCGGACCACGACGTCTCCCGTGGAGAGCCGGTGCACGTCGTCGAGCGGCAGGTCCAACAGCCGCCCGAACACCTCGTCGCGCAGGGCGAGGACGGTGCCCTCGGCGGCGCGACAGGTCGCGAGCGTTCCGGCGTACGTGAGGAGCGCGCCGAGCAGCGTGACCGCCACCCAGGCGGCGACGCCACGGGCCGCGGACGCGAGCGAGTCCGATTCGAGGACCGCGGTGAGGACGTCGGCCATGACCAGCACCGCCGCGACTTCGACGAGTGCCGCTGCGACCAACGCGGCCAGGCCACCGACGAGGGATCGTCGGTGGCCCGGCGTGAAGGTCCACAGCAGCCGAAGGAGGCTCGTGGACGTCATCGGGTTCCTCGGCTCACTGCCAGACCCAGTCCCAGCGGCGCGCCTGCGGGTTCCAGCGGCGCACCCGGCGACGCTGCGGCTGCTGCGGCTTCGGCGCCCCCGGTCGCTGCCGGAGACCGTTGCCCTGTCCCGGTGCTGCCATGTGTTCATCTCCTTGCGTCGCGGCCTCGCGGCCTGTTTCCGTTGTGCAAGGACCACTCTGGCGTTCCAGTCTGGACGCGCTCTGCCGTGAACCTGGTAATCGCGTGGCAATCGAACGTCACCGGCGAAGGTTACCGACGAGTGTTACTCGTTGGTAGTCGAAAATTGTTGGCGTACCGGCGAGTAACGCTTACCGTCGGCCCTATGACCAAGACTTTCGCGCACACCACGGACCAGACCGTCGCTCAGCTCCTCAGCATCGTCGAGGGTGGAGACGATGTGCTGCTCACGCGCGACGGCAAGCCGCTCGCCGTGCTCAGCAAGGCCCAGCCGGAGGCCGTCGCGGTGTCGAACATGCAGACCTTCGACATCCCCGAGACCTTCTACGAGAACCTCGGCGGCGTCTAGCTCCTCCCCGCCTCGGGGCGGGAACGCTCAGTGTCCGCCCACCAGCGTCCGGAAGAACTCCGCCGCCGGTGAGTGCGCGCTGACCACCACGCCCGGATCGGACGCGGCCATCCAGAGGCCGCTGCCCGCCGGAACATCGATCGCCCGGCCCGCACTGCGTACCGTCACCGTTCCCTCGGTCACGACCAGCAGTTGCGGGCCGCGGGCGTCCAGCTCCACCGACGCGGCGCGCTTGAGCGCCGTCCCGTCGAGCCGCACCCGCGAGACCCGGAACTCGGGTGCGGGTGTGGAGAAGATCACCTCGGGCCCCACGGTCGACGTGCGGGGCGCCAGGTCCGACGGTGCGCGGGGCGTGAAGTCCAGCACGCGCAGCAGTTCCGGCACGTCGACGTGCTTGGGCGTGAGTCCGCCGCGCAGCACGTTGTCCGAGTTCGCCATCACCTCGACGGCGGCGCCGCTGATGTACGCGTGCAGGTTGCCGGCCGCGAGGTACAGCGCCTGCCCCGGCTCCAGCACGATGCGGTTGAGCAGCAGCGCGGCCAGGACGCCGGCGTCGTCGGGGTACCGCTCACCCAGCGTCAGTGCGAGTTTCGCCTCACCCTTGAACGCCGTCGCGCCGCTCTCCAGGTAGCGCACGCAGCCGGCGAGCACCGCGGGCACGAGCACCGCGAGCGCGGGCTGCGGCAGCGTGATCCAGGTGGTCACCAGGGCGCGCAGGCCCATCGAATCCGGCTGCCCGACGAGCAGGCCCAGGTAGCTGTCCAGCTCCGGGACGGCCAGCACACGCAGCAGTTCGACGGTGACCGCCGGGTCCCGGAAGCCGGCGAGCGCCTCGAACCGGCTGAGCGCGATGACGACCTCGGGCTTGTGCGCGGCGTCGCGGTAGTTGCGCTCGGGTGCGTCCAGCGGAATGCCCGCGGCGTTCTCCCGGGCGAAGCCCTCCTCGGCCTGCTCCCGCGAGGGGTGCGCCTGCAGCGAGAGCGGCTCGTCGGCGGCGAGGACCTTGACCAGGTAGGGCAGCCGGTCGCCGAACTCGCCACGACACACGGACCCGAGCTGTCCGGTCAGGTCGGCGCCGATCGCGGACAGCAGATCGCCGTCGGGCGCGTCGTCGGCACCGTCGTACAGCTTGGCCGGGTCCGCGGGGTGCGCCCCGAACCACAGCTCCGCCTCGGGGTGGTTCGACGGTACGGACCGGCCCTGCATCGTCGCCAGGACGGTGCGTGAGCCCCATGCGTACGGGCGGATGACGCCCTCGATCCGCTCCATCACGCCTCCCCGGTCAGGCGCCGGTAGACCGACGCGAGATCGAACCGTACCGCGAGCGCGAGCAGCTCCTGCGCATCGGCGCGCGGACCCGCCGCGTCGGGCGCGCGTCGTGCCCCCTCGTCGACGGGCAGCGGCTCCACGTCGGGCAGGGCGCGCAGCCGGGCCTGCACCAGGGGCGCACGCTCCTCGGTGGTGAGCACCAGGACCCGCAGCGGCGTCTGCGCGGCCGGACCGTCCAGGAACGGGTCGTGGAACAGTGCGTCCGACCCGCTCAGCGCGCCGCCGGACGGTGCCGCGGCCAGCTCCGGCACGGCCAGCTCGACATCGGCGAGGCCGACGGCGGCGACCACCTGACCGCCCAGCGTCAACGCCTGGGAGGCCGCGTGTTCGGCCACCGCGAGCCCCGCGGCCGTGTCGGCCGTCAGTGCGATCCGACGGCCCGCCATCCGGGCCGCGAGCCGCTTCGCCGGGTTGGACTCGACATCCCGGTCGGGAGCGCCGCGCAGCGCCTCGTCGTCGAGCGCCTCGGCGAGTGCGAACAGGAAGCCCTCGCCGGGCGCGGCCGGCCGGTCGGTACCGGCGATCCGGCCGAGCACCGCGAGCAGGGCCGCGGCGACGCCGATGAAGCCGAAACGCTCCGGCACGCGCAGGCGGGGCGAGAGGTCGACGGTGCGGCCCGCCGCGGCCTCGGCGACCGGCCCCTCGAGCGGAACGGCGACGACGACGGTCGCGCCGCGGCGTGCGGCCACGGCGATCGCCCGCGCCAGCACCAGATCGCCCGCGTCGAAGCCGCAGACGACGACCACGTCGAGTGCGCCCACCCAGGGCGGCAGCTCCGTCGAGCGCACGAGCGGCACGTCGAACCGGCCCGCGGTCAGGGCCTCGACGAAGCCGGCCGCGGCGGCGGCCGGCCCGGCCCCGCAGACCACGACGACGGCACGCGGAACGATGCCGTCGAGTTGCTCCAGGGCACCCTCCTCGACGGCGGCGGCCACGGCGCGCGCCTGGGCGCCCGCCAGGGCCGCGGCCCGCAGATGGCCGCCCACGTCGGCCGCGATCAGACCCGCCGGATCATCGAGGTCGGTGACCTGCGGCCCGCTCGGTCCGCTTCCGGCTCCGAGGATCTCGGTCACGGCTTCCTCCCGTCCCATATCAGCGCCACAGCGCGATCAGGCACGTACGATCGCCAGGATCCGCTCGGTCAGCGCGCGCACCTCGTCCGGTGTCGCGGCTTCGACGTTCAGCCGGAGCAGCGGCTCCGTGTTGGAGGCGCGAAGGTTGAACCAGGCGCCCGAAACCAACTGTACCGTCACGCCGTCCAGTTCATCGGTGCTCTGGATTTCGTCTGCGAAAGCATCGAGTACGGCACGCGTGCGCTCGCCCTGATCGGCCACCGTCGAATTGATCTCGCCCGACGCGGCGTAGCGGTCGTAGACCCCCATCAGCTCCGAGAGCGGCTTCGCCTGCTCGCCGAGCGCGGCCAGGACGTGCATCGCCGCGAGCATCCCGGAGTCGGCGCCCCAGAAGTCGCGGAAGTAGTAGTGGGCGGAGTGCTCCCCGCCGAACACGGCACCGGTCTCCGCCATCCGCGCCTTGATGAACGAGTGGCCCACGCGGGTACGGACCGGCGTGCCGCCGTTCTCGGCGATGATCTCCGGCACCGCCTTCGACGTGATCAGGTTGTGGATCACCGTGGAGCCCGGGTGCCGGGCCAGTTCCCGCTCGGCGACGAGCGCGGTGACGGCCGACGGCGAGACCGGCTCGCCCTTCTCGTCGACGACGAAGCAGCGGTCGGCGTCACCGTCGAAGGCGAGGCCGATGTCGGCGCCCTGCTCGACCACGAACCGCCGCAGGTCGACGAGGTTCTTCGGGTCCAGCGGGTTGGCCTCGTGGTTGGGGAAGTTGCCGTCCAGTTCGAAGTACAGCGCGCGCACGTCGAGCGCCTCGACGGGGCCCAGCACGGACGGCACGGTGAACCCGCCCATCCCGTTGCCGGCGTCGACCGCGACGCGCAGCGGGCGCGAGCCCGACAGGTCGACGAGCCCCCGCAGGTACGCGCCGTACTCGTCGAGCACGTCGCGCTCCGCGAGGCGGCCGGCGGCACCGTCGTACGACGGTACGCCGTTCGCCACCTGCTCGGTGATGACGCGCAGCCCGGTCTCCTGCCCGACGGGCTTGGCGCCCGCGCGGCACAGCTTGATGCCGTTGTAGGCCGCGGGGTTGTGCGAGGCGGTGAACATCGCGCCGGGCCGATCGAGCAGGCCGGAGGCGAAGTACAGCTCGTCCGTCGAGGCGAGTCCGATGAGGGTGACGTCGACGCCCTGGGCGAGGAGACCCTCCGCGAACGCGGCCGACAGCGACGGTGACGAGTCGCGCATGTCGTGGCCGACCACGGCGGCGGTGGCGCCCTCGCCACGGATCAGCGCGCCGAACGCGGCACCCACGTCGCGCACGAAGTCCTCGTCGATCTGCTCTCCGACGATGCCTCGGACGTCGTACGCCTTGATGACGGCCTGCACGGACTCCAGCGTTCGAACCACGCTCGACGACCTCCTGTGAAACGGCGTGCGGAAACCCGGCGGGCCCCGTAACGGACGCCCCACCCTATCGGCAATCGGGCCGCGCACCGGCATCCGACGCGGGCTACGTGACGGCTCGGTGCTCGACCGTCAGTCGACGGGGTCCGGCAGCACCCGGAGATGGCCGCGGCGACCGGTGGGGGCCGCGTGCTTGGGACCGCCGCTGCTCGGCTGAGCCGACGGGGTCGCGCGCGGCGCGGGCGGCGCGTCGTGCACGGGGCGCATGGCGCCGATCGGCGGGAGGGACCGGAGCGGGCCGTCCGACGGTGCCGGGTCGATCCGTCCGCGATCACGCGCGGCGCGTTCGTGCACGGTGTCCGCCAGGGCGGTCAGGTCGTCGTCCAGGGCGGTGTTGCCGACGGAGGCGGCGCTGTACGTCGGGAGGTTGCGCAGCATCTCCCAGCCGCGGGGCGCGGTCGTCCGGCCGGCGTGGAACTCGCAGAGGTCCCACGCGTGCGGCTCGGCGGTGGTTCCCAGGGGGCCCAGCACGGCGATCGACTGGCGGTAGTCGAACGTCAGCGTCGCCACGGCGTGGTTCCTGCAGCCGGGGCGGCAGCACTGACGGACGGAGTTCACAGTAGGAAGGTTAACCCGTGGCCGGTTCGCCGCGCTCCCGACACACCGCACGACCGCGCGCGGCGGCCCCGATCGGCGACCTCCGCCTACACTGAGAGCATCATGAGAACGAGGAGAGCGGCGTCGGACAGCGGCGCGCAGCTGCGCCGTCGGGTCGCGCGGGACCGGCGCGGGCACGGCCTGCGCGGCCCACTGGTGCCACGGGGACTCCCGGCGCACCGCAGCCGGTCACAGGGCTTCGACGAGGTCGTCCTGGACGCTTTCGCCGAGATCGACGGGCTCTGGCACGATCGGTTGGCGGATCTCGACATCGCGGTCGACGACGTGCCCGGCATCCTGCCGCACGACCCGGACTCGGTGTCGTGGCCCGAGGAGGTGGAGGCCGACGGGCCGATCCCGTTGGCACGCATGGTTCCGGCGGGCATCGACCGGCGGGGCAATCGCACGCGCGCACGGTTGATCGTGTTCCGGCGCCCGCTCCAACGGCGGGCCAAGTCGGAGGCCGATCTACTGGACGAGATCCTCGCGATCCTGGTTCACCAGATCAGCGGGTATCTCGGTGTGACCGAGGAGACTCTGCTCGCCGGCCCCGACGCGCTCTGACCGGAACGGTCAGACGATGCCGCGCTTGAGCTTGCGGCGCTCACGCTCGGACAGGCCGCCCCAGATGCCGAAGCGCTCGTCCTTGGACAGTGCGTACTCGAGGCACTCGTTGCGCACCTCGCAGCCCAGGCAGATGCGCTTGGCCTCGCGAGTGGAGCCGCCCTTCTCGGGGAAGAACGCCTCGGGATCCGTCTGCGAGCACAGCGCGCGGTCCTGCCACTGATCCTCGACGGCCTCGTAGAGCTCCTCGAAACCCGTGGGCACCAGGCTCAGGTGCGCACGGCTGGACCCACCGGAGAAGCTTCCGAACGGTTCACGATGAGCGTCGATCGTCATCGGCCCGCCTCCCTCGTTGCTTTCGTGGTGTTCGATGGTCGTTCTCTTCTGATGTGCCCGCCACGAGCGATCACGCCGCACTGAATGACACGGTTGTGATTACACACGTGCAAAGCCGCCACGTCAAGCTGAACCGGAAAATTAGCTAATACCACCTGGGCGCCTCGAAAACAGGCCTCGACACGTGGTTGAGATGTAATCCGCGTCACACTTCGCAGCCGCTACCGGCTCGGCGACCGAGGTCGCCCCGCACCGTCGATCATGCCACCCCGAACGCCCCGATTCCCAACGTCCGAGGTCATCGCTCACCCGGCGGCCGGCGCGGCCGCGCGACCCCGTCGGCGGCCCGCCCGCGCCGCGCCCACTACCCTCGGTGAGGTGAAGGTGACGGTGCTGGTGGGCGGTGTCGGCGGAGCGCGATTCCTCGAGGGCGCGCGAGAACGGTTCGGAGTCACTCCCTTTCCCGAGCGGGACGGTGCGACCCCCACCGACGGCGCCCCCGGGGACGACACGGTGACGGCCGTGGTGAACGTGGGCGACGACGCATGGATGCACGGCGTGCGGATCTGCCCCGACCTGGACACGTGCATGTACACCCTCGGCGGCGGCATCGACACCGAGCGCGGCTGGGGGCACCGGAACGAGACCTGGCACGCCAAGGAGGAACTGGCGAAGTACGGCGCCGACCCCGACTGGTTCGGCCTCGGCGACCGCGACCTCGCCACGCACCTGATCCGCACGCAGATGCTCAGCTCCGGATACTCGCTCACGGACGTCACCGCCGCGCTGTGCAACCGCTGGCAGCCCGGCGTGCGGCTACTGCCCGCCACGGACGGGCGGCACGAGACGCACGTCGTGGTCGCGGACCCCGGTTCGGCCGACGGCGCGAAGAAGGCCATCCACTTCCAGGAGTGGTGGGTGCGCTACCGCGCCGACATCGAGACCTTCGGCTTCGCGCAGGTGGGCGGGGCCGACGGTGCCGGCTCCGGGAAGGCCCAGGCCTCACGGGCCGCGATCGCCGCGATCGAGGACGCCGACGTGGTCTTCCTCGCCCCGTCGAACCCGATCGTCTCGATCGGCGCGATCCTGTCGGTGGGCGGGATCCGCGCCGCGCTGCGCACCACCCGGGCCAAGGTCGTGGGTGTGTCCCCGGTGATCGGCGGAGCGCCGTTGCGCGGCATGGCCGATCGCTGCCTGGAGGTCCTCGGGATCGAGACCAGTGCGCAGGCGATCGGCGAGCACTTCGGCGCGCGCAGCGGCAACGGCATCCTCGACGGTTGGTTGGTCTCCGACGACAACGGGGCGGACGCGGCCGTCGACATCCCCGGGCTCGCCGTCGCCGCGGTGCCGCTGCTCATGAGCTCGCCGCACGCGACCGCCGCCATGATCGACGCCGGCCTCGAGCTGGTGGGCCTGTGAGCGCCCTGCCCGAGCGCGACGCGCCGTCGCGCCCCGAGCGCGACCACGGCGCACCGTCGTTGGAGATCCTGCCGGTCTTCGGCGTGCCGGAGGTGACGGAGGGCGACGACATCGCGGCACTGCTCGCCGATGCCGCGCCGTGGCTCGCGGATGGCGATGTCGTCGTCGTCACCTCGAAGGTCTACTCCAAGGCGGAGGGCCGGGTGCTGGCGGCGCCGGCGGACCCCGATGAGCGGGACGCGTTCCGGCGCAGGCTGATCGCCGAGGAGTCGGTGCGGGTGCTGGCCACGAAGGGACGCACCTGGATCACCGAGAACCGGCTGGGGATCGTTCAGGCCGCGTCCGGGGTCGACGCGTCGAACGTCGCCTCCGACACCGTCGCCCTGCTCCCCGAGGACCCGGACGGCAGCGCCGCGGCGACCCGCGCCGGTCTGCGGGAGCGGCTCGGCGTCGACGTCGCCGTGCTCGTCACCGACACCATGGGCCGCGCATGGCGCACCGGGCAGACCGATGCCGCGATCGGCGCTGCGGGCATGGAGGTGCTGCACGGCTACGCCGGCGCGGTGGACGCCTACGGCAACGACCTGGTCGTCACGGAGATCGCCGTCGCCGACGAGCTCGCCGCCGCAGCGGATCTCGTGAAGGGCAAGCTCGGCGGCGTGCCCGTGGCCGTGATCCGGGGCTTCGCCGTCCGGCCGCCGGCCACGGGCTCACCGCTCGCCACCGCCCGCGGCCTGGTCCGGCCGGGCGAGGACGACCTGTTCCACACGGGCGTGGAGGCCGCTCGGCGGCAGGCGCTCCTGGTCCGGAGGTCGGTGCGCGCCTTCGCCGACGAGCCGGTTCCCGAGGGCGACGTCCGGGATGCCGTTGCCGAGGCTCTGACGGCCCCTGCGCCGCATCACACCCATCCCGTGCGGTTCGTGTGGGTGCGCGATTCCGCGCGCCGCACGGCGCTCCTGGACGCCATGAAGGAGCGGTGGGCGGCGGACCTCAAGGGCGACGAACGCACTCCCGAGTCGGTGGCGAAGCGCGTGCGCCGCGGGCAGCTGCTCTACGACGCCCCGGAGCTCATCCTCCCGTTCATGGTTCCCGACGGTGCCCACGCCTACCCCGACGCCCGTCGCACCGCCGCGGAGGAGGCGATGTTCACCGTCGCCGTCGGCGCCGCGGTCCAGTCGCTGCTCGTCGCGCTCGCCGTGCGCGGGATCGGAAGCTGTTGGGTCGGTTCGACCATCTTCGCCGCCGAGACCGTGCGGTCGGCACTGGACCTCCCCGAGGACTACCGGCCGGCCGGCGCGATCGCGGTCGGATACCCGGCCGATCCGTCGGTGCTGTCCGCGCCGCGGCCGCCACTGCCGCCCGGCCAGATGCTGATCGAGAGGTAGTCCCGTGACTTTCGCGTCCCTGCACGCGTCCGCCGTCGACGTCCTCGCGCGCTTCGACGCTCGCACCGACGGCGACGACGCCCTGCGCCACACGGTGCTCGCCTTCCTCGACGCGCAGCCGAACGCGTGCGCCCGCGCGAACGTGCCGGGCCACATCACGGCGTCGGTGGTGATCCTCAACCAGGACCGCACGCACGTGGTGCTTACCCACCACCCGCGGGTCGGCGAGTGGCTGCAGCTGGGCGGGCACTGCGAGGACTCGGATTCGACGGTGCCCGCGGCCGCGCTCCGCGAGGGGCACGAGGAGTCCGGACTCGCGGACCTCGTGCTCGACGCGGACCTGCTCACGCTGCACACCCACCCCATCCGCTGCTCGCTGGGGGTGCCGACCCGTCACCTGGACCTGCGTTTCCGCGCCTTCGCGGTGGGCCCCGGGACCCCGGAGCTCGCGATCAGCGAGGAGTCGAACGACCTGCGCTGGTGGCCCGTCGACGCGCTCCCCGAGTCCGCCGAGCGCACCACCGTGGCCCACCAGGTGCGCGCCGCCCTCGCCCGGGACTGACGACGGCACCTCCCCGCCGCGTCGACGCGGCCGACGAGCTCGCCACGTTCGAATGCCGGTACCCGCCGTCGTACCACTGGCGAAGCGCCGGACTTCGCGTCCTTCATCGCTCCTGAGGAGGCCCCCTCCACCACGACTCCTTCGTCGCGCTCGTCGATCTGCTCGCCTGCGCGTCGCCCGCCGTGTCGCGACCGAGTGCTTCGCGTACTTCGGCGACGGGACGTCCGGTCAGCGGCAAGCCGGAGCTCATCGCGGCGGTCGAGCGCTCCGCCGCGCTGGAGACGGTGCGGTGGGCACGGCACGCAGCGAACTGACTAGTCCTTCCCAGCCACATCGAGCAGCCGCCCCGCAACAATCGCCTCGCGGTAGCACTTGCGCTACATTGACACCATGACAATCGTCGGACTCCGCGAACTGCGCCAGAACGCCTCCGAGCTCGTCCGCGAAGCCGAGGCCGGCGGCGAGGTGACGATCACCGTCTCCGGGCGCCCGGCCGCGCGCCTCGTGGGTGCGTCCAGTCGCCGATGGCGACCGGGATCCGAGGTCGAACACCTCTTCAACGGCCCGGCCGATCCCGACTGGACGACTGACCGGGAACTCGTCGATCAGCAGATCCGCGACCCGTGGAACGCGCGGTGAGGGCGATCCTCGACACGTCGGTAGTGCTCGCAGCCGGCCTGGATCCCATCGAGGACGAGGTGGCGATCAGTGCGATCACCCTGGCGGAGCTACACTTCGGCGTGCTCGTCACGAAGTCCGGCGCGGTGCGGGCCGAGCGGCTGCGACGATTGCTCGCGCTGGAGCGGGAGTTCGACGCACTTCCGGTCGACGACGCCGTCGCGGAGAGTTACGGGAGACTGGCGGCCGCAGTGGTCGCGGCGGGTCGGCAACCCCGGGCACGGTCGATGGACCTGCTCATCGCCGCGACCGCACACGCCCACGGCGCGCGCCTATACACGCTCAATCCTCGCGACTTCGTCGGGCTGGAGCCGCTCGTGGAAGTGCTCGCACCCGGCGGATCGCAGTGACCACGGAACACCAAAGCCATCACCAGCGACTTTTCTGAGAGGTATTGCGCACCGTTCTATCAATCCGTACGCTCCCAACAACCGTCCGGCGCACCGTCGGACTCCTGCGGGCCCGCCCGCCCCGACCACGACGAGGTGGCACGAGATGTTGGCGTACGAACGAATCGGCTCGGGTGAGCCGCTGGTCCTGGTCCACGGGATCGCGCACCGTCGGCAGGCCTGGTACCCCGTCGCGGAACGGCTCGCGGAGCACCGGGAGGTCATCCTGTTCGACCTCCCCGGCCACGGCGAGTCCCCTGCGCTGGACCTCGCCGGCCGCACGGTCCAGGAGGCGCTGCACCAGCACCTGGTGGACCTGTTCGACGAGCTGGACCTCGTCCGCCCGCATATCGCCGGCAACTCGCTGGGCGGACGGATCGCGCTCGAGGCCGCCGCGAGCGGCATCGTCAGCAGTGCGACGGGGCTCTCGCCCGCCGGCTTCTGGCGCGACGACAGGGACTTCCTGCTGATCCGCGCGCACTTCGTCGCACTGATCGCCGCGGGCCGGGCCGCCGCACCGCTGGCGCCGCTGCTCACCCGCAGCGGAATCGGACGTCGCCTGATGCTCGCGTCGCTGATGACGCACGGCGAGCGCCTCACGCCGGAGCGCGTGCTCGGCGACCTGACGAACATGGTCGAGTCGCGTCACACGCTCGCCGACATCATCGGCGGCGCGTTCCCGTTCGAGGACGACATCGCCGCCGACATCCCCGTCACCGTCGCGTGGGGCACCCGCGACCGCGTCCTGCTCCCGTACCAGGGCCGGCGCGCGCGGCAGCTGCTCCCGCAGGCCGAGCACGTCTGGCTCCCGGGCAGCGGTCACGTCCCCATGTCCGACGATGCCGGCGCGGTCGTCGAGATCCTCCTGCGCGGTTCCGCCGGCGGCCTCCTCACCCGCGCCGACGACGCGGCCTGACGACCGGTCGTCACACCGGCCGGGGCGCGCCGTCCACCCCGGGGAAGTCCGCGGACCGGGCGAGATCGGCCCACCGGCGGACCCCGTCGAGTCCCGACGAGTACGCGGTCGTCAGTCGCTCGACGGCCTCGGCGCCGAGCGGCAACCGCAACGGCACGTCGTCCGAACGGACCAGGTCACCGATGATCCGCGCCGCGCGGGCCGGATCGCCCTCCTGCGCGCCGTCCGAGCCGGTCAGGTCGCGCTGGACGACTCCCACCGTCCGGCTGTACACCTCCGACGGCGCGGTCACCGCCAGCGAACGACCGGTGTTGAAGCCGGTGCGAAATCGCGACGGCTCGACGATGAGCACCCGCACCCCGAACTCCGCGACCTCGGCGGCGAGCGCCTCGGACCAGCCCTCCAGCGCGAACTTGCTCGCCGAGTAGGCGCCGACCGCGGGGAACGACAGGCGCCCGCCCTGGCTGCTCATCTGTACGACGGTGCCCGTCCCGCGCTCCCGCATCCCCGGTAGCGCAGCCCTGGTCAGCGCGGCGGCGGCGAAGAAATTCAGCTCCAGCTGCTCCCGCAGCTGCTCCATCGACACTTCCTCTGCGGCACCGGCGATCGCGCGGCCCGCGTTGTTCACCAGGACGTCGATCGGGGCGCGTTCGATCACCGCCGTGACCCGGTCGACCGCGTCCGGGTCGCGCAGGTCGGCCTCGATCAGGTCCACCCTGCCCGGGTGCGCGGCGACGAGGTCGGCGACGCTCGCCCCGTCGCGGACCACCACGGTCACCGCGTCGCCGCGCCCCAGCGCGTCCGCCGCGAGGCACCGCCCGAATCCCTGCGACGCGCCCGTGACCAGCCAGTTCAACCCGTTGCTCATGTTCATGGCCGCAACGCTAGGACTTCGAGCGCGCTCGAACGCAAGCCCCGATCCAGCAGAACTCCCCCCGCCCCGCAGATATCTCCGCTTGCCCCGTGGATCCACGGGGCGCGCGGAGATTTCTGCTGCGTGTGGAGGTTTCGGCGGGTCAGCCGATCCGGAGCCCCTTCCCGACCGTGACCACGCCGCCCGCGGACACGTTGAAGCGCTCGCGTTCGCGCTCGAGGTTCACGCCCAGGATCTCGCCGCGGCCGACCACGACGTTCTTGTCGAGGATCGCGCGCCGCACCACCGCCCCCGGCTCGATCTTGACGCCCGGCATGAGCACCGAGCCCTCGACGGTGGCGCCGTCGCCGATCGTGACATTCGCGCCGATGACGGAGTTGCGCACCGTGGCACCCGAGATGATGCTGCCGGCGCCGACCATCGACTCCTGCGCGAGGCCGCCGCGGGCGAACTTCGCCGGGGGCAGGTTGTCGTTCTCGCAGCGGATGGGCCACTGTCGGTTGTAGAGGTTGAAGATCGGATACACCGACACCAGGTCCATGTGCGCCTCGTAGAAGGCGTCGATGGTCCCGACGTCGCGCCAATAGCCGGCGTCGCGCTCGGTCGCGCCGGGCACCTTGTTGTCGCTGAAGTCGTAGACCGCGGCCTCGCCGCGGGCCACGAACGCGGGGATGATGTCGCCGCCCATGTCGTGGTCGGAGTCGGGGTTCTCCGCGTCGGCGATGATCGCCTCGACGAGCGCCTGCCGGCTGAACACGTAGTTGCCCATCGACGCGAAGGTGACGTCCGGATCGTCGGGCGTGCCGGGTGGGTCCGCGGGCTTCTCGAGGAACTGCGTGATCCGCCCCGCATCGTCGGACTCGATGCAGCCGAAGGCCTTCGCCTCCGCGCGCGGCACGCGGATGCCCGCGACCGTCACCCCCGCCCCGGACTCGATGTGCGCCTGCACCATCTGCGACGGGTCCATCCGGTACACGTGGTCGGCACCGAACACCACGATGTAATCCGGATCGTCATCGGTGATGAGGTTCATCGACTGGTAGATCGCGTCGGCACTGCCCGTGAACCACCGCTTGCCCACGCGCTGCTGCGCCGGCACCGGGGTGATGTACTCGCCGCGGAAGCCGAACATCCGCCAGGTCTGGCTGATGTGCCGGTCCAGCGAGTGCGACTTGTACTGCGTCAGCACGCACAGCCGCTGATACCCGGCGTTGACCAGGTTCGACAGCACGAAGTCGATGAGGCGGTACGAGCCGCCGAAGGGCACTGCGGGCTTCGCGCGGTCCGCGGTCAGCGGGTACAGGCGCTTGCCCTCGCCGCCGGCGAGGACGATTCCCAAAACACGAGGCTGGTTGCTCACGGGGTCCACGCTAACCCCAATCCGGGCGCGCGTGCAGTGTTCTGCGACAGTGCATCCGAACGCGCTGCTAAGCACAGACGTACGGGCGGACAACCACAGGCGAACCGCGGCGTCCGCGCTGCCCGGAACCGCCACGGCGCGGGACCGCAGGCTCTAGCGTGGACGGCATGCGCGTAGCGATGATGACGAGGGAGTACCCGCCGGAGGTCTACGGTGGGGCGGGCGTGCACGTGACGGAGCTCGTCGGCCGCCTGCGCGACCTGTGCGAGGTCGACGTGCACTGCATGGGCGTTCCCCGGCCCGACATGGACGACGTGACCGTCTCCGACCCCGATCCCGCGCTGGCCGGAGCCAACACCGCCCTCGAGATGTTCTCCACGCAGCTGCGCATGGCGAACCTCGCCGCCGAGGCCGAGGTCGTGCACAGCCACACCTGGTACACGGGCCTCGCGGGGCACGTCGCCGGACAGCTCTACGGTGTGCCGCACATCCTCACCGCGCACTCGCTGGAGCCGCACCGCCCGTGGAAGGCCGAGCAACTCGCCGGTGGCTACCGCCTCTCCAGCTGGTCCGAGCGCAACGCGGTCGAGTACGCCGACGCGGTGATCGCCGTCAGCCGCGGCATGGCGAAGGACGTCCTGGAGGCCTACCCGAATCTGGATCCGAGCCGGGTCCACGTGGTGCTCAACGGGATCGACTCGGAAGTATGGCATCCGGCGCCGACCTTCGGCGAGGACTCACCCCTCGTGGAGCGGCACATCGACCCGGACCGGCCGATCGTCGCCTTCGTCGGCCGCATCACGCGGCAGAAGGGCGTGAAGCACCTCATCGCGGCCGCGCACCGGTTCGATCCGGACGTCCAGCTGGTGCTGTGCGCTGGCGCGCCCGACACCCCGGAGATCGCCGCGGAGACCGCCGACGCGGTGGCCGCGCTGGCCGAGTCGCGGGACGGCGTGCACTGGGTCCAGGACATGCTGCCCACCCCGAAGGTGCGGGAGATCCTCAGCGCCGCCTCGGTGTTCGTCTGCCCGTCCGTGTACGAGCCGCTGGGCATCGTCAACCTCGAGGCCATGGCGTGCGGCACCGCCGTCGTCGCCTCGGACGTGGGCGGCATCCCCGAGGTGGTCGTCGACGGCGAGACCGGCACGCTCGTGCACTACGACGAGGCCGACACCGCCACCTTCGAGGCGGACCTCGCCTCCGCGGTCAACGCCCTCTGCGCGGATCCGGCGCGCGCGGCGGCGTACGGCGCGGCGGGCCGGGCCCGGGCGGTCGCCGACTTCAGCTGGGAGTCCATCGCCGCGCAGACCCTGGACGTGTACCGGCACGCGCTCGCGGCCCGCGCATAGCCCTCTGTTCGCCGGGCCCGACGGTGCCCGAGGCCCGGACGGGGGGTACCGCTAGCGCAGGCCGTAGACGCTGACGGTGCCCGACGCCGTCACCGCGGCGGTGCCGGACGCGGTGAGCCGCTCGATCGCCGCGGCGCGCTCCCCCGGCGAACCGTGATGCGCACTGGGCCCCATCGCGACGAGGTCGGTCGCGGCGGCGGCGGTGAGCTCCATGATCCACTCGTGCCTCTCGCGGGAGAGCAACTCGAAGTCGTGCAGCGCACCGTCGAGCCGGGCGACCTTGCCCTCCTCGACGGAGATCATCCCGAGCGGCCCGACCAGCTGCCGCAGGTGATTCGGGCCCGGGGTGAGCACGACGAGTCGCCCGCCGGGCATGAGCACCCGCGCGAACTCCGCGGCGTTGCGCGGCGCGAACACCGACAGGACCGCGGCGACGGCACCGTCGGCGACGGGCAGGCGCGCCCAGCCGTTGGCGACCACCGCGCCGATCCCCGGGCCGCGCCGGGCCGTGCGCCGGGCGGCGGGCTTGGACAGGTCGAGCCCGATGCCGGTGCCACCGCGCACCTCCACGGCCCTGGCCAGGTACTCGCCCTCCCCCGCACCGCAGTCCAGGACCGGGCCCGGCGGGGCGTCGACGGCGGCCGCCGCGACCGCCGCATGGAATTGCTCGTAGTGCCCGGTGGCGAAGAATCGCTCGCGGGCGGCGATCATGTCGGCGTCGTCCGCGATGAGGCCGCTCGCGTCACCGGCGAGCAGCGAGACATAGCCCTGGCGGGCCACGTCGAAGCCGTGCCCGCGCGGGCATAGCAGGGTCCCGCCGTCGGCCTCCAACTCGCCGCCGCAGTGCGGACAGGCGAGGGCCGGCAGCACCGCGGCCAGACCGGGCGGGACTTGCACCACTTCAGCACCCCCGAAAAGCGGAGATCCCGCGCGGTTCGCACCGCACGGGATCTACAGAGAAAGCAGTTCCACCGACGTCACGACGTGACGCCGCGCAGCTCCTCGCCGAGAGCCGCAGCCTCGTCCGGCGTGAGCTCCACCACGAGTCGTCCACCACCCTCCAGAGGCACGCGCATCACGATCCCGCGCCCCTCCTTGGTCGCTTCCAAGGGGCCGTCCCCCGTACGTGGCTTCATCGCCGCCATCCGTTGCTCCCTTCAGATCCTTCACCCGCCCCGAGCACGCCCGAACCGGGTCCGCTGTACATTCTAGCCTGTGCGCTGCGGCGATCGGCGTGGACTACGGCGACGGCCCCGCTAGTCGCGCCCCTCGGCGGACCCGCCGGACGCCTCTTCTGCGGCGAGTCCGGCCCGCAGGACGTCGATCTCGCGCGCCAGACGTTCCAGGGCCCAGTCGACCTCGGCGGGCTTGTACCCGCGTACCACCTGTTGGAACCGCAATGCGCGCACGTCGGCACCCGTCACGTCGTCCGCGGGGAGCACCGTCGGCGTGGCGCCCGTCTCCAGCGGCGGGGTCTCGTCGCCGCGCCCGAACACGAGCGCGGCGACGCCGTACAGGACCGCGGCGACTGCCAGCAGTCCGAGGGCGTAGAGCACGATCACCATGGGGCCATCATGCCCGAACCTCACGAAGGAAGAGGACAGCGTCGACGTCGGCCGGCCGGTCGGGGTCGAGCGGGAAGTAGGCACCGCGCGCGTCGCGGTCCTGCCGCCGCGTCGCGCCCTGCAGTCGTTCCCGGAGCTCCGGCCCGGCGTACAGGCGGGCCCGGACGTCCTGAGCGCGGAACAGCTCGCCCTCGACGGTGCCCCGTTCCGGCTCCGCCAGACCGTGCGCGGGCGCGGCGCCGATCGCCGTGGCCACGAACCGGTACGCGTCACCGATCCGGGCCGCAACCTGCGCCCCCGCGCTGAACCAGCGCACCGGGTGCGGGCCCATCCACATCTCGCTCGACCCGCGCTGCAGGTGCAGGTTGTGCGCGAGCACGACGGTGCCGCCCCGCTCCGCCTCCCGGTCCGCGATCGCCAGCAGATTGCGACCCATCATCACGTCGCGATGCGCGCTGAGGCGACCGAGCCGATCGGGCGTGTCGGCCGCCATGATCGCGTGGTAGCGCAGCAGTCCGACGGCGGTCCGGGCATCGGCGCGCAGCCGCCACCGCTCCTCCTCGGGTTCGGCCGGCTCGGGTGCGCGCTCCTCCACCAGGGCGCACAGGTCGTCGGTCAGTACGCGCAGCTTCTCGGCGTCGACGGTGCGCCCCACGCCCCGGTCCGCCTCGTACATCGCCCGTTCCTCGGTCCACCGCGCGTCGTCACCGAGCAGGTCGTCGAGGTCGGCCTCCGAGGCGACGTGCGCTCCGCGGCCGGCGAGCGCGGCGCGCAGCCGCAGCAGGTACTCCCGCGGACTCGGTGCGGCCGCCATCTCCATCGGGCCGTCGAAGCCGTAGAACCGCACGGGCGACTCCAGCGTCCGGTTGATGTCGCGGAGCCTGACCAGCAGCTCCCGCGTCGCGTCCAGTCGGTGCAGGTAGGGATGACTGAAGCCGTTCTCGAGCACGCCCTCGAGATCGAGGTCCGCGCCGGCGAGGTAGTCGTTCACCTGGGGCGCGCGGTGGAAGTCGGACTCCACGGCGATCGAGCGGTAGCCGCCGCGGAGCACCAGGTCCAGGACGGCGGCGTTGCGGGCACGGAGGATCTCCTCCGAACCGTGCATCGGCTCGCCGAGGCCGAGGAGGCGGGCCGGAGTGGGCAGGGCATCGAGGAGGGCGACGAGGTCGACGGGGTGCAGATCCATTCCCTCAACGATATCGTTGAATACTCTCTTGATACTTAGCGTGGATCGACCAGTGAGAACTGCCGTGAACCCTCAAAGATCGCTTCGACCCGTCGACCTCGCTCGTCCGCACGGGCTCTCCACCCAGGCGGTGCGCAACTACGAGGACCAGGGGATCCTGCCACCGGCCGGGCGCACCACGACGGGCTACCGGGCGTACACGCAGGCTCACCGTCTGGCCCTCGACGCGTTCCTGGCACTGGTCCCCGGGTGCGGGCAAGCGCGGGCGGGGTCGGTCCTGCGCGCCGTGCACCGCGGCGACCTCGACGCCGCCTTCGCGCTGCTCGACGAGGCGCACGCGGAGCTGGCCGAGGATCGCCGGACTTTTCGCCGGGTGCACGCCGCGCTCGACGGTCTCCACGCATCCGGGGACGAGCCGGGGCCGGCACTGTTCGTCGGCGAGGTCGCCGGGTTGCTCGGCGTGGTCCCGGCAACGCTCCGCACGTGGGAGCGCGCGGGGATCGTACGGCCGCAGCGGGACCGGGCGACCGGATACCGGCTGTACCGGGAGGCCGACGTTCGCGACGCCCGGATGGCCGAGCAGCTCCGCCGCGGCGGCTACGGCCTCGCCCGCATCGCGGAGCTCACCGAGCAGGTCCGTTCCGCCGGCGGGGTGGAGCCCCTGCGCGAGACCCTGGACGGCTGGCGGGCCTCCCTGACCCGACGGGGCCGCGCCCTCGTCTCCGGTGCCGCGGCGCTGGACGCGCTCCTGTCCTCGTGAAATCCGCTGATGCCGAGCCCGCGATTCGCCGAGCGACGTACCGGCCGGAATTCGGCCGATTCCCCGAACCTCAGCCCTCCGCGATCGCCCGCAACGCGGCGAGGTGGGACTGGAAAGCCGTACGGCCCTTCCATGGCCGGACACTCGACCATGGCAAGCGCTTTCCATATCGCGAGTCGTTGGGGTCAGATTCCCAGCGAATCGACGGGCGGGCGATCCTGCAGATACAGATCCGTCGTGACCTCGGTGAAGGCGTCGCCGGGTCCGGGATCGACCAGGTACTGCGTGATCCCCGCGCCCGAGTCCTCGATACCGCAGCGGCGCAGGGCGGTCCCCATGATCTGCCGGCTCATGACACCCAGGTCGCGCAGGTCGCGGTTGCGATGCTTGCGGACCGACAGGTTCACCTGCGCGATCCCGGCGAGCCCGTAGCGCTCCTCCGCGTCGAGCAGGAGCCCGATCTCCACGCCGTACCCCGGCGCGAAGGACACCGACGCGAGGAACTCGCGGGTGCCCGCGTACTCGCCGCCGAGCGGCTGCAGGATCGCGCGCAGCGACGGACGCAGCGCCGCCAACACCGGCCGAGCGACGAGCTCGGTGACGCGGCCGCCGCCCGTCGGGTCCTCCCCCTGTTTGAAGACGCGCAGGGGCCGCCGGTAATAGGCCTTGACGAGGTGCACCTCGGAGTGGAACAGCATGGGCCCCAACAGCCGCGGAACGTAGCGCGGATCCGGCTCGATGAGGTCGGAGTCGACGAAGGCGATCAGGTCGCCCGACGACGCGGCGACCCCGCGCCACAGCGCCTCGCCCTTGCCCGGCACGGGCGGCAGCCCCGGGATCGCCTCCTCGCGACTGATCACCGTGGCGCCCGCGGCGCGGGCCCGCTCCGCGGTGGCGTCGGTCGACCCCGAGTCGAGCACGATCAGCTCGTCCACGAGCGTGCCCATCAGGGGCGTGATCGTCGCGACCACGCCGCCGACGGTGGCCTCCTCGTTGAGGGCGGGCAGCACCACGGACACCGTCCGGCCGCGCTTGGCGGCAACCAGTTCCTCGACGGTCCACGCCGGTTCGGCGAAGAACCGCTCGCTCGAATGCGCCTGCGGCGCCTCGCCGCTCACGCCAGCCCCCGGACCACGCGCGCGGGTGGGCGGGCACCGTCGATCGAGGCGACCATCTGCACCACCCGCAGCGTGTCCGCGACCTGGTGCACGCGGAACATCCGGGCCCCGGCGTGCGCGGCGAGGGCCGTCGCCGCCAGGGTGCCGGCCACGCGCTCCTCCAGTCCGGCGTCCAGGGTCTCGCCGATGAAGTCCTTGTTGGACAGCGCCATCAGGACGGGCCAGCCGGTAGCCACCAGCTGATCGAGGTGTCGCAGCAGCGCGAGCCCGTGGTGGGTGTTCTTGCCGAAATCGTGGGTCGGGTCGATGATGATGCCGTCCTCGCGCACACCCGCCGCGAACGCCGCTTCGGCTGCGGCGGTGAGCTTCTCACGCACGTCCGCCACCACATCGGGATACCGCACGCGGTAGGGACGGGACCGGGGCACGGCGCCTCCGGTGTGCGAACACACGAGGCCAGCGCCGGTGGCGGCGGCGACGCGCGGCAGGTCCGGGTCGGCGCCCGCCCAGGTGTCGTTGATGAGGTCGGCACCCGCGTCCACCGCGGCCTCGGCGACCGAGGCGCGCCAGGTGTCCACGCTGATCAGCAGGTCGGGATGCCGGTCGCGCACCTGCGCGATGAAGGGCACGGTGCGGGCGATCTCCTCAGTGGCGTCCACGTTCTGGCCGGGACCGGCCTTCACGCCCCCCACGTCCACGACGTCGGCGCCCTCGGCGACCGCGGTGTCGACCCGCTCCAGTGCGGCGTCCACGGCGAAATAACTGCCCCGGTCGTAGAACGAGTCCGGGGTGCGGTTGATGATCGCCATCACCAGGGCGCGGTCCGACGGGACCGAGCGGCCGCACAGTGTGGGGCGCACGGGATTCGCGCCGGGGGCCGTCATCCTAGGAACGCAGGTCCGGGACCTTGGCGGCCGCGACGTCCGCCGCGTACCCGTCGTAGGCGGGGACGTAACCGTCCGCACCCCCGACGAAGACGTACAGCGGGTCGTCGCCCGTGTCCGCGAAGCCCTGCTGACGCAGCTCGCCCTTGAGGCTTTTGAACGTGGAGGTGACCTCCAGGCTGGGCACCACGCGCGCGTACAGCGGGATCGCGTACGCGGGCAGCTCGTTCCGCAGCACGGTGGCGAGGGCGGCACCGTCGAAATCCCGGCCCTCGGCGAGCTTCACGGCGGCCATGCCGGCCTTGCCGTCCGCGCCGGGGATCGCGACGCCGTAGACGATCGAGCCCTCCACCTGATCGGCCTCGTCGAGCGCGCCCTCGACCTCGGTGGTGGCCACGTTCTCGCCCTTCCAGCGGAAGGTGTCGCCGAGCCGATCGACGAAGGCGATGTGGTCGAACCCCTGCTTGGTCACCACGTCGCCGGTGTTGAACCACACGTCGCCGTCCTTGAAGCCGTCGCGGATCAGCTTGGCGTCGCCCGCCTTGCCGTCCGTGTAGCCGTCGAAGGGCGCGGCCTTCGTGATCTTGGTGAGCAACAGGCCGTTCTGCCCGCGCTTGACCTGCTTCATCCGGCCGCGCGAGTCCCGCAGGGGCCCAGCGGTGTCCAGGTCGTACTCGACGACGGCGTGCGGCAGCGGGCACAGCCCGACGGTGCCCTCGATATCGAAGACGTTGACGAAGGCGATGTTCGTCTCGCTGGCCGCGTAGAACTCCATGACCCGGTCGATCCCGAAGCGCTCCTGGAACTCCCGCCAGATCTCGGGCCGCATGCCGTTGCCCGCCGCGACGCGGATGGTGTTGGACTTGTCGCTCGGCTTCGGCGGCTGGTTGAGCAGGTACCGGCAGATCTCGCCGATGTAGATGAACATCGTGGCCGAGTTCTCGTTCGCCTCGTCCCAGAACTTCGACGCGGAGAACTTGCGTCCCACGGCCAGCGTGGCACCCGAGACCAGCACGGAGCCGAGCGCGACGAGCGCGGCGTTGTTGTGGTACAGCGGAAGCGGGCAGTACATGACGTCGTCGCCGCGCATCCGGACGGCCGTCGCTCCGAACCCGGACATGCCCTTGAGCCACCGGTAGTGCGTCATGATCGACGCCTTCGGCATGCCCGTGGTGCCCGAGGTGAACACGTAGAACGCACGGGTGCTCGCGGGCAGCGTGGCGGTCACCGCGAGGTTCTCGGTGGCGCGGGGGTCGCGCTCGCGCAGCTCCCGGGCCTGCCGGGCCAGTTCGTCGATGGTGAGCAGCACCCCGTCGGCGGGCCGGTCCGCGGCATCGAGCGAGTCGAAGGCCTCGAGGTCCTCCTCGCCGACGATGATCGTGCCGGTCTCGAGGATGCCGAGGCTGTGCGCGAGGACGGCGCCGCGCTGGTTGTAGTTCACCAGGCCCGCGGTGGCGCCGACCTTGACGATCGCCAGCATCGCCAGCACCATCTGCGGATGGTTGTGCATGACGACGCCCACCACGTCGCCCACCTTCACGCCGCGCTGCTCGAGCACGCGCGCGTACGTGTTCACCGTGGCGTTGGCCTCGCCGTAGCTGATGCCCTCGCCGTGGAAACGCAGGAAGTCGCGCGCCGGGTGCTGCCCGGCGCGCTTCTGGAACACCGTGCCGATCGTCTCCTTGCTGTTCTGCGTGCGCAGCAGGATCGACGGGCCCTCCTTGATCAGCAGGGGCAGGTCGGGCAGCAGCTTGCCGACGCCTCTGGCCAGGTCCGCGATGCCGACGGTGGTGTTCTTATGCGTAGAGCTCACAGCGGCGAGCCTACCGTGGGGCCGCCGTACCACGGCACGCGTCGAGGGCGGCCGTGACGTCGGTCGCTCGCTGCAGCCGGCCGAGAGCCGCATCACCGACGAACCCCCGCGCTTTGAGGCCGACGATCCAGTCCAGCAGCGGCGCGTAGAAGCCGTCGTGGTCCAGCACCACCACCGGCTTGTCGTGCATGGCCAGGTATCCCGCGGTCCACGCCTCGAAGAACTCCTCGAGCGTGCCCACGCCGCCCGGAAGCACCAGGAAGGCCTCGGCGTTGTCGTCCATGAGCTGCTTGCGCTCGCGCATGGTGTCCACCACGAGGAGCTCGTCCGCGCCGTGGTCCGCGACCTCGCGGGCGACCAGAGCCCGTGGGATCACGCCCAGGGTGTGGGCACCGCCGGCACGGGCTGCCTGTGCGACCGCGCCCATCATGGACACATGGCCCCCACCCCAGACCAGGGTGTCGCCGCCCGCCGCGATGCCCCTGCCCACCTCGGCGGCGAGGGCGATGTACTCCTCGGGCACGGGCCGCGACGCACAGAACACCGCGATCGCCGTCACGACGGGTCCACCGCGCTCGGGTCGATCTCGCGGGCGGCATCCGCGTCCACGATGATCTTGATCGCGTCGTCGACCGAGTCGGTGACCGTGATCAGGTCGGCGTCGCCGGGCGAGACCATTCCCTGTTCGGTGAGCGTGCCGCGGATCCAGTCCACCAGCCCGCCCCAGTAGGCGGAGCCCAGCAGCACGATCGGGAAGCGGGTCACCTTGCGCGTCTGCACCAGCGTCAGGGCCTCGAACAGCTCGTCGAGCGTGCCGAAACCGCCGGGCAGGCAGACGAATGCCTGCGCGTACTTGACGAACATCGTCTTGCGCACGAAGAAGTAGCGGAAGTTGATACCGAGATCGACCCAGTCGTTGAGGCCCTGCTCGAAGGGCAGCTCGATCCCCAGCCCCACCGACAGCCCGTCGGCGTCCTTCGCGCCGCGGTTCGCGGCCTCCATCGCGCCCGGGCCCCCGCCCGTGATCACCGCGTAGCCCGCGCGCGCGAGGCCCGCACCGAGCTCACGCCCGGTGGCGTACTCGGGCGAATCCTCTTTGATCCGAGCGGAACCGAACACGGTCACCGCCGGAGGCAGCTCGGCGAGCGCACCGAAGCCCTCGACGAACTCCGCCTGGATCCGCATGACGCGCCACGGGTCGCGGTGCAGCCAGTCCGCATCGTCCGCGTTCGCGAGCAGCCGCTGGTCGGTGGTCGACGACTCCGCGGCCGCCGCGCCCTGCACGCGCACGGGCCCGCGGTAGCGCAGGTAGAGATCCTGAGGGTTCTTATCCGCTGCCATGACGCACACGCTATCCGGCGAGGAAGGCCCGCAGCACGGCGGCCACCTCGGTGATCTGCGCCGTCTCGACCTGCTCGTCGCGCTTGTGGGCGTAGTTCGGATCGCCGGGGCCGAAGTTCACCGCGGGAATGCCCAGCGCCGCGAACCGGGAGACATCGGTCCACCCGTACTTGGCGCGGAACCGACCACCCGCGGCCGCCACGAGCTTCGCCGCGGCGGGCGCCCCCAGGCCCGGAAGCGCGCCGGGCGCCGCGTCGGTCACCTCGAAGCCCAGGTCACCGTCGGCGATGGGGCCGGCCAGGACCTCCCGGACGTGCGCGACGGCATCGTCGACGGTGCGGTCGGGCGCGAACCGGAAGTTGACGTCCACGAAGGCCTCGTCCGGCACCACGTTCCCGGCCACGCCGCCCTCGATCCTGACCGTGGAGAGACCCTCGCGGTACTCGCAGCCGTCGATGTCGACGGCGCGCGCCACGTACGCCTGCAGGGCGGTGAGCACGGGGCCCAGTTTGTGGATCGCGTTGACCCCCAGCCACGACCGGGCGCTGTGCGCGCGCACGCCGCTCGCGGTGATCCGCACCCGGATCGTGCCCTGGCAGCCCGCCTCGATGAGGCCGCCGGAGGGCTCGCCGAGGATCGCGACGTCGGCGGCCAGCCAGTCCGGGAGCTCGCGCTCGATCCGGCCGAGGCCGTTGAACTGCGAGGCGATCTCCTCGCACTCGTAGAAGACGAGGGTCAGATCGAAGGCGGGGTCGGCCATCGTCGCGGCCAGGTGCAGGAAGACCGCGTCGCCGCTCTTCATGTCGACGGTGCCGCACCCGTGCAGGATCCCTCCCTCCCGGCGGCTGGGCACGTTGTCGGCGATCGGCACCGTGTCGAGGTGGCCGGCCAGCATCACGCGTTGCGGCAGACCGCGATTCGTCCGAGCGAGCACGTTGTTGCCCACCCGGAGCACCTCGAACCGGCCGAGGGCGCGCAGCGCAGCCTCGACCTCGTTCGCGATGGTCTCCTCGTCGTGGCTCACGCTGGGGATGTCCACCAACGCGGCGGTGAGGTCGATCGGGTCCGAGGCGATGTCCAGAGTCACACCCCCAGGCTATCGGCACTCCGGGCGCCCGCGCGGCACACTGGACGCGTGCCCGAACTCCTCGCGAAACGCTCGTTCCCCGCGGTGACGGTGCTCGTCGTAGTCGTGTGCGCGGCGATCGTGGCGGCGCGGCCGCTCGCGGCGGGCATCGACGCCCGCCCCGAACTGCGCACGGCGGCGACGGTGTTCGTCGGGATCTTCGTCCAGGCCACGCCGTTCCTCGTCCTCGGCGTGCTGGTGAGCGGCGCCATCGCCGGGTTCGTCTCGGCCGACGCCCTGCGGCGCGTGCTGCCTCGGCGACGTGCGGCGGCCGTCGTGGTCGCCGGTGTCTCGAGCGCAGCGCTCCCGGGATGCGAGTGCTCCGCGGTCCCGGTCGCGGGGCGGCTGCGCGACCGCGGGGTCCCCGACGGGGTCGCCCTCACCTTCCTCCTCGCCGCCCCGGCCGTGAACCCCGTGGTGATCATCGCCACGGCGGTCGCGTTCCCGCAGGCCCCGGTCATGGCCGCCGCACGGCTCGTGGGATCGCTGACGACCGCGTTGATCGTGGGCTGGTTCTGGCTCGTCGTCGGCAGGCCGGAGTGGATCCGGCGCCCCCCGGACGCCGCACTGGCCGCGGCGCTCCCGGCGGGCGTGCGCGGAAAGCTGGCCCTCGCAGGTGAGACGGCCCGGCACGACCTCGTGGAGTCGGCCGCCTACCTCGCGGCGGGCGCGGCGCTCGCGGCGGCGCTGCACGTGCTCGTGCCCGCGTCGTGGATCGACCATCTCGCCGGGAACATGGTGCTCACGATCGGGGTGATGGCGGCGCTGGCCGTGGTCATGGCGCTGTGCAGCGAGGCCGACGCCTTCGTCGCGGCGTCGCTGACCTCGCTCCCACTCGTCCCGCGCCTGGTCTTCCTCGTCGTCGGGCCGGCCGTCGATCTGAAGCTCATGGCGATGCAGACCGGCGCCTTCGGCCGTCGGTTCGTCGCCCGGTTCGCGCCCCTGTGCGTCGTCGTCGCCGTCGGGTGCGGCACCGCAGCGGGCGCACTGTTCGTGGGGTGGCGGTGAGATGAACCGACCCGCCCGGAACCTGCTCCTACTGCTGTTCGGCAGTGCCGTCGCGATCGCCACCGCGACCGGTACCTACCTCAATTACGTCCGCCCCGTGATGTTCTGGTTCCTGGCCGCCTCGGCCGTGGTGATCGTGGTCCTCGCCGTCGGCGGAATGGCGGCCGATATCGCCGAGGCGCGTGCGGACGAGGAGTCGGCGGACCACATCGGTGCCGCCGACACTGTCGCGCCCGCCGGTACCCTTCCCCACGACGACGCGCAGGGGCACGGGCACGGCTCGGGCCGCGTCGGATGGGCCCTGCTCGTGCCGGTGCTGCTCCTGTTGTTCTGCGCGCCGCCGGCCCTCGATCCCGGGGCCACGCAGCGCACCGTCGTCGTGGCCGCGACGAGGGACGAGCCCGGACGCGCCTATCCGCCCCTGCCTGCGGGAAGCGCCCCGCACATCTCCCTCAACGACTTCCAGAACCGCGCGGTGTCGGACACCGCCGGCACGCTGAATCGGGACGTGACGATGACGGCGTACGTGACCCACATCGACGGGCGGCCCTTCCTCGCGCGGGTCATGATCTGGTGCTGCGTGGCCGACGCGCGCCCCATCGAGATCGAGATCAAGGGCTCCCCCGCGCTCCCGCCGGACGGGAGCTGGGTCACCGCCGTCGCCCGGCTCGTTCCCGGGACCGCGACCCGCGCACGCCACTACCGGCCGATCGTGCGTCTCGTGAGCGCCCACCCGGTCCCGCAGCCGAGCCCGCCCTACGACTCCTAATGGGTGTTGATCGGTTGAACCGCACTCCGCTGCGAGGCGGATGCGCGGACACTGGTCATCGAGTTGCCGGTCCGGTGAGCACTACCCGACCCTGGAGCACCTGATTCCTAAGGCTAGATCGTGCCCCGGCCGGTAGCGAGACTCCGTGTAAGCGCTGATGGGATGGCGTGCCGACCGGGACCGTATCCGGTGTGAGCACTGATCCATTAGGTCGCCGCCTGCGGATTCTCCAGCTCA
>NZ_JBEXNL010000021.1:0-82928 GCF_040611135.1 Tsukamurella sp. NPDC003166
AATAAGGTGTGTGGTAACCCCTATTCTTCCAGCTCAGAGCACCTTTCTTCATGCCAACACGCAGCCTTGATCAACTCGCCGGTGAAAGGCCGAGGCTAAGGGCCACCGTGGCGGAGCTGCCGGGGCTCGACGGGTTCCTCACCGCGGGTGCCGCCGCGGGCGTCGACGACGGGATCGCGACGCTGATCGCGGAAGCCGCAGGGCCGCAAAGGATCCTGGCCGGCGGAGGGCTGCGCCTCGGTCATCTGCCGCGGCTCATCGGAGCAGGAGTCGACGCCTTCCACATCGGCTCCGCCGCGCGGCCCCATGGATGGGGCGCGCCGGTCTCCGAGGATGCCGTCCGGCGGTGGCGAGCTGCGCTGGATGTGCCGTCATCCGGCTGAGCGATCGTGCGACCGAACGACCGCACATTTCCGCCGGATCACCCGAGAGCGCGATCCAGGTCCTCGATGAGGTCGTCGACGTTCTCCAGCCCCACGGACAGGCGCAGCATCGAATCGGTGAGCCCGATCTTCGCGCGACCCTCCGGCCCCGTCGCGCGATGCGTCGTGGTGGCGGGGTGGGTGATCAGCGACTTGGCGTCGCCGAAGTTGTTGGAGATGTCGATGACCCGCAACCGGTTGAGGAACTCGAACGCTCGCTCCTTGCCGACCGCGGACGCGGAATCCGACAGCTCCAGCGTGATCACGGTGCCGCCGGCCTTCATCTGCCGCTTCGCCAGCTCATGCTGCGGATGCGAGGGCAGGAAGGGGAAGAGCACCTTCGACACGCGCGGATCGGCGCTCAAGAACTCAGCGACCTTCTGCGCGTTCGCACTCACTCGCTCGGCGCGCAGGTCCAGTGTCTCCAGCGCCTTGAGCAGCACCCACGCGTTGAACGGCGCCATCGCGGGACCGGTGTGCCGCATCAGCTGCTTCACGGGGCCGTCGATGTAGTCGAACCGGCCGAGGATCGCGCCGCCCATGACGCGCCCCTGGCCGTCCATCGTCTTGGTCGACGAGTGGACGACGACATCGGCACCCATGCCGAACGAGTCCTGATAGCCGACGGGCGTGAACCCCGCGTCGAGCACGACCTGCGCGCCGGCGGCGTGCGCGAGATCGGCGACGGCACGCACGTCGACGAGGCCCTGCATGGGGTTCGCCGGGGTCTCGAAGAAGACGGCCTGGGTGGGGACGCTGAGCGCCTCCCCCCACTGGGCGAGGTCCTCGCCGTCGACGAAGACGGTCTCGACGCCCCACCGCGGCAGGATCTCGTTGCAGACGACGTAGCAGGAGCCGAACAGCGACCGTGCGGCGACAAGCCTGTCGCCGGCCTTGAGCAGCGCGCCGAGCGCGGTGAACACCGCGGACATGCCGGAGGCCGTGGCGAAGCACGCCTCCGCGCCCTCCAGAAGACGGAGACGCTCCTGGAACATGGCCACCGTCGGGTTGCCGTACCGCGAGTAGACGAACCGGTCGATGTCGCCGTTGAACGCCGCCTCGGCGGCCTCGGCGCTCTCGTAGGTGTAGCCCGAGTTGAGGAACAGCGCCTCGGACGTCTCCTCGTAGTTCGTGCGCAGGACGCCGCCTCGGACGGCGTAGGTCTCGGGCGAAAGACCCTCGGGCAGGTCGCTGAACTCCATGCCCGAAGTCTAGAACTGCCGCCAGGGCAGCCCTTCGGCGCGCCATCCCGCGCCGCCGCGATGCCCGAACGCGTCGACCGCGCCTTCGAACCCGTCGAGCACGTTGTACGCGCGCGCGACACCCGCTGCGGTGGCCGTCTCCGCGGCGCCGATCGAGCGGTGCCCGGAGCGGCAGAGGAAGACGACGGGCACGTCGTCGGTGACGCCCTTGGCGCGCAGCTCGTCGACGAACCGGGGGTTGAGCGCACCGTCGGGATAGCGCTGCCACTCGACGAGCACCGGATGGCGCCCGACCTGCGAGAGCTCGGGGATGCCGACGTAGTTCCACTCCGCTTCGGTACGGCAGTCGACGAGGATCGCGGCCGGTTCGGTTTGCAGCAGCTCCCAGGCCTCGCGGGGCGTCAGGTCTCCGGCGTAGGTCATGAGCACTTCTTCCACGCGCCGTCCTCGCGGACGAACTTCGCCTGCTCGGTGCGCTCGCCGGCCTTCTCGTACCGGACGATGAGCTGCGCGGTCGCGGCGTCGCCGGTGACGGTGAGGTCCTTGACGTCCTTCTCGTCGAGCTTCGCCTCGCCGTCCTTCTCGACGGCGGCCTTCCGCGCGTCGACGAACCCGGCCTCCTTCGGGAAATCGGCGGCGGCCCGGTCCTTGGCGCAGGTGTTGGCGACGAGGTCCGAGTAGCGGCCCTTGTTCAGCGCGCCGTAGTACTGGCCGATGGTGCGCTGCACCTTCGCCTCGTCGCTGAGCGGGTCGGGCCGCAGGACGTTCCAGCCGATGATGCCGCCGATCACCAGAACCGCGACCACGAGGGCGATCAGGAACGGAGTGGCTGTAGTGCCGCGGTCGGGCGCCGGATCGGCGGGGCTCTTGTCTGCGCTCACTGAAGTCTCTACCCTCTGCTACTAGAACGTGTTCCAGTGCCTGGCCGGGTGAAATGAACCACCCGCACTAGGAACGGTCGATAAGTCCGCACTAACCTGGTGGGGACTTCAACCGCGTATGCAGACAAAGGTAGCCGACTTCACATGACCGAACAGAACCGACCGTTGCGCGTAGCGATCGTGGGCGCGGGCCCCGCAGGCATCTACGCGGCGGACGCCCTCATGAAGTCCGACGAGGCGAAGGACCCGGGCGTGAGCATCGATCTCTTCGAGAAGATGCCCGCACCGTTCGGCCTGATCCGGTACGGCGTCGCCCCGGATCACCCCCGCATCAAGGGCATCATCACCGCGCTGCACAAGGTGCTCGACAAGCCCCAGGTCAGGCTGCTCGGCAACCTGGACTTCGGCAAGGACTTCACCCTCGAGGACGTGCGCCGCCACTACGACGCGGTGATCTTCTCCACCGGCGCCGTCGCCGACCGCAACCTGGAGATCCCCGGCATCGACCTGGACGGCAGCTACGGCGCCGCCGAGTTCGTGGCCTGGTACGACGGGCATCCGGACTTCTCCCGCGAGTGGCCGCTGACCGAGGAGAAGGTGGCCGTCCTGGGCGTCGGCAACGTGGGCCTGGACGTGGCGCGCGTGCTGGCCAAGACCGCTGACGAGCTGCTCCCGACCGAGATCCCGCCGAACGTCTACGAGGGCCTCAAGGTCAACAAGGCCAAGGAGGTGCACGTCTTCGGACGTCGCGGCCCCGCGCAGGTGAAGTTCACGCCGCTCGAGCTCAAGGAGCTCGACCACTCGCAGACCATCGAGGTCGTCGTGAACCCCGAGGACATCGAATACGACGAGGGCTCGGCCAAGGCCCGTCGCGAGTCGAAGATCACCGACCAGGTGGCCACGATCCTCGAGAACTACGCGATCCGCGAGCCCAACGACCGCCCGCACAAGCTGTTCATCCACCTCTTCGAGTCGCCGGTCGAGATCCTGGGCGAGAACGGCAAGGTCACGGGCCTGCGCACCGAGCGCACCGAGCTGGACGGCACCGGCAACGTGCGCGGCACCGGGAAGTTCACCGACTGGGAGATCGGCGCCGTCTACCGCGCCGTCGGCTACCTCTCGAACGACCTGCCCGAGATCCCCTTCGACGACCAGGCCGGCGTCATCCCCAACGAGGCCGGCCGCGTCATCGACGCAGGTCAGCACATCACCGGCGTCTACACCACCGGGTGGATCAAGCGCGGACCCGTCGGCCTCATCGGCCACACCAAGGGCGACGCCAACGAGACCATCGCCTGCCTGCTCGAGGACTTCCACGCCGGCAAGCTGAACGCCCCGTCGGACCCGTCGACCGAGGGCGTCACGAACTGGCTCGACGACCACCGGACCCCGTACACCACGTGGGACGGCTGGTACCGCCTCGACGAGCACGAGCGCAGCCTCGGTGAGGCCGAGGGCCGCGAGCGTGTGAAGGTCGTCGAGCGCGACGACATGCTCGCCGCGTCGGAGCCGGGCAAGGTCGCGCAGGACTAGTTCCCCCGGGGGCTCCGCCCCGAGCACCCCCGGAAAAGCGTTGTGCCGCCGTCCCGATTTTCGGGGCGGCGGCACTTTTCGCTCACGATGATTCTAATTCGGTCGCGCGGTGAGCACCGGACCGTCGGCCGGGTCGGTGGCCATCCGCGCGACTGCGTCCGCCGCGGTCCTGGTGCGGGTCGCGGTGACGGTCACCGTCGTGGTGCGCGTCCTCGTCGTTCGCAACCGGCTGGCGACGCTTCACTCCCAGGTGAATCCGTAAGGCCCGTGCGTGCAGGTCTGCAGCCCGGTCGGCCCGACGCGCTGAGCGCCGACCGCGGTGCACTTCTCGCCGTTAGGGTCTGCGGGCTTGACGATCCAGATCCCACCGGAACAGGTGAGTCGCTGGAGCGGCTGGGCGGTCTCGCCGATCGAGCAGGACTTCCCCGGATAGGGCGGCGTGACGTCGCGCTCCCACTTCCCGAATCGACACTCGTAGCCGGGCTTGGTCTCGAACATCCGGCATTCCGGCTGCGACGGATCAGCGCTCGCCGAGCCCACAGCAACGAACACCGGCAGAGCCAGGGCAGCTGCCGCGGCCGCGGCAGCGATACGAGACGTCCGAATCCTCCGATTCTGCATGCGCAACATCGTAGGCGACGCCGTGTCCCTACGAGCGAGGGTCAACGAGACGACTCCAGCTCGCAGGTGTGTGCGCTACTCCCGAGCCCAATCCCAGACCGGCCACAGCGCCCGGCCGAGCGCTTCGCCGCGCGACGTGAGTTCGTACTGCTTGTCCGGGAGCTTGCGGGCGATCCCCTTCTCGACCAAGTGCGCGAGCCGGGTCGCGAGCACGCTCGAGCTGCAATTGCCCATGCGCCTACGCAATTCGAGGAAGCCGAGCGATCCCGGCTCGAGCTCCCAGACGATGCGCAGCACCCAGCGCTGGCCCAGCAGCTCCATGGCCGCCAGCACCTCGTCGGGCTCCGATTCCTCGCGCCGCTGGGGCACCACATCGCGCACTGACACAGCCCGAGCCTACTTGCGCTTCTGAATTCGAAGCGCCATGCTGGCTGCAGTTCGAAATCAGAAGCATGGAGGTCGACAGTGGCTGGTGTGGTCGTGACGGGCGCATCCCGCGGATCGGGTGCGGAGACGGCGGTGGCGCTCGGCGCCCGCGGACACGACGTGGTCGTGAACTACCGCGAAAAGGTTCGCCGCGCGGAGCAGGTGTGCGAGCGGGTCCGCGCCGCGGGCGGGCGCGCGATCGCGGTCGGCGCCGATGTCACCGCCGAGCACGGCCCATCAGTTCTGTTCGACGCCGCGATCGCCGAGTTCGGGCGACTCGACGCGGTGGTCCTCAACGCCTCCGGCGGCCTGGAACTGGGCGCGGACGAGGGCTATGCGATGCGCCTGAACCGCGACGCGCAGGTCGCGGCCGCACGAGCCGCCGCGGAGCGCCTCTCCCCCGGCGGTCGCGTGGTCTTCGTGACGAGCCATCAGGCGCACTTCTCCCGCACGCACGCCGTACCCGCGGGCTACGAGCCTATCGCGGCGAGCAAGCTCGCAGGTGAACAGGCACTGCGCGAGCTGGCGGCGACGAGTGGCATAAACCTCCGCGTCGTCTCGGGCGACATGATCGACGGCACCATCGTGGTTCGCCTCCTGGAGCGCCGCGATCCCGCCGCGGTGGAGGCTCGGCGCGCGCACGGACCACTCCCCACGATCGACGAATTCGCGTCGGCGATCGCCGACGCCGTCGAGTCCGACGCACGGTCGGGCCACACGACGTACGTGGGCGGAGCAGACTACTTAGGGTAGCCTCATTTCATGGGTAGAGGAGTGACCGGCCTGATTCTCAAGGCCATGCGGGCGGATGACTACGTGTTCACGGTGCTGTCGACGGAGGCCGTCACCGAGCACTACCACCGCGTGCGCTTCGACGGCGGCCCGTTCCTACAGCGCAACCCCTGGTTTCCGACCATGTGGGTGCGGCTCTGGATCCCGAAGAGCGGCACCGCGACGACTGACGAGAATGACGGCGACCTCGCGCAGCGCGGCTACACGATCATCGAGCCGGAGAGCTCGGCGTTCACCATCGAGTTCGCGATCCACGACGGTCCCGCGCCGCGCTGGGCCCTCGACGCCGCGCCCGGCGATCGCATCGCGGCCACCATGATGGGCGCCGATCTGACCATCCCCGAGGGTCCGGCACCGTCGGAGTACGTCCTGGTGGGCGACACCGCGTCGATCCCCGCGATCAACAGCATCCTGGACACCGCACCGGTTCCGTGCCGCGTCTTCCTCGAGTATCAGCACGACGGTGAACGCGACCTTCCGGTACGGGCCGACCAGGTCACGTGGATCGCACGCGAAAACCACGGCGCGGCACTGGTATCGGCGGTCGTCGCGGCCGGGATCCCGTCCGACGCCTTCCTGTTCGTCGTCGCCGAGACGAGGGCGACGCGCGAGATCACCCGAGCCGCGAAGCGGGACCTCGGCCTGCCCAAGGATCGGATCAAGTCGCAGGCCTACTGGCTCGACCGCCGCTGACGGGGCAACGATCGTGCTCGCTAGCCCTGATCGGGGCGCTGCGGCGGCAGCCCCAGCGAGGTGGGCGGGTTGTGGTCGTACTCCTCCGGCGACTGCGGGTTCTGCTGCGCGGGCGGCTGATTCGAGGGCTGGCGGGACGCCGGCTGGATCGGTCGCGGCGCGGCGGGGCGCTGTCCCGTCGGCTCCGGGCGGCCACCCGGTGCGCCCTGTTTCGGCGGCGCGGGCGGCGCCGGACGAGCGGCGGCGGGCGGAATCACCGGCGAGGCGGAGGTGGGCGGGGCCGGCGGGACGGGCTCGCGTCCCGGCGGCACCTGGTGCGGTGCGGGCTTGCTCAGCGACGGCGGCTGCCCGGGTCCCGGTTGCCCGGACCCCTGCTGCGGCGGCGCGACGCGCGGCGGCTGGCCCGGCCCCTGTGACGGCGGGCCCTGAGGAACCGGACGCTGCACCGGCATCGCGCGGGTCGAGAGGTCCTCGGCCTGTTGCGGTCGCTGCACCGGCACGGCGGTGGTCTCCGGCGCGCCCTGCTCCAGCGGGTCGGTGCTGTCCACGACGACGACGCGCCCCGCAGCCTCCGCGGCGTTCGCCCGGGCGACCTCGACGGTGTCCGCGGTAGCCACCGCGACGCCGAGCCGGCGCTTGGCGTAGCCCCGCGGCTTGCCGAACAGGCGCAGGTCGCTCTCCGGCACGTCGAGGGCGCGGGCGACGCTGTCGAAAGCGACGGAGCTGCTGTCCTTCGTGCCGTAGATGACCGCGGACGCCGCAGGCGACATCAGTGAAGTGTCCACGGGCAGACCGAGGATCGCGCGGGCGTGCAACTCGAACTCCGAGAGCCGCTGCGAACCGAGCGTCACGAGACCGGTGTCGTGCGGGCGCGGCGAGACCTCCGAGAAGTACACGTCGTCGCCCTTGACGAACAACTCCACGCCGAACACGCCGCGGCCACCGGTACCACCGTCGCCGAGCGCAGTGGCGATCCGGCCCGCGACCGAGGTGGCCGCGTCGTACGCGGACTGGCTCATCGCCTGCGGCTGCCACGACTCGACGTAGTCACCGTCGGACTGCCGGTGCCCGATCGGCTCGCAGAACCGGGTGACCACCTTGCCCCGCTCGGCGTCGTACACGCGCACCGTGAGCAGCGTGATCTCGTAGTCGAAGTCGACGAAGCCCTCGACGATGACCCGTTCGTTGCGCACCCGGGCCCCCTCGACCGCGTACTCCCACGCGGCCTCCAGCTCTTCCGCCGACCGGACCACGGACTGTCCCTTGCCCGAGCTGGACATCACGGGCTTGATCACGCACGGGAAGCCGACCTCCCGGGTGCCGGCGCGCACCTCGTCGAGCGACGAGGCGAAGGCGTACGGCGAGCACGGCAGGCCCAGTTCCTCCGCGGCGAGCTTGCGGATCCCCTCCCGGTTCATCGTCAGAGACACGGCCCGCGCGGTCGGGATCACCTCGGCGAGCCCGTCCTCGTCGACCGCGACCAGGGCGTCGGTGGCGAGGGCCTCGATCTCCGGAACGACGAAGTCCGGCTTCTCCTCCTCGATGACCCGGCGGACCGCCGCGGCGTCGGTCATGTCGATGACGTGGCTGCGGTGCGCGACCTGCATCGCCGGCGCGTCGGCGTAGCGGTCGACGGCGATCGTCTCCACGCCGAGGCGCTGGAAGGCGATCACCACCTCCTTGCCCAACTCCCCCGACCCCAGCAGCAGTGCCTTGGTGGCGCCGGGGGTGAGCGCCGTGCCGATCCGCGGGTTGCCACCGGTCTCGCTGAGGTTCGTCATGAGGTCCATTCTGGCAAACCCGCACGCCTTTCGGTGCGGCCGCCGACCCGTCGATTCGTGTTTGTTTCCGATCGTTCTGTGGTGGTGAGCGTTTCATTCGTTCTCACCCGAGCCGCGAGCAACCGTGCCAGTGTTCGGACGCATGAAAGCCCTCGTGATCAGGAGCGCTGTCGTCGCCGCTACCGGTGGGCTCATCTTCGGCTTCGACACGGCGGTGATCTCCGGCGCCGAGAAGCAGATCCAGGAGCAGTTCCACCTGTCCGACCCGGCTCTCGGCTTCACCGTGACCACCGCGCTCATCGGCACCATCGTCGGCGCACTCGTCACCGGCAGGCTCGCGGACGTCTTCGGGCGCAAGAAGGTGCTGTACGCGATCGGCGTGCTGTACGTCGTCAGCGCCGTCGGGTGCGCACTCGCGCCCACGTCGTCGGTCGAGGTGCTCCAGGCGTTCCGGTTCCTCGGCGGGCTCGGCATCGGCGCGTCGAGCGTGTGCGCCCCGATCTACACGGCTGAGATCGCGCCCCCGAAGTTCCGCGGCAGGCTCGTCGGGCTGGTGCAGTTCAACATCGTGCTGGGCATCCTGGTGGCGTACGCGTCGAACGCCGTCATCCGCACGATCCTGGGCGACGATGCGAACTCCTGGCGCTGGATGCTCGGCGTGATGCTCGTGCCGGCAGTGTTGTTCCTGGTCATGCTCCCGACGGTGCCGGAGACGCCCCGGTGGCTCGCCGGGCACGGGGATCTCGCCGCGGCGCGGGCCACCTCCGAGCGACTGTGCTCGACGACGGCCGAAGCCGACGCGCAGATGGCGGAGATCGAGGAATCGCTCGCCGCCGAACAAGGACAGGCGAAGACGCGGTTCTACACCCGCGGTCATCGCAAGGTGATCCTGCTGGCCGTCGCGATCGCCTTCTTCAACCAGATGTCCGGCATCAACGCGATCCTCTACTACGCGCCGCGCGTGATGCAGGACGCCGGCGCGAGCACCAATGCGGCGTACCTGATGTCGGTCGCGGTCGGCGTGATGAACCTGATCGCGACGATGGCCGCGCTCACGGTGATCGACCGGCTCGGCCGCCGCCGGCTGATGCTCATCGGGTCGGTGGGGTACCTGGTCTCCCTCGGTTTCATGGCCGCCGTGATGTTCTACTACGAGAGCGGCGACCGCTCGTTCGACAGCACGTCGTCGATCCTGGTCCTGCTGGGGTTGATGGTCTTCATCGCCTCGCACGCCTTCGGCCAGGGTGCCGTGATCTGGGTGTTCCTGTCGGAGATCTTCCCCAACAGCATCCGCGGTCGCGGGCAGGCGCTCGGCAGCCTCACGCACTGGGTGTGGGCCGCCATCACGAGTTTCGCCTTCCCGCCGATCATCGGGGCGTTCGGCGGCGGCGTCGCCTTCTCCATCTTCTTCGGGTTCATGGTGCTGCAGTTGCTGTGGGCGATAAAGGTTATGCCCGAGACCAAGGGCATTCCGCTCGAGGAGATGGCCGAACGGCTGGGGCTCGAGGTGGATTCCGTGGGCTCCACCGATCCGCTTGCGCCGAAGGGACATTGAGATGACCGACCGCACGCTGTGCCTGGGCGAGGCACTCGTCGACGTGGTGCTGCGCGACGGTGCCGACCCCACCGAGCACGTGGGCGGCAGCCTGTTCAACGTGGCGTGCGGGCTCGCCTCACTGAGCGACCCGACCTCGATCCTCTCGTGGTGGGGGCGCGACGTTCGCGGCTACCGCATCGCCGAGACGGCGGCCCGGGCGGGCGTCGACATCGTTCCCGGGTCCGACGGCGCCCCGAACACGGCCCTCGCCTACGCGCACGTCGACGCCGAGGGCCGCGCGACCTACGAATTCGACCTCACCTGGGAAGTGCCGCCCATCGCCGACCTCGAGCGCTACGGCCACCTGCACACCGGCAGCTTCGCCGCGACACTGGCACCCGGCGCCGACGGCGTGTTCGACGTGGTCTCGCGCATCCGCGACCACGCCACCGTCTCCTACGACCCCAACATCCGGCCCGCACTGATGGGCACGCCCGCGCAGGTGCTGCCGCGGGTGACGGAGATGATCGGCTTGTCCGACGTGGTCAAGGCCAGCGACGAGGACATCGCCTGGCTGCACCCCGACGAGCCGGTCGAGGACGTCATGCGCCGTTGGATCGCGGCGGGGCCCGCCATGGTCGTGGTGACCCGCGGGCCGTGGGGCGCGTACGCCCTCCTCGCCGGGAACCGCGACATGCTGCACGTGGACCAGCTGACCGTCGAGGTGGACGATACCGTCGGGGCCGGCGACTCCTTCATGGCAGGGCTGGTCTCCGGCCTCCTGGACGCCGGGTACCTCGGCTCGCGGTACGCCGCCCGACGGCTCCGGGCGGCCCAGTGGAGCGATGTCCAGCCCGCATTGCACCGCGCCGTGATCACCTCCGCGCTCACCGTGAGCCGCGCCGGCGCGTATGCACCGTCGATGGGCGAAGTGCAGGCCGTGCGGGCGACGGATCCCTCGCTGCGCTGAGCAGGTCCACGCGCGTGTGGGCGCGGGGCACAGGCCGCCCATCAGTCCGGAGCGGAACGAACCGACCTCGCAGGCGATTGACACCCGATCCCCAGCGGAGCCGCTCATGATCGGATCCACGCGCGGTCCGCAGGACCGCACCGAACCGGAACGAGCACCCGATGACCGAGCACACCACCCCGTCCCAGCCCGAGAGCGGCGAACCGGCCCAGGCCACCGCCCCGATCCCGGAAGTCTCCGCGGCGGCACCGTCGAACCCGGAGCCCACGCCGCCCCTCGCTCCGAGCGGCTCCGGGCCGTCGCGCGGGCTGCTCATCGGGGGCGTGGTGCTGGGGCTCGTCGGCATCGCGGGCGTGAGCTTCACCGCCGGCTACTGGGTCAGCGAAGCCACCGACCACCACGGCGGCCACTCGATGCACCAGAATCGCCCCGGCGGCGCGCAGCCGCATCGGCACGGATCGCCCGAACGCCGGACGGTGACCGTGCATCCACGCACCTCGCCGAGCGAGGTGCCGACGACGCCGAGCGCGGCACCGTCGACCCCGACACCCGCGCCGGGGGCCTGAGGTCAGACGATGGCGTGCCGGACGATCGTCTCGTCGCGGCCCGGGCCGACACCGATGCAGGAGATGCGCGCACCGGAGAGCTCCTCGAGCCGCAGCACGTAGTTCTGCGCGTTCTGCGGCAGATCCTCGAACGTGCGGCACTCGGAGATGTCCTCCCACCAGCCCGGCATCGTCTCGTAGATCGGCGTGGCGTGGTGGAAGTCGGTCTGGTTGGGCGGCATCTCGTCGTACCGCACACCGTCGATCTCGTAGGCCACGCAGATCGGCACGTTCTCGATGGAGCTGAGCACGTCCAGCTTGGTGAGGAAGTAGTCGGTGATGCCGTTCACGCGGGTCGCGTAGCGAGCGATCACAGCGTCGAACCAGCCGCAGCGACGGGCGCGGCCGGTGGTGACGCCGACCTCGCCGCCGTGCTTGGCGAGGTACTCGCCCCATTCGTCGAAGAGCTCCGTCGGGAACGGGCCCGAGCCGACGCGGGTGGTGTAGGCCTTGAGGATGCCCAGCACCGTCGTGATGCGGGTGGGGCCGATGCCCGAGCCCACCGACGCGCCGCCCGAGGTCGGGTTCGACGAGGTCACGTACGGGTAGGTGCCGTGGTCGACGTCGAGGAGCGTGCCCTGCGAGCCCTCCAGGAGGATGGTCTCGCCCCGCTCCAGCGCGAGATTGAGCTCGAGGCGCGTGTCGGCGATGCGGTGCTTGAAGCTCTCCGCGAGCTCGAGGGTCTCGTCGACCACCTGGCGCGGGTCGAGCGCGCGCCGGTTGTAGATCTTGGTCAGCACCTGGTTCTTGAACTCCAGGGCCGCCTCGACCTTCTGCGTGAGGATCGACTCGTCCAGCACGTCCTGCGCGCGGACGCCGACGCGGGCGATCTTGTCCTGGTAACACGGGCCGATACCGCGGCCGGTGGTGCCGATCTTCTTGTTGCCGAGGAAGCGCTCGGTGACCTTGTCGATCGCCACGTGGTAGGGCATCAGCAGGTGCGCGTCGGCCGAGAGCAGCAGGTTCGAGGTGTCGACGTCGCGGGCCTCGAGACCGTCGAGCTCGGCGAGCAGGACCGACGGGTCCACCACGACGCCGTTGCCGATGACGTTCTTCACACCGGGCGTCAGAATGCCCGACGGGATGAGGTGCAGTGCGAACTTGTCGCCGTTCGGGAGGACGACGGTGTGGCCGGCGTTGTTGCCGCCCTGGTAGCGGACCACCCACTGGAGCTTCTCCCCCAGCAGATCGGTGGCCTTCCCCTTACCCTCATCGCCCCACTGGGCGCCGATCAGCACGATCGCAGGCATGGACGATCTCCTTCCGGCCCGCACTCCTCGAAGATTCACCTGGATAACGTCGAGCCGTGCCGCAACCTTACAGTAGGTGCGGTGAGCTCCGTGACCCAGAGCACCGTCGTGGTGCGCGCCCCCGATGTCCGTATCCCGGGCAGCCTCCGCGACCTCGAAACGATCACCGTCGACCTCGACTCGGCCAAGGCGGAACTGAAGCAGAAGCTGACCTTCCCCCGACGGATCGTGGTCGCAGGTCCCGACGACCTGCTCGCGGCGGTGATCGCCCGGCTGATGGCATCGGAACGGCTCGACGTGGAGGTGGCGTACACGCCCACCGAGAACTCGCACGCCTCGGCGATCTACCCGCCCGGCGACCCCCTGACCGGCACTCCGCGCTCCGTGCCGCTGATCCGCGACGACCGCGGGTTCGTGCTCGTCGGCAAGGCGAAGATCACCGGCCCCGACGGTGGGCCGCTGACCGGGGAGACCTTCGTCGACTCGGAGAAGCTGTTCACCGGCCAGGCGAAGGCCGTGATCGTCGAGCCGACCGGCGAGGGCGACGGCGTGCGTGCCCGGCTCGGGAAGGGCCTGCGCCGCAAATGGCTGACCGGCCGCGCCGCGCAGACCGGCGGGCTCGAGCTGGTGGTGACCCGTGACGGCCGCACCGACCCCAGCGTCGTGACCCGCGCGACCTTCTACCGCAACACGGACGACTGGCTGCTCATCAGCTGACGCCCGGGAACTTCTTCGGCACGTCGTGCATCTGCGCGACGGCCGAGGTCCGCGACAGGCCCGCCACCTGCAGCAGGTCGACGATGGTCGAGCGCAGCTGGCCGTAGATCATCACCTCGTTGAGCGAGTCGCTGTCCGCCATGTCGTCGTGCATGGGCAGCTTGTTCGCGCGCCGCGCCGCCGAGCGCAGGACCCGCGCCGCCTCGGCCTGATCGGGCTGCGCGCCGGGCTCGGCCAGAACCACGTCGCGCAGGATCTTGAAGGACTCCGCCAACCGGCCGATCTCCCGGACCAGGTCCGCGTCGATCCGCTCGCCGTTCTGATTCGACGCGACCGCCCGGCGCGACATGACCCGCACGTTGCGGACGGCGTTGTCGAGCGGATCCGCGATCGCCTGCAGCTTGTCCATCCGCGGCCGCGAGCTCCAGAACATCGGCGAGACCTTCGTGATCTCCAGACCGCCCGCCAAGTCCGCCGAGAGCTGGTCCAGGTCCGGCTGGGTCGCCCGGGCCGTCTCCAGGGCCCACTCCAGGGACGAGATGTCGCGGTCGGTCAGGCCCGCGGCGATCGACGCCACGACCCGTCGCATCGTGTCCAGCACCTTCGCGGCGTCCTTGCGGGGCCGCCGGGCCGGGCTGTTCGGGATGATCGCGGCGATCACCACGCCGACCAGGCCGCCGATGAGCGCGTCGAGCATCCGGGTCCAGCCGCCCGTCGACCCCGGCGGAAGGAGCGTCGCGACGAGCACCGCCGACGACGCCGCCTGCATCGGCACCAGCGGCCCGCGGTCGGCCAGGAGCGCGACCGACATCGCGATGGCGACGACCAGGCCCAGTTGCCACGGACCGGTGCCGATCGCGCTGATCAGCAGATCGCCGACACCGATGCCGAGGGTGACACCGCCGACCAGTTCCAGGGATCGCCGCAGCCGCTGCTGCAGCGAGAGCCCCAGCGAGATGATCGCCGCGATCGGCGCGAAGAAGGGCGAGACGTGCCCGATCAGGTCGTTCGCGATGAACCAGGCGACGGCCGCCGCGACCGCGCACTGCAGGACCGGCAGTTTCGCGTTCCAGAGCCGTTTGGTCCGGCGCTGGATCGTCTGCGGCAGCGCGTCGTGCCGCCGCAGCAGGCGCCTACGCGCCGAGTCCGAGAGCGCCCGCGGCTTCGGGGTCACAATCGTTCACCAGGTCGAGGCAGCGCAGGTACTCGTCTTCCTCACCGATCGCCTGCGCGGCACGGGCCAACGCGGCGACGGCGCGGAGGAAGCCGCGGTTGTTCTCGTGGCTGTAGGGCACCGGGCCGAAACCGCGCCAGCCCTGACGGCGCAACTGGTCCAGGCCGCGGTGGTACCCGGTGCGGGCGTAGGCGTAGGCCGTGACCGCCTGATCCGCGTCGAGCGCGGCCTCCGCGAGGGTCGCCCACGCCAGCGACGAGCTCGGGAAGTCCGCAGCCACCTCGGCGGCTGCGCGTCCCTGATTCAGCTGGAGTTCCGGCTCCTCGTCGAGGTCGAGCAGAACCGGGGGCGGACCGAGCAGATCTCCGAACGACGTCATGCACTCCAGTGTTCCACGCGGCGAGCACCTGAGGTCCGGGACGTGCATCGCCGCGGCCACGGCCCGGTCCGTCCAGCTGCGGACGGCTAGTCTGTCAGGTGATCCGTGTGCGGCGCGCCGCCGCGGGTGCGGCCGAGCAGACGAACGAGGGGATGGCGGGATCTATGGCGCGGGATGACAACCGGGGGCCCCTGTCGCGGCTGCGCGACCTGCGCGGACGGCTCGCGTCCTGGCCCGCGGCACCGCTGCACGACCACGGCGACACCGCCGGCACGCTCGGCAGCGCGCCGGCCGACGCCGTGACGCCCTCCCACTCCGACTCCCTCGCGCAGCTCGTCGGCACCGCACCGTCGACCGCCCCCAGTGAGGCGGAGACCACCGCGCTCCCCGTCGACGGTGCTGTCCCCGCCCCGGAGGGCGACGCTCCGTCCGAGGCGGAGACCCGAGTGCTGCCCGTCGCCGTCCGTCCGGGCACCGAACCGGCCGACGGTGCCGATGACGCCCCGACGAAGGGCCAGGACTCGGGGGACGAGATCCCGGAGGACGACACCTCCGATGCGGACGCGAGCGGCGAGGTCGCCGCGTCGCCCTTGCGCACGGTGGGTCCCGTGGTGACCACACCGCCCGTCCCCGAGGGCGCCGACGCCGAGACCACCGTTCTCCCCGTCGCCGTGCGGCCCAGCGCCGCGAAGACCACCGCGTTCGCCGTGCCGGCCGGCACCGCGGCGGCGGATGGGGCGCCGGCCGATGACGCCGTGACCCAGGGCGTCGCTACGGAGGCCGAGGCCGAGGCCGCAGGATCGACTGCGGACGAGGTCGAGAGCGACGAGGCTGAGACGGCCGACGCGCCGCAGACCGGCGGCGCGGACGATGCAGGCGATGCGGAAGCCGTCACCGCGGACGACGCAAGCGATGCGGAAGCCGTCACCGCGGACACCGAGGTCGTGGAGCCCGACGAGGCGGAGAGCCCCGAGGCACCGGACGGTGAGGACGTGCACGCGGAGGCACCGACGGACGCCTCCGCGGAGCCGGACAAGGCGTCCGCGGAGCCGGACGAGGCGTCGGCCGACATCGACGGCGGGAGCGCGGCCGAGGACCCGCCGGAAGACGCAGCAGCGCCGCAGGACGCAGAGCACGAGGCCGGCGTCGGCGCTGCCGGCGCCGGCGTCGCCGCTGCTGCGGTCGCCGTGGGAGCCGTGGGCGTCGTGGCCGCCTCGACCGATGAGGCTGAGGAATCGGACTCGGAAACCGTTGACGAGGAGGCGGATTCCGCTACCGACGAGGTCGACTCCGCCGATCCGGACGACCGTGCCGTGTCGGGTGACGAGGACGATCTCGACGCGGACGAGACCGACGCCGACCTCGCGGGCGGGGCGGCCGACGAGGCCACCGACGGCGCACCGTCGGGCGACTCCCTGAAAGACGAGGCTCCCGAGCCCGACACGACCACCGACGAGGACGACGCGTCCACCACGGTCCTGCCCGTCGCGACGCGCCCGGACCAGGCGATCATCGACACCGAGCAGAACGAGCTGCCGGACGCGACTCCGGCGACCGAGGCGCTGCCGCTGGCACCGCTGCCGACCCCGCCCGCTCCGCCGGCCGCGCCGAACGACGCTGCTGCCGCTCCCGCCCCGGAGACGCCGGTCGCTCGGCAATCACCGGAGTACATCGCCCCGGCCGGCCCGCAGACGACTCCCCCGCGGGGTGACGAGCGCACGGGCGGCGGAAAGCTGAAGTGGATCATCGCGGCCGTGGTTGTGGTGATCGCGGCGGTGGTGGCGATCGTGCTGCTCGTGGTTCCGAATTCGGGTTCGGGTTCGGACACGTCGGGCGATCCCCGGCAGGCTGCGGCGAACGCGACCACCTCGTTCGTGGGGGCCGTGAACCGGGGCGACCTGACCGCGCTGCGCGCGCAGACCTGTGGCGGCGCCAAGACCTACTACGACGGCATCGGCGACGGCCAGTGGCAGCGCGTGTACGACAACGCCAAGGCCGACGGTCTGCTCCCGGAGCTCGACGGCCTGCAGGCCGTGGACGTGCGCGGCGACCGCGCCGAGGTCCAGGTCGAGGTGCACTACGCCGGGAACCCCAGCGCGAAGGTCAACCACACGCTGTCACTGGAGAAGGACGGGGACGCCTGGAAGGTGTGCACCCGCGTCGGTACGCGATGACCTCGCCGTCCGAGGAGCCGACGCTCCGGAACGGGAAGCCGCTCAAGCCCGCCTCGGCACCGTCGGAACCGAAGCTCGCGTACTCCGAGGTCGCGAACCCGCCCGCGCCGCGCACCGACCGGATCGCGCGGGGCGCTGGACGGGTCGCTCCGCCTCGTCGCACCGCCACGCCGCCCATGGCGGCCCCGCACCAGATGGCGCCCCGGCCGCACCATCAGCACGGCCATCCCGGGCAGCCGCGATCGGCGGCCCCGGCCCCGCACCCGGCGGCCCAGGCGCAACCCGCGCCGCAGCCGCAGGCACGACCGGCGGCCCAGGTGCGCCCGGCGGCACCAGCGCACTCCGTCGCACCGGTGCGCCCTGCGGCGCCGCAGCCCGCGCCGTCGGTGAAACGCACGGGGCCGCGACTCACCGGCCCGGAGTGGGCGGCGGCCGCGGCCATGGTCGTGCTGGTCCTCGCTGTGATCCTCGGGCTGGCCCTGGCCTGAGGCCGGGGCTCCCTACGGCTACTTGGTGCTGGTGGACTTCCCGGCGGAGTGCAGGTCGTTACACGCCTCCACGACCCGCTCGGCCATCGACGCCTCGGCCTTCTTCAAATACGAGCGAGGATCGTAGGTCTTCTTGTTCCCGACCTCCCCATCGACCTTGAGCACACCGTCGTAATTGGCGAACATGTGCCCGGCCACCGGACGCGTGAACGCGTACTGCGTATCGGTGTCCACGTTCATCTTCACCACCCCGTACGACAACGACTCCTCGATCTCCGACTTCAACGACCCCGAACCACCGTGGAAGACGAACGAGAACGGCTTACTCCCCGCCGGCAACCCCAACTTCTCCGACGCCACCCTCTGACCATCCCCCAGCACCGACGGCCGCAACTTCACATTCCCCGGCTTGTACACGCCATGGACGTTCCCGAACGTCGCCGCCAGCAGATACCCCTCGGTCCCCAGCGCATCCACCGTCTTCGCGAAATCCTCATCCGACGTGAACAACTTGTCGTTGATCTCGTTCTCGACACCGTCCTCCTCACCACCGACCACACCGATCTCGATCTCCAAGATGATGTTCGCCGCCTTACACTTGGCCAGCAGCTCCTGCGCGATCTCCAGATTCTCCTCCAACGGAATCGCCGAACCGTCCCACATGTGCGACTGGAACAACGGATTCTGCCCGTTGCGGACCCGCTCAGCCGAAATCTCCAGCAACGGCCGCACCAGACCATCCAGCTTGTCCTTCGGGCAATGATCCGTATGCAACGCCACCGTCACGTCGTACTGCGCCGCCACCACATGCGCGAACTCCGCCAACGCCACCGCACCCACGACCATGTCCTTGACACCCAAACCCGACCCGAACTCCGTACCACCCGTGGAGAACTGAATGATCCCGTCACTACCGGCGTCGGCGAAACCCTTGATCGCCGCATTGATCGTCTCACTGGAGGTGCAATTGATCGCCGGATAGGCGAACCCACCCTCACGCGCACGATCGAGCATCTCGCGGTAGGCCTCGGGGGTTGCGATGGGCATGGTGTGTCCTCCTGAGCGGTTCTGCGGTTCCAGGTGAAAGACTATCGCCCATGGAGCTCGCAGTCGGGTTGGTCGCGCTCGTGGCCACCGTTCTCGTGGTCAGCGCGCTGTGCGATCGATTCGGTCTGGCGGCGCCACTCGTGCTGACGGTCGTGGGCATCGGCGTGTCCTTCGTCCCGCAGATCCCCGACGTTCCGCTGCATCCCGACGTCGTGCTGCTCGGTCTGCTGCCGCCCTTGCTCTACGCGGCCGCGTCGAAGGCATCGCTGGTCGACTTCAAGGAGAACATCCGCCCGATCGGCATGCTGTCGGTCGGGCTCGTGCTGTTCACCGCCGCCGCGGTCGGGGCGGTGGCCTCCTGGCTGCTCGACATCCCGTTCGCCGCGGGGCTCGCGCTGGGCGCGATCGTGGGGCCCCCGGACGCGGTCGCCGCCACCGCGGTCGGACGCCGGATCGGCCTGCCGCGGCGGGTGACCACGCTGCTCGAGGGCGAGTCGCTGTTCAACGACGCGACCTCGATCGTGCTTCTCCGCACCGCCATCGCGGCGATCGCGGGCACCGTCGGGTTCTGGCAGGTCCTCGGCTCGTTCGCGCTGAGCGCGGTGGGCGGCGCGTTCGTGGGCGTCGTCATCGCGGTGATCCTGCGTTTCCTGCTGCGCCGCCTCGTCGACCCCGTGCTGACCACCGGCATCACCCTGATCAGCCCGTGGCTGGCCTACCTCCCCGCCGAGCACATCCACGGCTCGGGCGTGGTCGCCGTGGTCGTCGCCGGGCTGATCGTCGCGTACAAGGCGCCCACCGATCAGACCGCGATCGGCCGGATGTCGGCGCGGATCAACTGGAACACCCTCCAGTTCCTGTTGGAGAACTCCGTGTTCCTCCTCATCGGCCTGCAGATGCGCACGATCTTCGAGGGAGCCGCGCGATCCTCGGTCGGTTGGCCGCTGATCATCACGACCTGCGCGGCCGTGATGGCGACGGTGATCGTCGCGCGGGTGGTGTGGTGCGCACCGTCGGCCCTGATCTCGATCCGAGTGGACGAACGGAGCCAACGGCTCACGGCCGGCGAGATGACGGTGCTCTCCTGGGCCGGCATGCGCGGCGTCGTGACGCTCGCCGCCGCGTTCATCCTCCCGACCGACTGTCCGGACCGGGAGGTCCTGGTGTTCGCCGCCATGGTCGTCGTGGCCGGCAGTCTGCTGATCCAGGGTTCGACGTTGCCGGGGCTGGCCAAACTGCTCAAGGTCCGGGGGCCGAACGCCCGTACCGACGCCCTGCAGCAGGCGGTGGTCATGCGCGCGGCGATCACGGCCGGGATCGAGCGCCTGGACACGATCGCCGCGAGTCCGCAGAACACGGTCCCCGCGCCGGTGATCGACCGGATCCGCGACCTCGCGATCACCCGCGAACGGTCGTTCTGGGAGCGCCTCGGCCCGGAGGCGCACAACACCCCCGCGGCGCAGGTCCGCGAGATCCGGCTGCAGATGATCGGAGCGGAGCGCGACGAGGTGCTGCGGCTGCGCGACACGGGCCAGGGCGACCACGAGGTCCTCGAGCAGGTCCTCAGCAATCTCGACGTGGAGGAGGCGATGCTCACGGTGTCCGCGGTCCGCAGCGAGCGCGTCGCCGTGGCGGAACTGCTCACCCCGCCGTGGTCGCACGAGGAGTGTGACCATCTCCGCGTCTCGGACGCCTTCGCCGACCCGGTGCCGCTGAGCGAGACCTGCCTCGAGTGCATCGCCGACGGGCAGAACCCCGTCGCCCTCCGACTGTGCCTGACCTGCGGGCACGTCGGATGCTGCGACTCGTCCGAGGGCAAGCACGCGACCGCGCACCACGAGACGACGAACCACCCCGTGATCCGCAGCTTCGAGCCCGGGGAATCGTGGCGGTGGTGCTACATCGACGAACTGTTGAAGTAGAACCGGCGCTCCGGCCGGTATCCTGGTCGTCGTGCCTCTCAACGACCTGACTCTGGCCGCCTCGACCACCATGCAGGCGTTCGCCCTCAAGGACATCACCGATCCGGTGGCCATCCTCAACGCCTTCGGCGGTATCGCCCTGGTGGGCCTGCTGCTGGTGGTGTTCATCGAGTCCGGCGTGCTGTTCCCGGTGCTCCCCGGTGACTCGCTGCTCTTCGTGGCCGGCCTGCTCGCGTCCGCCGGCAGCTCCGGGGTCGCGGTCGGCGAAGCCACCTACACCGGCAAGGCCATGTCACTGCCGGTACTGCTGATCACGGTGCCCATCGTGGCGATCCTCGGCGGCGTCGTCGGGTACTTCATCGGTCGGTTCGGCGGCTCGGCGTTCTTCAAGCCCGACGCGCGCTTCCTCAAGACCAAGTACCTCGACGAGTCGCACGCGTTCTTCGAGAAGTACGGCCCGGCCACGCTGGTGCTCGCCCGATTCGTCCCGTTCGTCCGCACCTTCGCGCCGCTCGCCGCGGGCGCGGCGAAGATGACCTTCGCCAAGTTCTTCATGTGGACGGTGATCGGCGCCATCATCTGGGCCGACGGCATTCTCCTGCTCGGGGTGTGGCTGGGCAAGGTGGAGTTCGTGCGCAACCACATCGACATCATCTTCATCGTGATCGTCCTGGTCTCGGTGCTCCCGATCGCCCTGGGCGCCGTGAAGAAGTACCTCGCGGGCCGCCGCACCGACGCAGCCGCATAGGCCCCGGCGTGCTCGCATTCGTCCAGGAAGCCGGGCCGGTGATGATCTGGCTCGTCGTGGCCGGATTCGTCTTCTGCGAGTGCGCGTTCATCATCGGGCTGTTCCTCCCCGGCGACTCCCTGCTCCTCACCGCCGGCCTCGCGATGGCCACCACGGGGCATTCCTCGATGTCGGTGTGGGGCCTCGCGGTGGCGGCGTTCCTCGCGGCGATCGCCGGCAACCATGTGGGGTACCGGATCGGCGTGAAGATGGGCGATCACGTGCTCGCCAAGAAGGACGGACGCTACCTCAACGCGCACAACCTGCACCGCGTCAAGGAGCTGATGGACCGGCACGGCTTCTTCTCGGTGCTCATCGCCCGCTGGATCCCGTGGGTCCGGACCCTGTGCCCGCTGGTGGCCGGCGCCGTCGGGATGGACAAGCGGAAGTTCACCCTCGCGTCGGTCCTCGGCTCGCTGATCTGGGCCCCCTTCCTCCTGCTCGTGGGCTACTACGCGTCCTCCGCACTCAAGGACTACAAGTTCGTCCTGGACTGGGCCCTGCGCGGGATGATCGTCATGCTCGTCGTCGGCACGATCATCGGGATCGTCGGTTACCGACGGGAGATGTCCAAGCAGAACGTCACCGTCGATCTGGAGGACTGATGGCCGCGCTCGCACGTCCGGTGGCCCGACGGTGACCGTCCTGACGGCCCGCGACCTGTCCGTCGCGTACGCCGACCGGACCCTGTTCGCCGGACTCGACCTCGTGATCGCCCCGGGCGAGGTGGTCGGGTTGGTCGGCGCGAACGGCGCGGGGAAGTCGACGCTTCTGGGGCTCCTCGCGGGGATCGGCCCGGAGGGCGGACCGGACGTGTCCGGCACCGTCGACCTGTCCCCCGCGGACGCGTCCGTCGGGTACCTCGCGCAGGAGCACGAACGACGGCCCGGGGAGACGGTGGCGCAGTTCGTCGCTCGGCGCACGGGCGTCGCGGCGGCGCAGGCGGCGATGGACGCGGCCGCGCTCGCCCTCGCTTCCGAGTCCGATCCGGCTCCGGACTCGGATCGGTTCACGCCCGCGCTGGACCGGTGGCTCGCGCTCGGCGGCGCGGACCTGGACCAGCGGCTGGCCTCGATCCTCGACGAGGTCGGGCTCGGCGACGCCGATGCCGAGATGACGGGGCTCTCCGGAGGGCAGGCCGCCCGCGCGGGCCTGGCCGCGGTGCTGGCCTCCCGGTACGACGTGCTGCTCCTGGACGAGCCGACCAACGACCTGGACCTCGCGGGCCTCGAACTGCTGGAGCGCTTCGTCACGGAGAGCTCGGGCGCGACGGCGATGGTACTCGTCTCGCACGACCGCGAGTTCCTCGCGCGCACCGTGACGACCGTCGTGGAGCTGGACCTCGCGCAACAGCAGATCGGCGTTTACGGCGGCGGCTACGAGGCGTACCTCGTCGAGCGGGAGGTCGCGCGCCGGCACGCCCGCGAGGAGTACGACGAGTACGCCGGGAAGCTGTCGGGCCTGCAGGACCGCGCGCAGATGCAGCGCAATTGGATGGAGCACGGCGTGCGCAATGCGCGCCGGAAGATGAAGAACGGGGACCCCGACAAGGCCGGCCGGAAGGCGCGCCTCGAGTCCACGGAGAAGCAGGCCTCGAAGGCGCGGCAGACCGAGCGCGCCATCGAACGGCTCGAGGTGGTCGAGGAGCCGCGCAAGGAGTGGGAGTTGCGGATGTCGATCCGCGCGGCCCCGCGGAGCGGCACCGTCGTGGTGAGCGCATCCGGGGCCACCGTCGTGTACCCCGGGCTGACCGTCGGGCCCGTGAGCGTGAGCGTCGAGTACGGCGACCGGATCCTCCTGACCGGCCCGAACGGGGCCGGCAAGTCGACGCTCCTCGGGCTCCTGCTCGGGCGCATCGCGCCGTCCGCCGGGACCGTGGCGCTCGGGTCCGGGGTGGAGGTGGGCGAGGTCGACCAGGCCCGCGGGCGCTTCCTGTCCGACGGTCCGCTGCTGGACACCTTCTGCGCGGAGGTGCCGGAGACGCCGCCCGCCGACGTGCGGACGCTGCTCGCCAAGTTCGGGCTGCGCGGGCACCACGTGCTGCGCCCCGCCTCGTCGCTCTCCCCCGGCGAGCGGACCCGCGCCGCGCTCGCGTTGCTACAGGCCCGCGGGGTGAACCTCCTCGTCCTCGACGAGCCGACGAACCACCTCGACCTGCCCGCGATCGAACAGCTCGAGCAGGCCGTCGAGTCCTTCGACGGCACGGTGATCCTGGTGACCCACGACCGCCGGATGCTCGACACCGTGCGCGCGACGCGGCGCTGGCGGATGGACGGCGGAGTCTTCAGCGAGGACTGATCCGAGGCGCGATCGCTGATCCAGGCGACGCTCTTCCTGCTCGCACTCGGATTCTGTCCAGTACGGCCACGCTGTCCGCACCGGACAAGATCCGAGTGCCGATCGGAAGCGAACACCACCTCGATCAGAGGTGGCGCAACGGATCCATTCGCTGATGGAGAACTCGGATGACATCCACCCCGTGATCGCCCTCGCGGTAATGGATCACGTGACTCCCGATCCCGTAACGGCGATAGCCCTCGCGGACATCGTCGCACCGCCGGCCACGGTCCGGCCCCTCGGCGATGCGTTCGCATGCGGCACGGATCTCGGCGAGGTGTCCTGATCCTCCAACAGACTGCCCAGTCATCCTCTCAATTCCGCGCCAAGGCCGCGGCGGCCTCCATGGCCATCCAGCCGCCGATCTGCACGGACAGGTCGCGCTCGGGGGTGCTGCTGCCGCGGACGGTGCCGCCCGTGAAGTAGGCCGGGGTGTCCGTCGAGCCCGGGATCCGGGCGTCGCGGGTCCAGTCCGCGGAGAAGATGACCCGCCCGTCGATCTCGCGGGTGCCGTGCCACGCGGCCTCGGCCGAGGCGAGGACGATCTCGGCCGCCGCCTCGCGGGCATCGTCGGCCCCCGGGCCGCGCAACTGCAGCGCCGCCAACGCCAGGTAGCGGATGAGGATGCCGTTGAAGAGGCCACCGTCGCCCCCGCCGCCGCCGGTGACGACACCACCGTCGGTCATGTGCTCGGCGACCGCGGCGATGAGCGCGGCGGCGCGGGCGGCGTGCCGCGGCGCCAGGTCCGACGAGAGCTCCGTGTCCAGCCCGATCGTGACGCCCTGGTTGTACGAGTACTTCTCCGGGTAGCGCTTCCCGCCCTCGGGGTCCGCGTAGTCGCCGTCGACCCCGTCGTCGATGAGCCCCGTGGCCGGGTCGAGGAGCCTGCGGTGCAGCCAGTCCGAGGTCTCCTCGGCGCGCTCGAACCGGCCCATCCGGGCGAGGAAGATGCCCGCCGGACCGTTCGCCGGGGCGTTGAGGAACAGCCCCTTGGTGCGCCAGGTGATGCCGCCGCCGGCCTCGGGCACCCACGCGTCGTACAGCTCGTCGCGCAGCACCCGCAGCCGCCGCGAGGCGTTCAGGCCCGCGTGCCGCTGCGCCCGCTCCAGCGCCAGCCCCATCCACGCCATGTCGTCGTAGTAGGAGTTGGTGACGCGCAACAGGTTCCGCAGCCGGTGCCCGCGGGCGATCCGCAGCACCAGTTTCCTGGTCGACGGTGCGCCGTCCCGCACGTAGGCGTCCACGGCCACGTCGAGCAAGTGGGCCTGCCACCAGTAGTTCCAACTGACGAACAGCGCGTCCCGCCGCGAGGCCGGGTAGGCGGGCGTGCCGAGCCGCGTGGCGGGGACGCCCCAGACGGGCCGCAGGTGCCGCTCGACCACCGCGGCCTGCGCCGCGGCGGCACGCTGATTCCACTCGACCACCGTCATGGTGACATCACATCACGACGGACCGACAGGTGCGCGCCTTGGCAGGTCAACAGCACCTCACGCTCGGAATCACCATGAGACCTGGTCAGGTCTGGTCAAGGTCGGTACGATGGAACCATGGGCAGCACCGAGTTCAACGTCTACACCGCGAAAACGCAGTTCTCACGGCTCGTCGCGCGCGCCGAACACGGGGATCGGCTCACGATCACCCGGAACGGCCGTCCGGTCGCTCGCCTCATCCCGTTCACCCCCGATCAGCCGGTACGCACTCCGGGCACCTGGGCAGGTCGGATCGAGATCGCCGACGATTTCGACACGCTGTCCGAGGACGACCTTCGGGATTGGTATGGAGAGTGAGGCTCCTCGCGGACACTCACATCCTCCTGTGGTGGCTCGACGACAGCCCGAGACTGTCGGCCGCACACCGATCGCTGATCGCTGACGACGCGAACACGGTGCTGGTGTCGGCGGCCACCGTCGCCGAGGTCTCGATCAAGGCCTCGCTCGGCAAGCTCGCCGCGCCCGAGATGAGTGAGGAATTCTTGACCGAAGAAGGGTTCTCGCTGCTCCCGTTGAGCGTCCGGCATGCGCAGGCACTCCGCGCATTGCCTTGGCACCACCGCGATCCGTTCGACCGCATGCTGGTGGCGCAGTGCCTTGTGGAACAGATACCGGTCCTGACGGTCGACGAACGATTCCGCGCCTACGAGGTCGAGGTCCGGTAGGACTACCAGGACGCGTCGAGGTCGGCGTGCTCGCGGATCCAGGCGTGCATGGCGATGCCCGCCGCCACACCCACGTTGATCGAGCGGGTCGAGCCGAACTGGGCGATGGACACCGTCGAATCCGCGACGTGCCGTGCGCCCCCGGAGACGCCCGGGCCCTCCTGCCCGAAGAGGAGGAGGCATCGTCGGGGCAGGGAGGCGCGTTCCAGCGGCACGGAGCCCGGCAGGTTGTCGACGGCGACGATCGGCAGGCCCTCGGCCGCGCACCAGGCCGCGAGGGCGTCCGTGTCGGGGTGATGGTGCAGGTGCTGGTAGCGGTCGGTGACCATGGCGCCCCGGCGGTTCCACCGCTTGCGCCCGACGATGTGCACCGCCCGCGCGCCGAAGGCGTTCGCGGTCCGCACGACGGTGCCGATGTTGGCGTCGTGCCCCAGGTTCTCGATCGCCACGTGGAACGGGTGCCGGCGGGCGTCCAGGTCGGCGACGATCGCCTCCCGCGACCAGTACCGGTACGCGTCGACCACGTTGCGGCGGTCGCCCTCGGCGAGTAGCTGCGGGTCGTAGCGCGGGTCGTCCGGCAGCGGTTCTCCCGGATGCTCTGAAGCCCACGGCCCCAGCCCGACGGTGTGCGGTCCGGGCAGGCCCGTCACCCATTCGGTCGGCCCGAGCTCGTCGTCCTGCCCGAGCCCATCCGGGCCGGGCTCGGAGGTCACAGTCCCAGGTCGGCGAGGCCGAGCACAGACCGGTACTCGAGACCCTCCGCGGCGATGACATCGGCGGCGCCGGTCGCGCGGTCGACGACGGTCGCGACGCCGATCACCTCGGCGCCGATCTCGCGGAGCGCGCGCACCGCCGTGAGCGGCGAATTGCCGGTGGTCGTGGTGTCCTCGACGACGAGGACGCGCTTGCCCACCACATCAGGCCCCTCGACCTGGCGCTGCATGCCGTGCGCCTTCGCGGCCTTGCGGACCACGAACGCGTCGATCGGACGGCCCGGCGCGTGCATCACGGCGGTCGCGACGGGGTCAGCACCCAGGGTCAGCCCGCCGACCGCGGCGTAGTCCCAGTCCGCCGTGAGCTCGCGCAGGAGCCCACCGATGAGCGGCGAGGCCTCGTGATGCAGCGTCGCGCGGCGCAGGTCCACGTAGTAGTCCGCCTCGCGGCCGCTCGACAACGTGACCTTGCCGTGCACCACGGCGAGCTCACGGACCAGCTCGGCGAGCCGCGCCTTCGCAACCTGATCGGTCACCGTCGACCCTCCGAACGGACGGGCTCCGGCTGGCCCGGGTCGCGCGGACCACCCGAGGTGAGCACGCGGGCGTGGCCCTCCGGCGGGAGCACGCGCAGCAGGTCACCGAACCGGCGGACGGCCTCGAGCGCCTCGTCGAGGTCCTCGGGATCGTCGGTGGTCGGCATCGCGGCCAGCGTCCACTCCCCCTCGTTCCAGAGCGACTCGATGTGCTCGGGCACCTGCTCGGCGAAGGTGATCATCCGGCGGTCGGCGACGCGGCGCGCGACCTCGGCGTTGTTCGTGTACAGCACCCGCGGGCCCAGCGAGCCCAGCGGCTCCATGCCCGGCTCGGTGGGCGGGAGCGCGTTCGCGGGCCGCAGGTCCAGCAGCGCGCCGGACGACGCGCCGCGGTTGACGGCCGCGATCGTGAGCACGTCCTGCAGGTCGAAGACGTAGGCGGCGGCCCCGAAGTAGGCGCCGTGGGCCACGTCGATGATCGCGGGATCGCCGGCGACGGCCATGCCGCCGCGGTGGAACTCGTCGTGCAGCGACGGGTCCGCCGCCTTGTAGACGAATTCCCGCGACGCGGCCCAATCGGCGCGCTCGGAGTGCATGTTGGGCGAGTGGGTGCGCTCATACCAGATGAGCGCGGCTGCGAGCGCCGCGCACACCACCGCGAGGACCAGGAACACTACGTACGACATCGACACCTACAGTAGCGGGTCGACCGGGGAGTTCACCCGACCGACGGGGTACCGGCGACGGAGATCTGGCCGGAGTAGATCGCGAGCGCCGCCCTGCCGTCGGCACTCACCTGAATCATCACCACGTCACCGACCTCGATGTCGGTGAGCCTGCTGCCGTGCGTCGTGGTCACCTGGGTGGTGGGGCCGGTCTTCAGCGCGACGGTCTGCCCGCCCGGCGCGGAACGCACGGTGATGGCGTCGTCGCCGACGGTCAGGACCGCGCCGATCACCTCGCGACCGGGCGTGATGGCCACGGTCTTCGGGTCGCTCACCGGGACGCCGGCGGACTGCGCGGCGGGCAGGACGCGCCGGGAACCACCCAGCTCGGACGACACGTGCAGCGCGTAGGCGATGCCCGCACCGACCACCCCGATGCCGAGGAGGCACAGCAGAACGGCGGGCCACGGACTGCGGGAGCGGGCGTCACCACCCACGGCGACCACCTCCCTCACGTCCGTTCCGTACCATCGCGGCGCCCCGACGACACCATGCGCGAACCTATTCGGCATGGCTGAGACGCGCCTGTGAATGCGGCGAGCGAATCTCTATGACCCCCGCTAGCGTTGTCGGCGTGGGACGTCTGTGGCCGCCGCGCGACCTCACCGAGGGTGAGGCGCCGGACGCGCGCTTCACCCTCGCCAACGAGCGCACCTTCCTCGCCTGGATCCGGACCTCGCTGGGCCTGGTCGCCGCGGCGGTGGGCCTGGAGGCCTTCGCGCCGTCGGTCGCGCCGGATGCGGTGCGGACACCGCTCGTGGTGGTGCTCCTGGTCGTCGCAGCGGGGCTGGCCGGGTACGCGTTCCGACGGTGGCTGTCGGTGGAGGGCGCGATGCGCACCGGGCGCGACCTTCGCGGGTCGCCCGCGACGATCGTGCTGGCGGCCCTGATCGCGCTCGCCGGGGCCGTGCTCGCCGTCGCTATGCTGGTGACGTGAGCGCGGGCGGGGCGGGCGCACCGTCGGGCCTGGCGGCCGAGCGGACCCGGCTGGCGCGCGTACGGACCGTCGTCGCGGTGCTGATGACCTGCGCGATCGTGGCGCGCGCCGCCCTGCCGAGCCGGCCCGCGGCGGCACTGGCGTGCGTGCCGGTGGCGGCGATCGCCGTGGGCACCCGCCTGCACCGGGCCCCGCTGGGCCCGAATCGCGCGCTGGTGTTCGCGGTGCTCGTGGCCCTGCTGGCGGCCGTGGGGCTGGTCGCGGTGCGGCCCTGATCAGGCCACGTCGCGCACCCGGATCCCGACGGTGCCGTCGGCGCCCCGCCGGAGCTTGGAACCGGTCACGGTGAGCCAGCCGAGCACCCCGTACTTCTTGGCGATCTTGCCTCCGGCTTCTCCGCCGTCGAAGACCTCGCCCGTGCCCGCGACCTCGGGCCCGAAGGTCTTCTTGCCGCGGGTATCGCACGCCTGGACCAGGACCGAGGGGTTGCGCCGCAGCCGCTTGACCTTCCAGGAATCGGCGACGGTCCACACCACGAGGTCGGCGCCGTCGCGCACGGCCCAGATCGGGGTGGCGACGGGCGTGCCGTCCTTACGGAAAGTGGTCAGGAGGACGTACTTGGCGTCCGCAACATCAGCAACGCTGCTCATACACCCAGAATAACCGGCCAGGCCGCGGGCACGCTGCGCGCGATCCAGCCGGCGATCGCGGCGTTGACCTCGGCGGGCTTCTCCTCGCCCATCCAGTGCCCGGAGTCGACGATCACCTCGGTGAGGTCGGTGCACGCTTCCCGCATCGGGTCGGCGAGCCCGGTCCCGACGGTGTCCAGAGTGGCGTCGTAGCGGCCGTGCAGGAACAACGCGGGCTTGTCGATCCGGCCGCCGCCCAGCTCGGTCTTCGCATATGCCGCGTCGGCGGGGGTGTTGACATACCAGGAGTTGGGGCCGGCCATCCCGTTCCGCTCGAAGGCCGCGACGTAGACGGCGTGGTCCTCTTCGGTGAGCACCGCCGGGTCGAGCGGTAGCTGGGGCACGGGGCCGCCGCCGAACCAGCCTCCGTTGCGGGTGACCAGAGCGGTGGGCGTCGGCCCCTCGAGATGCCGGGGCTCGCCGCGGCGGAACAGCGCCGCGAACAGGCCGGGCAGGTCGCTCTCGAACTGGGCCGTCGCCTCGTCGAAGGCCTTGAGGTAGTGCACCTGGTAGTCCCATTGGCCGTACGGGTACTCCTCGGCGGGGTACTTCTCGCGGTCGATGAGGTCGAAGGGCGTCGGCCCGGTCGACGGGAAATGCGGAACGTTGAGCGCGGCCACGGCGTCGACGACCTCGGGGTGATGGGTCGCGATGTTCCACACCACCGGCCCGCCCCAGTCGTGCCCGATCCAGATCGCGCTGCTCCGGCCCAGCGCCGCGAGCAGCTCCAGCATGTCGGTCACCGCCTCCTCCCGACGGTAGGCCGTCTTCTCCGGGTGCACCGTCGACGATCCGTAGCCGCGCATGTCCGGCGCGACGCACCGGAAGCCCAGCGCACCCAGCGCGCGAAGCTGGTGCCGCCAGGTGTACCCGAGTTCGGGCCAGCCGTGCACGAACACGAGCAGCGGACCGTCGACCGGCCCGGACGCGAGGTACGCGGTGGTGTGGCGCGGGGTCCGGACGGTGTGCGGGGTGAGCGCGGTCATGAATACAGACTGACACGCGGCGCGATTCCTTGCCCCGGCGCGGCCCGCGGCCCACTATCGAGGTATGCCCCACGTGATCGTCCAGAACTGCTGCAACGACGGGTCGTGTGTGCCGGAGTGTCCGGTGGACTGCATCCACCCCACGCCCGACGAGCCGGAGTACGCCACCGCGGAGATGCTCTACATCGACCCGGACGTGTGCATCGACTGCGGCGCGTGCATCGACGCGTGCCCGGTGGGCGCGATCACCACCGACTACGAGCTGACGACGGAGATGGCGCCGTTCGAGGCGATGAACGCGGACTACTACCGGGCGGTGGGGTCATCGGCGGACCGCGATCACCCGTACGCCGATCCGCGACTCGGCCGCAAACGCCCCGCCTCGGACGCCGAGACGCTGAGTGTCGCCGTCGTGGGCGCCGGCGCCGCGGGGCACTACGTGGTGAGCGAGCTGCAGAGCCGGATCGACGTCCGCGCCGAGATCGACGTGTACGAGCGGCTGCCCGAGCCCGGCGGGCTGGTGCGCTTCGGCGTGGCGCCCGATCACGCCGATACCAAGAAGGTCCAGGAGCAGTTCGCGAAATCCCGTGTGCAGAAGGGCGTGACGACGCACCTCGGGGTGCGGGTCGGCGAGGAGGTCTCGCACGAGGATCTCGCTCGCACCCACCACGCCGTGGTCTACGCGGTGGGTTCGCTGCACGGGCGCGCGTTGGGCCTGCCGGGCGCGGACCTGCCGGGCGTGAGCGCCGCCGCGGACTTCGTGGCCTGGTACAACGGCCACCCCGACTTCGCCGGGCGCACCGTCGATCTCACGCACGAGCGGGTCGTGGTGCTGGGCAACGGGAACGTCGCGCTGGATGTCGCGCGGATCCTCACCGCCGACCCCGAGACCTTCGCCGGCACCGACATGACCGACGAGGCCGTTGCAGCCCTGCGCGATTCGCAGGTACGCGAGGTCGTGGTGCTGGGCCGGCGCGGCCCGGAGCACGCCGCGTTCACCTCGCCGGAGCTGGTGGGGCTCGCCCGCACCGTGCCGGTGGTCGTCGAACCCCGGGACCTCGTCGAGCCCTCCGACGATGCCGTCGACGACCAGGCGCGGTTCTACCGCACACAGAAACTGACGCTGCTGCAATCCCTTCCGCCGGCATCCGCGGATTCGGGCGAGCGCAGGGTGGTCCTCCGGTTCGGCACACCGCCCACCGGTATCACCTCCTCCGACGGTGCGCTGTCCGTCGCCTTCGACGACCACGGCGCGCCGGCGAGCCTGGACTGCGGCATGATACTGGCGTCGATCGGGCTGCGCGGCACGTCCGTGCCGGGCGTGCCCTACGACGAGGCGCGCGGGGTCATCCCGAACGCCGACGGTCGCGTCCTCGGGCCCGACGGCGCCGCCCTCCCCGGCGTGTACACGGCAGGGTGGAGCAAGCGCGGCCCGACGGGCGTGATCGGAACGAACCGCTTCGACGCTCGCGGCACCGTCGACGCCCTGGTGGCGGACTTCCATGCCGGGCTGCTGCACGGCGGTCGCGAGGCGTAGCGCGCCGGGGAGAACATACTCGGGCAAGTGGCGATTTCCCGACGAAGACACCCCTACGACAAGTAGCGTCGTACCTCTTCAGAAAAATACAATATAGCTGGAGGTTGCGTTGAGCGCCGAGACCACTCGAACCACCATCGCCGACGGGACCGTGCGGGACACCCCGCTTCGCGACCTGTATCAGGACTGGTCCGCCCTGATCGCGACCGGAAAGCTCGACATGCGGCTCTTCCGCAGCCTGTTCGACGAGTGGCACAAGCCCACCGTCGAGCCGGAGGGCGTGACCTACAAGGAGGAGTCCGTTGGCGGCGTGCCCGGGATCTGGGCCCTGCCGGTGGACGCAGATCCGGCCAGGGTCCTGATCTTCCTGCACGGGGGCGGTTTCGCGGTCGGCTCGGCGGCCAGCCACCGCAAACTCGCCGCGCACCTCGCCAAGGCAGCCCGTGCTCGAGCCTTCGTCGCCGACTACCGGCTCGCCCCCGAGCATCAGCACCCGGCACAGGTCGACGACGGTATCGCCATCTTCTCAGCCCTGCTCGCGGCCGGTGTCGACGCGCGGAACATCTCGACGGTGGGCGACTCCGCCGGCGCGAATCTCGCACTCGCGGTCCCCTTGGCGCTGCGGGAACGGGGGCTGCCGCTCCCCGGGCACGTGGTCGCGCTCTCGCCCTGGCTGGACATGGAGAACCAGGGCGGCACGCTCTTCACACACACCGCGGGCGACGCCCTCAACAAGGGCCCCGAACTCATGGAGATGATGATCCAGGGCGTGCTCGGCGACCACACCAGCCGCCGGCATCCACTCGCCAATCCGCTGTACGCCGACTTCGCAGGATTCCCGCCGCTGTACATCGACGTCGGGGGCGCGGAGTCGCTTCTCGATCACGCGACGCGGCTCGCCGACCGCGCGCAGGAGGCAGGGGTCGACGTCACGCTCGAGATCGCCGAGGGGCAGCAGCACGTGTACCCGCTGCTCGCGGGCCGCGACGACGAGGTCGACGCCGAGATCGCGCGGATCGGGACGTGGCTCAACACCTGAGATCCACGCCGGGCCGCCCAGCACGGGTGGCACTACAGGACGCCGACAACGGTCGGCGGTCGGCGGTCGGCAAGGCCCGTTACGCCGGCACGCCGAGAGCCCCGCCCTCCGAAGGGAGGACGGGGCCATGGGCATCACGATCGCCCGCGGGTCGTCAGCCGATGATCAGCCGGTCGCCGTCGGGCGAGAGGCTGACGTTCACCGTGTCGCCGTCGCGGACATCGCCCGCGAGCAGCGCCTTGGCGAGCTGGTCGCCGATGGCCTGCTGCACCAGACGACGCAGCGGACGCGCGCCGTAGAGCGGATCGAAGCCGTGCTCGGCGAGCCAGCCCCGGGCATCATCGGAGACCTCGAGTTCGAGGCGGCGCTGGGACAGGCGCCCCCGCAGCTGGTCCAGCTGGATGTCGACGATGCCGCCGAGCTGATCGGGGCTGAGCGCGTCGAAGATCAGCACGTCGTCGAGCCGGTTGATGAACTCCGGCTTGAACTTCGCGCGCACCGCTGCCATCACCTGCTCGGGCGTGCCGCCCGCGCCCAGGTTGGACGTGAGGATCAGGATCGTGTTGCGGAAGTCCACCGTGCGGCCCTGACCGTCGGTGAGCCGGCCCTCGTCGAGCACCTGCAGCAGCACGTCGAACACGTCCGGGTGCGCCTTCTCGACCTCGTCGAACAGCACCACCGTGTACGGACGGCGCCGGACGGCCTCGGTCAGCTGGCCGCCGGCCTCGTAGCCGACGTACCCGGGAGGCGCGCCGACGAGCCGTGCGACGGAGTGCTTCTCGCCGTACTCGGACATGTCGATGCGGACCATGGCGCGCTCGTCGTCGAAGAGGAACTCCGCGAGGCCCTTCGCCAGCTCCGTCTTACCCACGCCCGTGGGGCCGAGGAACAGGAACGAGCCGGTGGGCCGGTTCGGATCGGCGACGCCGGCGCGGGTGCGGCGCACCGCATCCGAGACGGCCTCGACCGCGGCGGTCTGGCCGATGACACGCTTGCCGATCTCGGCCTCCATGCGCAGCAGCTTCGCGGTCTCGCCCTCGAGCATGCGGCCGGCGGGGATGCCGGTCCAAGCGGAGACCACGTCTGCCACGTCGTCCGGACCGACCTCCTCCTTGAGCATGACCTCACCGTCGGACGCGGCGCCCGAGCGGGCGACGGCCTCGTCGAGTTCCTTCTCCAGCGCGGGGATCTGGCCGTACCGCAGCTCCGCGGCCCGGCCCAGGTCGCCGTCGCGCTCGGCGCGCTCCGACTCGCCCTTGAGCGTCTCGAGCTGCTCCTTGAGCGCGCGCACCGAGTCGATGGCGCCCTTCTCGTTCTGCCAGCGCGAGTTCAGTTGGGCCAGCTTCTCCTTGTGGTCGGCGAGCTCGCCGCGCAGCTTCTCCAGGCGGTCCTTCGACGCATCGTCGGACTCCTTGGACAGCGCCATCTCCTCGATCTCGAGGCGACGGACCAGGCGCTCCTCGGCGTCGATCTCCTCGGGGCGCGAGTCGATCTCCATCCGCAGGCGCGAGGCAGCCTCGTCGACGAGGTCGATCGCCTTGTCCGGCAGGAACCGTGACGTGATGTAGCGGTCCGAGAGGGACGCGGCGGCGACCAGCGCGGAATCGGTGATGCGCACGCCGTGGTGCACCTCGTAACGCTCCTTGAGGCCGCGCAGGATCCCGACGGTGTCCTCCACGCTCGGCTCGCCCACCAGCACCTGCTGGAACCGGCGCTCGAGCGCGGCATCCTTCTCGATGTACTGGCGGTACTCGTCGAGCGTGGTGGCGCCGACGAGCCGCAGCTCGCCGCGGGCCAGCATCGGCTTGATCATGTTGCCCGCGTCCATCGCGGAATCGCCGGTGGCGCCGGCCCCCACGATGGTGTGCAGCTCGTCGATGAAGGTGATGATCTGCCCGGCCGAGTCCTTGATCTCGTCGAGCACGGCCTTGAGCCGCTCCTCGAACTCGCCGCGGTACTTCGCGCCGGCGACCATCGCGCCGAGATCCAGTGAGATCACGGTCTTGCCGCGCAGGGACTCCGGCACGTCACCGTCGATGACACGCTGCGCGAGGCCCTCGACGATGGCCGTCTTGCCGACGCCGGGCTCGCCGATGAGCACCGGGTTGTTCTTGGTGCGGCGGCTGAGCACCTGCACCACACGACGGATCTCGTTGTCGCGCCCGATGACCGGGTCGAGCTTGCCCTCACGGGCCCGCGCAGTGAGGTCGGTCGAGTACTTCTCGAGCGCCTGGTACTGGCCCTCGGGGTTCTCGTTGGTGACCTTCGCGCTGCCGCGAACCGCGGTGAAGGCGTCGCGGATGGCCTGCGGATTCGCGCCGGCATTGCCGAGGACCTGCGCGGCCTCGCCGCCGGCCTCCGCGAGGCCGTACAGGACGTGCTCGGTGGAGACGAACTGGTCGCCCATCTCGGTCGCGAGCTTCTGCGCGGCACTGATGGACGCGATCGACTCGCGGCTGAGCTGCGGCTGCGTGGTGGAGCCGCTGGCCTTGGGCTTGCGGTCCACGAGCTCCTGTGCGCGGTTGCGCACGGTGACGGGGTCCACGCCGACGGCCTTGAGCAGTGGCGCGGCGATCCCATCGGTCTGGTCGAGCAACGCCACCAGCAGGTGCGCCGGAGAGATCTCCGGGTTGCCCGCGGACGACGCCGCTTGCAGGGCCGAGGTCAGCGCGGCCTGCGTCTTGGTGGTGGGGTTGAACGAATCCACTTACTGGACCTCCTGCGGTCGAAACGGAACATGTCGTGCAACCTGAGCGCTATCCACTCAAGTATGCCTACTGACATGTTCAACCGCCATAGCCTTGAGTCTGTTCCACTCAAGTCGAGCCTCGACCGTGATCCCCATCACTCTTCCAGCGACTGGCGGCGCCGAACGGGAAGGGCCCGGAGTCCGCCTCGATCACCGCCGTCACCCGGTCGTGCGCGGGCTCAGCGGAATCGAAGTACGCGAGCAGCGCACTGGTATCGACGATCACTCGCCGAATCCGTCCAGCAGCTCATCCACCCGCTCGGCGATCGGCTCGCGCCCGACGAACAGACCACTCGGCCGCGGGGGCCGCCGGCGTGGCCGCGCGGATGGCGCGCCGAATGACCTCCGCCTCCGGAATCGATGCTCGACACGCCTCGATCTCGACGGCCCGCTTCAGGTCGTCGGGGACGCACAGCGTGGTCTTCACCATGTCACATATGGTATGGCCAGTGGCACCGTCAGGCCAGGGCGGCGACGCGCTCCGCGAGCTTCTGATGGGTCGCGGCATCGGGGTGGCCGTCAGCGCTGGACCCGTACACCCAGCCCTCGCTGAGCGGGGAGATGACGGACACCGTCGGATCGACGGACCGGGCCGCGCCCACGATGGCGGCCTCCGTGGCGCGAGCGTCGGGGCCGCTGCCGCGGACCGTCGGGAACACCGTGATCAGCGCGACCCTGGCGTTCGGCGCCTGTCGGCGCACCGTCGTGATGACCTGCCGCACCTGGGCGTCGATCGCGGACGTCGACGCGCCGACGTCATTGGACCCCGCCTGCACCACGACGAGCGACGGATCATGCGCGGGCAGGTTCGCGGCCTGCGTGAGCCCGGCGATCGCACCGTCGTTGTACCCGGCGCCGCTGCGCGCGCTGAGATACACCGAGCGGCCGGCGATGGCGCTGATCATCCGCGGGTAGGCCACGACGCCGGCCACCTCGTACCCCGTCGAGATCGACGCGCCGATCACCACGATCGGGCGCCCGTCGGCGCCCTGCGCGGCGGGCACGGCGACGACCGGCGCCGCGCCCACGGACGCCACAAGGACACCGATCCCGACGATCACCCCGAAACGCGACACGCTCATGCCGACATCTTGACACAACAGAAGTCACATGCATAACTTCCGCAACTCTTGTTGCGCAGAGGCGGGCCCCGTCGGACGCGCACGGTGATTCAGGCGAGTGCGGAAACCCGCTCGGCGAGGCGCTCGTGCGCGGCGATGCCGGGGTGACCGTCGGCGGACGCGCGGTAGCGCCACCCCTCGTTCAGCGGCGAGATGACGGCGACGGAGGGGTCGACCGCCCGCGCAGCGCCGACGATCGCGGCGTCGGTGCTGCGGGCCGCGGCCCCGTTGTGGATGGACGGGAACACGGTGACCACGGCGATCCTGGCGCCGGGCGCCTGCCGGCGCACCGTCGACACGACCTGCCGCACCTGCCCGGCGACGACGCCGGGCGACGCGCCCACGTCGTTGGTGCCGGCCTGCAACACCACCAGCGACGGATTCGTGCGCGGGAGGTCGGCGGCGCGGGTGAGCTGGGCCATCGATCCGTCCGCGTAGCCGGCGCCGCTGCGGGCACTGACCAGGACGGGACGGTCCGAGATCGCCCGGACCTGGCGCGGGTAGGCGTCGACGCTCGGGACCTCCTTGCCGGCCGAGACCGACGCGCCGATCACGACGACCGGGCGACTGTCCGCGGCCGACTGGATGCGCGGCGCGGTTCGACCTCCGGCAGGGGCGAGGCGGGGCGCCACCCGGACCATGGGCTTCGCCAGGGCGACGGGCTTCGCGAGCGCGATGCGCTGCGTGGCCACCGGCTGCGCGCCGCTCGTGTTCGCGGAGCCGCCGTGCCCTGCGCCGGGGTCCGCCGACGCGGCCGCGATGGCGAACGGGGCGAACGCGATGCCCGCGCCGAGCGCGATACCGTATCCGAATCGACGCAGGTGATGACGGTTCCGCGGTGCGGCCATGGCAGCGGGCCCTTCTCTCGAGCTCGGTGGATCGTGGTGGCGATCCGGCTCGCGGCTCGCACAGGACGAACCCGCGGCGTGCTGCCGCGGGCTCCTGCAAGGAATCTACTCGATCGCCGGCGACCCGGCCCGCCTCGACGCGTGTGATCCGCGTCCGACTCCCGGCATGCGCTTGCACGTAGAATGGTCGGGTCAGGTACGGGTTCCGACGGGCAGGAGCGGACGCGAGGTGGGTTCGCATTCACGGCACGGTCTGGCGCAGATCGCCGCCGACATCCGCCCCGAGGCCGACAAGTTCACCAAGAACCTGTTCGCCCGGCTCTTCGCGATGGATCCGTCGCTGCGGGACCTGTTCCCCGCCAGCATGACGGCGCATCGGGCCGTGTTCCACCGGGTGCTCGACCACGTCTTCACCGCGATCCCGCGGACCGAGGGCCACGACGAGCTGATCGAGTTCCTCGCACAGCTCGGCCGCGACCACCGCAAGTACGGGCTCACCGAGGCGAACTACGACACGATGACCGACGCGCTCATCGCGGAGGTGCAGGCGGTCTACCGTCCGCACGGCGGGTTGGATCCCGAAGACGCCGAGGTGCTCGAGCAGGGCGTGCGGCTGCTGACGGGCGTGATGCGCGGCGGCGCCCACTCCGATCCCACGCCCGCCCGCCGCACGGGCCGCGTCGTCGAGGTGCTCCGTCCGCACCCCGGGCTCGCCGTCGTGCGGCTCGTCACCGACGAGCCCCTCCTGTTCCGGCCCGGCCAGTACGTGGAGACGCAGATCCCGCAGGTCCCGCGGCAGTGGCGCCCCCTCTCGATCGCGGTGCCGCCGAACACGCAGGGGCAGGTCGAGTTCCACATCCGGTCGGTCAACGGCGGGTACGTCTCGAGCACCGTCTTCGCCGAGACCCGCATCGGGGACCAGTGGCACTTCGGGCAGGTCCACGGGCTCCTCCGGCCCGACGGTGACCGTCCGGTCACCATGATCGCCGGGGGTACGGGCCTCGCGCCGATGAAATCGATCCTGCTCGCCATGGGCATGAACGCCGACAACCCCGACGTGCACCTCCTGGTGGGGGCACGATCGCCGGGCTTGCTCTACGACTCGGATTCGCTCGCGCCGCTCGCTGCCACCAATCCGTGGCTGAAAGTCACGCAGGTGACCGATGCACGTCGAGATCCCTGGTGGCTCAAGCGTCCCGCCACCGCCTACCGCGGCCTGCCCTTGCGGCACGGCTCGCTGGTCGACGCCATGGCCGACCTCGACCTCGCCGGGCGGCAGGTGCTGATCGCGGGCCCCAAGGGCCTGCTGCGGGCCGCCCGCGACGCGGCCATCGCGCGCGGCGCCGCCCCGGAGGACGTGCTGCACGACCCGCTATGACACGAGAAGCCCGCTCCCTGGCGGGAGCGGGCCGGTCGGGTCGGCGGCTCAGCGCTGGCGGCGGCTCCGGGGTTGCCAGACCACCATGGCAGAGGATTTCGGCACGTGCACCAGCTCGGTGCCGGTGCGGTGCGCGGTCTCGACTTGAGCGGTGAGCTCCTCCACGCGGCGCTGCAGCGCGTCGACCTGGTTGGTGAGATCGATGATCCGCTTGATGCCGGCGAGGTTCACGCCCTCGTCCTGCGAGAGCCGCTGCACCTCACGCAGCAGGTCGACGTCCCGCGTGGAGTAGCGCCGACCCCCGCCCGCCGACCGCTCGGGCGTGACGAGCCCGAGGCGGTCGTACGTGCGGAGGGTCTGCGCGTGCATCCCCGCGAGCTGCGCGGCCACCGAGATCATGAACACGTGCGCGTCCGGATCGTCGGGGAACCGCTTGTCGGCGTTCATCGTCACGCCCCCGAACCGCTCGCGCCGCCCGCCGCACCGGCCCAGCCACTGCGCGGATCGAATCCACTCGCCCGCTCGGCCTCGGTGTAGGCGCGCAGCGCCTCCTGGGCCCGATCGTCGAGCGACGACGGAACCGCCACCTGTACCTTGACGAGCAGGTCGCCCTGACCGCCGGACCGCTTGGGCACACCCCGACCGCGCACCCGCAGGGTGCGGCCGTCGGTGGTACCCGCCGGGATCTTCACACCCACGGACTGCGTCAGCGTCGGTACCGTGACGGTGGCGCCCAGCGCCAGCTCCGAGAAGCTGACGGGCAGGGTGACCAGGAGGTCGTCTCCGTTGCGACTGAAGACCTCGTCGGCCTTCACGTGCACGGTCACGAACAGATCGCCCGACGGTGCCCCGCGCATGCCCGCCTGTCCCTGGCCGGCCAGGCGGATGCGCTGGCCGTCCTTGACGCCGGGCGGGATCTTGACGTTCACCGTGCGGGTGCGCACGGTGACGCCGGTGCCGTTGCAGTCGGTGCAGGGGTCGTCGATCACCGAGCCGGTGCCACGGCAGTCCGGGCACGGCTCGGAGAAGCTGAACGCCCCCTGGTTCCGGCTCACGAGCCCGGAACCGTTGCAGGACTGACACACCCGCGGACTGGTGCCCGGCTTGGCGCCGGAACCGTGACAGGTGGTGCACGGCGACGGCGAGGTCAGCGTGATCGGCGTGGTCACGCCGAGCGTCGCATCCCGGAAACCGAGCGTGATCTCCGACTCGAGATCGCTGCCCCGGCGGGGCCGCGTGGCCTGAGGGCCGGGCCCGCCCTGCGCCGCGCCGCCGCGGTTGAAGAGGCCCTCGAAGATGTCTCCGAAGCCCCCGCCACCGCCGTTACCCGAGGCGGCACCGTCGAAGATGTCCGAGAAGGAGAAGCCTCCCGAACCGCCCCCGGCGTTGCCGAAGCCTCCGGTGCCGAAACCGCCTGCGCCGCCGCCGTAGCCGCCCGACCCGCCGGAACCGAAGCGACCGCCGCCGAACAGGCGCCGTGTCTCGTCGTACTCCTTGCGCTTGGCCGGGTCGGACAGCACGGCGTGCGCCTCCGAGACCCGCTTGAACCGCTCCTCGGCCTGCGTGTTGCCCGGATTCGCGTCCGGATGCAGCTCACGGGCCAGCTTGCGGTAGGCCTTCTTGATCTCGTCCGCGGTCGCGCCGGAGCTGACGCCCAGCTCCTTGTAGAAGTCCTGTTCGACCCATTCCCTCTGTGCCACTGGGCATCACCTCCTTTCTATGAGTCGCCCTGTGCGGGCTCACCCGGCGCATCGGCCGGACGGTCCGTCACGGCGACCATCGCGTTGCGGATCACCTTGCCATCGATCTGATATCCCTGGCGCAGCACCGTCCCCACAACGGGATCGGCACCGTCACCCTCGTGCTGCACGGCCTCGTGGATCGACGGGTCGAACTCGTCGCCCTCGGCGCCGAAGGGCTCGAGACCGAGTCCCTTGAGCACCCCGTCGAGCTTGTCGGACAGCGACTTCAGCGGCCCGGCCTCGAGGTCGCCATGACTGCGGGCCCGGTCCAGATCGTCGAGGACCACGAGCAGCTCACCCACGACGAAGGCCTTGCCCGCGGCGCGGGCGTCGACGACCTCGCGCGCGGTGCGCTTGCGGTAGTTGGCGAACTCCGCCGAGACGCGCTGCAGATCGGCGGTGAGTTCCGCCTCCTTGCTCGACGGCGCCCCGTCCACGACCTCGGCCTGCGCCGCGTCGTCCGGCCCGGCCGGGGCCGCGGCGGACTCCTCCGCCACGGCCTCGGGGGTCACCTCGTCCGGTTCCACCGGATTCTCGGGGCTCGTCATTACTTGGCGTCCTTCGGATCCTCGTCGACGACCTCGGCGTCCACGACACCGTCGTCCTGCTGAGCGCCGGCCGCGGCACCGTCGGCCTCGGCACCGGCCGCGGCGTAGATCGCCTGGCCCAGAGCCTGGGACTCGGTCGACAGCTTCTCGACGGCAGTCTTGACCGCGGCGATGTCGGTGCCCTGCAGCGCCTCGTTCGCCTCCTTGATCGCAGCCTCGACCTTCTCCTTGTTCTCGGCCGGGACCTTGTCCTCGTTCTCCTTGAGGAACTTCTCGGTCTGGTTGACCAGCGACTCGGCCTGGTTGCGGGTCTCCGCCTCCTCGCGACGAGCCTTGTCCTCCGCGGCGTGCGCCTCGGCGTCCTTGATCATCCGGTCGATCTCCTCCTGCGACAGGCCACTGCCGTCGGAGATCTTGATGGTGTTCTCCTTGCCGGTGCCCTTGTCCTTCGCGGTCACGTGCACGATGCCGTTGGCGTCGATGTCGAAGGTGACCTCGATCTGCGGCACGCCGCGCGGAGCCGGCGCGATGCCGGTCAGCTCGAAGCTGCCGAGCAGCTTGTTGTGCGCGGCGATCTCACGCTCGCCCTGGAACACCTGGATCTGCACCGACGGCTGGTTGTCGTCGGCCGTGGTGAAGGTCTCGGACCGCTTGGTGGGGATGGTGGTGTTGCGCTCGATGAGCTTGGTCATCACGCCGCCCTTGGTCTCGATGCCCAGCGACAGCGGGGTGACGTCGAGCAGCAGCACGTCCTTGACCTCGCCGCGCAGCACGCCGGCCTGCAGCGCGGCGCCGACGGCGACGACCTCGTCCGGGTTGACGCCCTTGTTGGGCTCCTGGCCGCCGGTGAGCTCCTTGACCAGCTCGGTCACGGCGGGCATACGGGTGGAGCCGCCGACGAGCACGACGTGGTCGATGTCGCCCACGGCGATGCCGGCGTCCTTGATGACCGCCTGGAAGGGCTTGCGGGTGCGCTCCAGCAGATCGCCCGTGATCTTCTGGAACTCGCTGCGCGAGAGGTTCTCGTCGAGGAAGAGCGGGTTCTTGTCCGCGTCCACCGTGATGTACGGCAGGTTGATCGACGTGCTCTGGCCCGAGCTCAGCTCGATCTTCGCCTTCTCGGCGGCCTCGCGCAGACGCTGCATGGCCATCTTGTCCTTGGTCAGGTCGATGCCGTGCTGCGCCTTGAACTTCTCGACGAGCCAGTCGACGATGCGCTGATCCCAGTCGTCACCGCCGAGGTTGTTGTCGCCGGAGGTCGCGCGGACCTCGACGACGCCGTCGCCGATCTCCAGCAGCGAGACGTCGAAGGTGCCGCCACCGAGGTCGAAGACCAGGATGGTCTGCTCCTTCTCACCCTTGTCCAGGCCGTACGCGAGCGCGGCGGCGGTGGGCTCGTTGACGATGCGGAGCACGTTCAGGCCCGCGATCTGGCCGGCCTCCTTGGTGGCCTGGCGCTGCGCGTCGTTGAAGTAGGCGGGCACCGTGACGACGGCGTCGGTGACGTCCTCGCCCAGGTACGCCTCGGCGTCGCGCTTGAGCTTCATCAGCGTGCGGGCGCTGATCTCCTGGCTGGTGTAGTCCTTGTCGTCGATCTTCTGCGTCCACTCCGTACCGATGTGGCGCTTGACCGAGCGGATGGTGCGGTCGACGTTCGTGACGGCCTGGTTCTTGGCGGGCTGACCCACCAGCACCTCACCGTTGCGCGCGAAGGCCACCACCGACGGGGTGGTCCGCGAGCCCTCGGCGTTCGCGATCACGACCGCCTCGCCGCCCTCGAGGACAGCGACGCACGAGTTGGTGGTGCCGAGGTCGATGCCTACTGCACGTCCCATATTGATTTGCCTCCTGATTGCCGGCCGCGTGCGGCCGATGGTTACTTCCTGCTGACAAGACTTCAGCGCCCCCGACTCAAGGAGCGAACACCTCAGTTCTACCCCATTGAGCGAAGCACGCTCAAGTAGTACGTCATGTCCAACGGGCGGATGGACGGGAATGTTCCCCGTTTCGCGAGAAAGTTGAGCCCATTCCGCGCAAGTCTTGTTTCTGCAGGTCAGAGGGCTCGACGATGCACTGTGACCTCACTCACAGTTCGCGTCGCACGACGGACGCGACAGCGGGCGGGCCGCCGAAGCGACCCGCCCGCACCGTCGAACCTGTTACGCAGCGACCTGAGCGCCCTCCGTCACCGGCTCCAGTGCCAGCGCGACGATCTCCGCCACGTCGACCATCGGCTTCACCTCGAGCGCATCCAGCACCTCGGCCGGGACGTCGTCGAGGTCGGTCTCGTTGCGCTGGGGCACGAAGACCGTCTTCAGTCCGTTGCGCTGCGCGGCCAGCAGCTTCTGCTTGACGCCGCCGATGGGCAGCACCCGACCGTTCAGCGTGACCTCGCCGGTCATCCCGACATCGCTGCGCACGCGGCGCCCCGTCAACATGGACACCAGCGCGGTGACCATCGTGACGCCCGCCGACGGGCCGTCCTTGGGGACGGCGCCGGCCGGGAAGTGGATGTGCACCGTGCCGGTCAGCGCGGTCGGCTCGATACCGAAGTCGGCGGCGTGCGCCTGCACGTACGACAGGGCGATCTGCGCCGACTCCTTCATCACGTCGCCCAGCTGGCCCGTCAGCTTCAGCTCGGGCCCGGAATCGCCGGGCGTGTGCAGCGCCTCGATGAACAGGACGTCGCCGCCCATACCGGTCACGGCCAGACCCGTCGCCACGCCCGGGACCTCGGTCCGCTCGGCAGTCTCCGGGGTGAACCGGGGCCGGCCCAGGTAGCCGACGAGCGAGTCCACATCGACGACGATGCGCTCGGCACCGTCGGACTGCTCGACGGCCACCTTGCGGAGGGCCTTGGCGAGCAGCCGCTCGAACTGCCGGACGCCGGGCTCGCGGGTGTAGTTCGCCGCGATCTCGCGCAGGGCGTCGTCGGTGACGGTCACCTCGTCGGCGGTCAGGGCCGCGCGCTCGAGCTGCCGCGGGACCAGGTAGTCCCGCGCGATCGCGACCTTGTCGTCCTCCGTGTACCCGTCGATGGTGACGAGCTCCATCCGGTCGAGCAGGGCCGACGGGATGTTCTCGACCACGTTGGCCGTCGCCAGGAAGACCACGTCGGACAGGTCCAGGTCGAGGTCGAGGTAGTGGTCGCGGAAGGTGTGGTTCTGAGCCGGGTCGAGTACCTCGAGCAGCGCCGCCGCGGGATCGCCGCGGTAGTCGGAGCCCACCTTGTCGATCTCGTCCAGCAGCACAACGGGATTCATCGATCCCGCCTCGCCGATCGCGCGCACGATCCGGCCGGGCAGCGCACCCACGTAGGTCCGACGGTGGCCGCGGATCTCCGCCTCGTCGCGCACGCCGCCGAGGGCCACGCGCACGAACTTCCGGCCGAGGGCACGCGCGACGGACTCGCCCAGCGAGGTCTTGCCCACGCCGGGAGGACCGGCGAGCACCATGACGGCGCCCGACCCGCGGCCACCGACCACGGACATCCCGCGCTCCGCCCGCCGCGTCCGGACGGCCAGGTACTCGACGATGCGGTCCTTCACGTCGTCCAGGCCGTGGTGGTCGGCGTCGAGGATCGCGCGGGCGCCCTTGAGGTCGCTCGCATCCTCGGTCACCGTGTTCCACGGCAGGTCGAGCACGGTGTCGAGCCAGGTCCGGATCCAGCCCGCCTCGGGGCTCTGGTCGGTGCCGCGCTCGAGCTTGGCGACCTCACGCAGCGCGGCCTCGCGGACCGTCGAGGGCAGGTCTGCGGCCTCCACGCGGGCGCGGTAGTCGTCCGAGCCCTCGGGCTCACCCTCGCCGAGTTCCTTGCGGATCGCGTTCAGCTGCTGACGGAGCAGGAACTCCTTCTGCTGCTTCTCCATACCCTCGCGCACATCCGAGGCGATCTTGTCGCTGACCTCGGTCTCGGCGAGGTGCTCACCGGTCCAGTCGATGAGCCGCTGCAACCGCTCGTCGACGTCGCCGGTCTCCAGCAGCTCACGCTTCTGCTCGTTGGTCAGCCACGAGGAGTAACCGGACGTGTCGGCGAGGGCCGCGGGATCGGTGAGCTTGTTGACCGCGTCGATGAGCTGCCACGCCTCACGGCGCTGCAGCATCGCGAGCACGACCTTGCGGTACTCGGCCGCCAGCTCCTTGGTGCGCTCGGTGACGGGCGAGTCCTCGATGAGGTCGACCTCCACCCACAGCGCCGCACCCGGGCCGGTGGTGCCCGACCCGATGTGGGCGCGCTGCTCGCCGCGGAGCACCGCGACGAACTCGGACTGCCCCTGCACACGGCCGACCTGCACGATCGACGCGACGACGCCGTGCGTGGGGTAACCGTCGCCCTGCCGTGGGGCGATGAGGAGCTTGCCGCGCTCGCTGGCGCGGCCGGCATCGACGGCGGCCTGCGCGGCATCGTCGAGCGTGATCGGGACGACCATGCCGGGCAGCACCACGAGGTCGGGAACGAAGAGAACGGGCAGAGTCATCTGCTCAGACATGGGACCTCCAAAGTTCAGTCTGCCCCGCTCAACGTCGGCGCCGGCCCGGGTTGTTCCGCGCGTTCGCCGTCGGCGAAAGCGCGCCGGGACAGCCCCTTTGAGCGATGGGCGGGCGGCCACAAAAATGTCCGGTCATTCCTTCTCATCATCGTGAGAAGGAATGACCGGACATTCAGCCGGGCGTCACGCGGCCACCGGCTCGCGTTCGGGGCGCGCCTCGTGCTCCGCTGCGCTTCCCCCGATCAGGCGGCCACGGGCTCCCGCTCGGGGCGCGCCTCGTGCTCGCCCCCTTCGTGCTCCCTACCCACCTCGAAGCGCAGCAGCCGCCGCGCGTTGGCCACGACGATGAGCGTCGAGCGCTCGTGGATGAAGACCACCGGCCCCATCGGCATGCCGAAGAAGGTGACGGTCACCAAGAAGACGACGATGCCGAGCGCGGCGATGAGGTTCTGCCGGATGATCCGGCTGGTCCGCCGGCTCAGCCGCACCGCGAACGCCCTGCGCTCATGTCTTGAGCGCATGCCACATATGCATGCATTGCAATCTATTTCTGTGCAGCCTTTCTAGACTCGTCCCGTGCACATCGGAATCATCGGGGCGGGACTGTCCGGACTGTCGGCGGCGCTGCACCTGCTCGGGGCGGGCCATCGGGTCACCGTCGTGGAGCGGTCGCCGCAGGTCGGTGGGCGCGCGGGGACGGAGCGTATCCGCGGGCACCTCGTCGACCCCGGAGCCAGCGTGCTGACGATGCCGGAGCTCGTCTTCGACGCCCTCGCCGCGGGCGGGCTGGACCGCTTCGCCGCCGAGGACGAGCTGGACCTCCTTCCCGTCACGCCCGCGTACGCGGGCCGCTTCCCCGCGCTGGACGGTCTGCCGCCGAGCGTGCTGCACGTGCCCGACGACCTCGCCGTCGACGAGCACATGCGCTGGCAGCAGGCGATGTTCGACGCCGCCTACGAGCGGTTCATCGGCGGCGACGCCGCGTGGCGCTCGTACGCGAACCCGCGGGACCTGGCCCGGCTCGGGAAGCTGGTGCGACTCGGTGCGCTGCGCTCGATGCAGCACCAGGTGGACCGCCGCGTCGACGACTCGCGCGCCCGCCGCATGCTCACCTTCCAGGCGCTCTACGCGGGCGTCGCGCCGTCGGCGGCGCGGGCGGTGTACGCGGTGATCTCGCACATGGATGTGGGCCTCGGCGTCTGGTACCCGCGGGCGGGCATGGGCCGCGTCGCGTCCGTGATGGCGGACCAGGTGCGGCGCGCCGGGGGCGCGGTTCTGCTCGACCACGAGGTGATCGGCCTCGACGGCCGGCGCGGGCGCGTGACCGGGCTCCGCGCACGCTCGCTCGGCGCCGGGCGCGGAACGAGCGGGGCGGATCGGACGAGCGCAGGCGTGCACCAACTGCCGTTCGACGGGGTGGTGCTCACCGCCGACTCCCCCGTGACGGACCGGCTCCTCGCGCCGCTCGGCGGACGCGCGCCCCGGCGGGTGCGGCTCTCGCCGTCGGCGGTCGTCGCGCATCTCGACGTGGACCCGGACCTGCAGGACCACTGGCCGACGCAGGCGCACCACACGCTCGACTTCGGCGCCGCGTGGGAGCGGACGTTCGCCGAGATCACCGCGACGCGGGGCCGCGGGCGGCTGATGAGCGACCCGTCGTTCCTCGTCACCAGACCGTCGATCACGATCGGCGGCGCGAGCGCGGCGAGCGGGCCGCATGAGACAGGCGAGGGCTCCGTCGTGTCCGTGCTCGCCCCCTGCCCGAACCTCGAATCAGCCCCGCTGGATTGGGATTCCATCGGCGTCGACTACGTGCGCGACGTGCTGCGGACCCTCTCGCGCCGCGGCTACCGCGGCATCGACTCCGGGGAGATCCTGCGGGTGGACACGCCCGCGGACTGGGCGCGCCAGGGCATGTCCGCCGGTACCCCGTTCGCCGCGGCGCACACCCTGCGCCAGACCGGGCCGCTGCGCCGCCCCCAGCGCGTCCCCGGCATCGCGAACGCGGTGCTCGCCGGGTCGATGACGCACCCCGGCGTCGGCGTTCCGCCGGCGCTCATCTCCGGCCGGCTGGCAGCGGAGGCGATCACCGCACGGTGACGCGACCTACCGCGCGGACCACTCCAGCAGCTCCACAGGGTCGAAGTCGAGTGCGAAGGGCTCAGCCGTCACGAAGACGGCGCTTCGCGAGCGCGATCGGATCCACCTCCAGCAGCAGCGCGGCCGTGCACCGCTCCTCCGACGCCTCGGGGTAGAACACCGTGGCCGTGCCGAAGGGCTGCGAGAACTGCTGCACCCGATCGGGATGCTTGTGCAGCAGGAATCCCAGGTCGGTCGCGGGGGTACGGGTCGTGGAGACGGTCAGGTACACCCGTCCATTCTGCGCTGTCGCGGAACACGGGCCAAGCGATATTCAGTTGAGCGCACAGTCGGGCGGACCTATCGGGCCGGCGGCCGTGTGCGATCGTCCTCGCCGAGCGGGGACGATCGCACACACGTTCAGGCGAGGAGGGCGTCGATCTGGTTCATCGCCTCGGTCATCCCCTCCGCCATGCCCATCTCCAGCACCCGCTCGAGCTGCTCGAGCGTGCGGTGGACGGCGACGAGTTCCATCCGCGTCGATCTCCCCGAGGCCGTGAGGACGACCGTGTTCACGGAGTAGTCCTCGGGGTCGACGGGCTCGCCGTCGTCTCCGGCGAAGCCGTCGCGGAAGGTGAAGGTCGACGGGGCCTCCGTCGAGTCGGTGGACCACCACCCCGCGGCCCTCGTCCCATCCGGGCCGGTCATGTAGTAGCGCGACTCGCCGCCGGGGCGGAGCTCGTGCCGCACGAAGGTGGCCGGCCACGTGGGCGGGCCCCACCACTTCTCCAGCAGTCGGGGATCCTCCCAGAGCTGCCAGACCTTCTCGGGCGAGGCGGCGAACTCCGCCTCGAGGGTGAATGTCAGCGCGTCGCGATCGGCGCCGGTGGTGAGCACGGGCATGGCGGAACTCCTTGGTCGAGTCAGTCGGTCGGTTCGGTCCGTGGCGGCTCGAGCAGCGCATCCATCCGCGCGACCCGTCCCCGCCAGAGGTCCTCGTAGCCGCGCAGCAGGCGGGCGCCGCGCGCGATGGTCTGCATGTCGGGGCGGACCAGGGCCTCGCGGCCCCGTCGCAGCTTCGTGACCAGGCCCGCCCGCTCGAGCACCGCCACATGTTTCTGCACCGCCGCGAAGCTCATGTCGTAACCGCGGGCGAGTTCCGAGACGGAGCACTCCCGCTCGATCACCCGGACCACGATGTCGCGCCGGGTGCGATCCGCGAGGGCGTGGAAGAGGCGGTCCACCTCGTCCGGCGCCAGTTCATCTACAACCATCACGTTGTACGTTACGGCCGTCACAATGACGGCGCAAGCGGTTCTGCACCGGTGCAGGAAAGTGATAGATTTCGTGCCGGGCGCTCTCACCGCAGGATGGCGCACACTTGACACCAGGGTGTTGAACGTCAGGACACCCGCGGAAGGAGTCACACCGATGAGTTCGCGCGCCAAGGCTGCACAGCACGAGCCCGCCGAGGTCGAGATCCATGCTCGCAACGTCAGCTTCGATTGGGAGAACGTCCCGCTCGAATGGATCCCCGGCGAGCCCGTGGCCAGCGACATCATCAGCAGCATCCTGCACTCCGTCCTCCCCGAGGGCGAGCGCTGGTTCTGCGAGGTCTACACCGAGGCGCTGCCCTTCGTGAAGGACGAGAACCTCGCCCGGACGATGCGCGGCTTCATCGGCCAGGAGGCCATGCACGCCGAGTCGCACGACCGCGCGCTCTCGGAGTACCTGGAGCGGTGCGGCATCGACACCAAGCCCGTGGCCCGGCAGTTCGAGTACATCTTCCGCAAGATCCTCGCGCCGCGGACCTACCACTCCGATCGCGCCCAGTACAACGACATGGTCCAGCGGCTGTGGCTGATCGCGGCCGTCGAGCACTACACGGCCATCTTGGGCGTCTTCGCACTCAACAACGCGTGGGACGAGTTCGACGTCGACCCGACGATGGCCGACATCTGTCGCTGGCACGGCGCCGAAGAGGTCGAGCACCGGTCCGTCGCGCACGACGTGGCGAACTACTTCGACCCCAGCTACTTCCACCGCTGCCGCGCGATGATCGTGGGCATCGTCTTCCTCATCCTCGCGCTGCACCGCACCTCCGGGTACATGCTGCGCAAGGACCCGAACTTCAGCTACTCCTACCCGCGGCTGTGGTGGGAGTACCTCAAGGGCTCGCACAAGAACATCCTGCCGAAGCTGCGGGACGTCGTGAAGTTCACGCTCATCTACTTCAAGCCGAACTTCGACCCGGCGTCGATCGGGTCGACCGCGCAGGCCGTGGCGTACCTCGCGACGTCGCCGGCCGCCCGGGCGGCGAACGGATGACGGGCGAGAAGAAGGCACCGTCGGTCTTCCGCCCCTGGGGCGAACCGGTCACCGAGGTCCCTCCGCACCTCTACGGCCGCTGGAAGCACGACCCGCTGCTGCGCTTCGCCAACGCCTTCTTCGGCGTGACCATCCCGGCGTTCGCGCACCTGATGAAGCCGCGGAACCTCGCCGCGCCCAGCACGTCCCGCGACCTGCGGGTGGTCTCCCGCGAGATCGTCGCACACGACAAGGACGTCGTCGCGCTGACCTTCGTCTCCGCCGACGACTCACCGCTCCCCCGCTGGACGCCCGGCGCGCACCTCGACCTGCTGCTGCCTTCGGGCCGCATGCGCGAGTACTCCCTGTGCGGCGACCCCGCGGACTCCGACACCTACCGCATCGCCGTGCGCCGGATCCCCGGCGGCGGTGGCGGTTCCGTCGAGGTGCACGAGACCCTGCACGTCGGCGCGACGGTGACCGTCAAGGGCCCGCGCAACGGCATGCCGATGGCCGTGCCCGGCCACGGATCGTCCGCCGAGCACCTGCGGTTCGTCGCCGGCGGTATCGGCATCACGCCGATCCTGCCGATGATGATCGCCGCCGAGCGCCTGGGCCTGAGCTGGTCGATGCTGTACACCGGAAGGTCCACGGACACCATCCCGTTCATCGCCGAGGTGGCGACGTTCGGTGACAAGGTCGAGGTCCGCACCGACGACGAGCACGGCATCCCCACCGCCGACGTCCTCATCGGCGACACCCCCGGCCCCACCGCGCTATACGCGTGCGGACCGATCCCGATGCTCGAGTCGCTGCGCGTCGGCCTGATCGGCCGCACGGATGTCGAGCTGCACTACGAGCGGTTCTCCGCACCGCCCGTCGTCGACGGTAAGCCGTTCACCGCAACGCTGTCCGCCTCCGACATCACGCTCGACGTGGCCGCGGACGAGACGCTGCTGGCCGCGATTCTCAAGGCCAAGCCCGACGCCCCGTACTCCTGCAAGCAGGGCTTCTGCGGCACCTGCCGGATGACGGTGACCGAGGGCACCGTCGACCACCGCGACAAGACCCTGACGCCCTTCGAGCGGGAGCAGGGCCAGATGCTGACCTGCGTCTCGCGCGCAGCGGGCTCGCATCTGACCATCGATCTGTAAGGCGCACACCATGACTGACCAGCACCGCTTCGACGTGACCACCTCCGACGGACTCACCCTGGCGGGCTTCCGTTACGGCGCCCACGATTCCGCGCTCCCCACGGTGGTCGCCATCCACGGCTACCCCGACAACCACCACGTGTGGGACGGCGTGGCGGCGGCGCTGGACGGTCGCGCGAACGTCTACACCTACGACGTGCGCGGCGCGGGCGAGTCGGAGGCGCCGGCGGGCAAGGCCGGATACCGGTTCGACCGCCTGATCTCCGACGTCTCGCGCGTGATCGACGCGGTGCGCGAGGTGAGCGGCGACCGGTCGAAGGTGCACCTGATCGGCCACGACTGGGGTTCGATCCAGGGCTGGCACGCCGTCGTCGATCCCGCGGTGGCGGACGAGACCGCCTCGTACACGTCGGTGTCGGGTCCGAACCTGAACCACGCGGGCGAATACCTGCAGGGTGTGCGCAGCGCGAAGGATCTGCCGGCACGACTGCGCCAGGCGGCGGGCTCGACGTACATCCCGTTCTTCCTCGTTCCGGGACTGGCGGATTCGCTGTACAAGCGCGGCTGGGGCCAGAAGCTGATCGAGACGCTGGAGAAGCGCGGCACCGGAGGCAGGGTCGCCGAGGGCTACGCGCGCAGCGACCGCGACTTCACCAACGGCCTGAACCTGTACCGCGCCAACATGCCGGCACCGTTCCTCAAGCCGGCGGAGGCGACGACCTCCGTGCCGGTGCAGGTGGTGACGCCCGAGGGCGACCTGTTCGTGACGCCGCCGCTGCAGCTGGCCGGCCTGGACAAGTCGCCGAAGTCACGGCACGTCTCGGTGCCCGGCGGGCACTGGGTGGTGGCGCAGAACCCCGGTCCGCTGGCGGATGCGACCTTCGAGTGGATCGAGACCAACCGATGATCACTCGGATCCCCGTGCGCGGCCGGTGGGTGCGCGTGCGCACCTCCGGCGACGCGTCGCTGCCCACTCTGGTTCTGCTGCACGGCATCACCCGCAGCCTGGAGGATTGGGACCCGACCTTCGAGGCGCTCGGCGCCGGGAGTGGACCGAGCGGGCCGGCTCAGCACCGCGGCGAGTACCGGCTGATCGCACTCGACCTCGCAGGGTACGGCTGGTCCGCCCCGCATCCCGACGGTGCCGGGCTCACCGCGCTCGCCGACGGGGTGGCGGAGACGCTGGCCGCGCTCGACGTCGCGGGCCCCGTGCACGTCGCGGGCAACTCGCTGGGCGGTGCGGTGACGATGACGCTGCTCGCCCGGCACCCTGAGCTGGTCGCGTCGATGACGCTGGTGGACCCCGCGGGCTTCGGCAAGGAGGTCACACCGCTGCTGCGCCTGCTCGGAGTTCCCGTGCTGGGCAAGCTGATCGCGACCACGCCGAGCCGTCCGGGGGCGATCATCCAGGAGCGGCTGATCTTCGCCGACAAGTCCTACGCCACCCGCGCACGGGTCGACCACGCGATGGCCATCGCCCGCGAGACCGACGCCGGCCTCACCGCGTGGAAGACCGCGGACGAACTCGGTTCCGTGCTCGGCGGCGTGCGCCAGGACTGGCGCGACGAGCTGCACCGCACCATCGCTCGGACCCCGCGGCCCACGATGGTGCTCTGGGGCGCTCGCGACAAGGTGCTTCCGCCCGCGCATCTCGAGGCCGCGCGGAGGCTGATCCCGCACGCCGAGACGCATCTCATTCCCGGCGTCGGCCACATGCCGCAGCTGGAGAGCCCGCGCGAGTTCTCCGCGCTGATCACGGCGTTCCTGCAGCGGAATCCCGTGGCGGAGCTGCCGAAGGCCGCGTCGCAGTAGACCGCCGGCGCCGCCGCGGGGTGGTAGTCGTTCACGGAGGGTATGCGTCCGACGCATACCCTCCGTTTTCGTAGTGCCTCAACAGCGTTGGCGCATGCGCCTGCGGAACGTGTGTCGCACCCACACCGGACCGGGGTCCTCAGCCCGTTTCTGCTTCCTCATACCGTTGCAACGCTATAAGGAAGCAGAAACGTCAGCGGGAAGGGCTGATCGCAGCGACTCAGTGCGCGGCCGCCGCACCGAGCGCCGCAGCGGCCGCGGTGAAGACTCGCCACTCCTCGCGCAGGCGCGCCAGCTCGGTGCGGCCGGCGCCGGTGAGCTCGTACACCTTCCGCGCCGGCCCGGACTCGCTCTGCTGCCACTCGGCGGCGATGCAGCCGTCGTTCTCCAGCTTCACCAACGCCGGGTACAGCTGCGCGCCTTTGATCGGCTGCAGCCCCACTTCCACCAGCGCCGCGGAGACGCCGTAGCCGTGCCGCGGCGCCGACTCGAGCACGCCGAGTATCAAGAGCTGCAACGTCGCCCGCTGCCATGCAGCGGTGCTCATCCGGGCACCTTCCGCGTCCGCTCCCGCCATGCCCGCGGGCTGCTCGTGACGACGCCTATCGCGAGCATCACACTCAGAGCGATGTTCAACGCCCTCGCACTCCCCTCGGCGTCGACCGCCATGAACGCTGCGAAGAGTGCGAGGACGAGGTAGAAGGCCGGCATCCGCCACCAGTATCGACCCGATGCACCGGAGGCATCACCCGCGAGACGTCGCGCCATCGCACCAGGCGCCCCGAAGTCGTCGAACGCGGTGGTCGTCAGCTCCGCTCGCAGGTTGCTCTCGTAGTCCGCCGCATTCCTCCAGTGAACCCCCTTGGCACGCAAGGCCCCACGGAATCGCTCGAACCACTCGTCGTCGGTCCATGCGCTCTGCGGCTTCCGTGCCGGCACGAGCCGCCAGGCCACGACCGCGAGCACACTCGGGAGCAGGAAGGAGATCGCGACCAACCACCTGGGCGCTCCCTCGATCAGTACGGAGTCCGACTCGGCTACTCCAGCGACGACGACGCCGGCGGCAACGGACGCGAGTGCACCCACGGCGAAGCGGGTCGCCGAACGCACCCGCCCAGCGGTGTAGAAGGCCACCGCCGCAGAACCCGCGATCATGCACGCCACGACGGCGACCCCGAGTGCGAGCGGACCGAGGCCGATGTCGACGGGGCCCGCCTCGTCGAACAGGAACATCCCGCCCACACCGATTCCCATGATCAGCAGGATCACCGCAGACAGGGCGAAGACGTCACGCATGCCCAGCCCTTCCGCCGCCTCCGCATCGGCGTCCGGACTCCCGTATTCGATCGCATCGGCCCGGGCGAGCTCCACGGGATCGCCGAACAACTCGTCAGCGGGGACTCCGGCCGCGGCGATGGAGTCGACGAGCTCGTTCTGCCGAGCGACGACGAGCTCACGATCGACGCCGTCCTGCCACGCGAGGGTGACGACGTAACGCTTGCCCCACTTCTCATCCCGCTCAGCGAAGTCCTTCGCTTCCATCTCGACTCCTACCTAGATCGAATTTGAATCTAGATATACCATTCGCGACGGCAAGGGACAACACCGCTGACGGTGTGGGTATGCATGAAATGAATATCCTCCAGGAGCAAAACACGATCTGACCAGGCGTGACGCCGGGGTATGCGGCAGCCGCACACCCTGCGCGAGCGACTACACCGTCATCGCCGAGCGACGACCGAGCGGGCGAGGACCGCCGCCTTCCGCGGCCCGGGGACGCGGACGCGGCCGGACCGGGCACCGTCGAGCCCGGCGGACCGGAGGCGGCGCACGAGCTCCCCGTAGAGGTCGGCGGCGACGCGGACGCCGCGCTGGACGTCCCGCGGGAGCTCCGCGATCCCGGCGCGGCCGGCTGCGAGGTCGGCGGCCGCGTCGTCGAGGGCACCGTCGAACGCGTGCTGCGTGAGCTCGGGCAGGTAGGCGCGGCCGAGGCGGAGCTCGTCGTCGGTGAGGTCGCGCAGGAAGTTGACCTTCTGGAACGCGGCGCCGAGGCGCAGGGCGTCGGGCGCGAGCCGGTCGTAGTCCGACGGCGCCACCCCCACCAGGTAGGCGCGCAGGCACATGAGGCCGACGACCTCGGCAGAGCCGTGGATGTACGCGGCGAGCGACTCCGGGGTGTGCGGCACGGGGGTCAGGTCCGCGCGCATGGACGCGAAGAAGGGCCTGGTCAGCTCGGCGCCGAAGCCGGTCGCGCGGGCCGTCGCGGCGAAGGCGTGCACCACGAGGTTCGCGCTGAACCCCTCCGAGATCGCCGCCTCGACCGACACCTCCAGGGCGTCGAGGTGGGCCCGCGGATCGGTCGGGCAGGCACCGTCGACGATCTCGTCCGCCACCCGGACCAGCGCGTAGATGGAGGTGATGTGGTCGCGTACTCGACGCGGCATCATCCGCGCGGCGAGGGAGAACGACGTCGAGTACTCGCGGATCACGACGGCGGAGGCCGCGACCGCGGCGTGGAGGTACCGCTCGCTCGAATCCATGCCCTCCAGTGTCCCGACCGCGTCGGCGGACCTGTCAGGGCACCCCGATACGGTGGGGGCATGCGCGTCGCCACCTGGAATGTGAACTCCGTCAAGCAGCGGCACGGGCGGCTGCTGGAATGGCTGGACCAGCGTCGGCCCGACGTCGTCTGCCTGCAGGAACTGAAGATGACCGACGACGCTTTCGCCACCCTGATCGGCCCGGACCTGGAAGAGCGCGGCTACGCGTTCGCCACTGCGGGCCAGCCGCAGTGGAACGGCTCGGCGCTGCTGTCGAAGGTGGGCCTGCAGGACGTCGTCGTCGGAATCCCGGGCGCGCCCGAGTACGAGGGCGTCGTCGAGGGGCGTGCGATCTCGGGCGTCTGCGGCGCCGGAATTCGCGGCGCCGACGACCCCGGCATCCGCGTGCACTCGCTGTACACGCCGAACGGCCGCGAGATCGACTCCGACCACTACGCCTACAAACTGGAGTGGCTCGTCGCGCTCGTCGCGCAGGTCAAGACGGACACCGTGCCCCAGCTGGTCTGCGGCGACATGAACATCGCGCCCACCGACGAGGACGTCTTCGACCCCGCGGCCTTCGCCGGCCACACGCACGTCACCGCCCCCGAGCGCGACGCGATCGCCGCACTCGAGGCCCTGGGCCTGCGCGACGTGGTCCGCGAGCGCTGGCCGCACGAGCAGGTGTTCTCGTACTGGGACTACCGCGCCGGCATGTTCAACAAGAACCTCGGCATGCGCATCGACCTGATCCTGGCCAGCGGCACCGTCGCGGACCGGACCGCGGCCGCCTGGATCGACCGGCAGGCGCGCAAGGGCAAGGGGCCGTCGGACCACGCCCCCGTCATGCTCGACCTGGACACCGCTCCCGACGGTGACATCGGCCCGATGGTGCCGCCACCGTCGGCCGGGCGGGTGAGCCCCAAGGGTGCGAAACTGCCTCAGTCGAAGGACTGACCAGCAAATATTGCGATAGCAACACCGTCTCGCTACCCTACGCCGAGTCACCGGCGAGAGGGAGTGGGCATGGGCGAGATCGAGCGACCGGAGGGCATCTCGCGGCGCGACGTGCTGCACGCCGCGGGGATAGGAGCGGCCGGGGCGGGCGTCGCGGCCCTTGCCGGGACGCTGGGGACGCGCATCGTCTCCGCCGCGCCGGGCGTCCGCGCGGACGGTGCCCCCGACCCGCAGAAGACGTGGGACGGCGACTGCGACGCACTGATGAAGTCCGTCCTCGACCGGGGCGACGCGGCGCGAGTCAACCGCGCGCTCGCGCAATGGCAGACGAACAACCAGCCCGTGCCCGCCGGAATGCCTTCGGACGTGCGGGACTTCATCGAGGAGGCGCGGAAGCTCCCGGACTGGATCGACTGGCGGCTGATGAAGGGGGCGGACACGTTCTACACCACCCGCAGCCTGTACCTGTCGATCATCATCGGCTTCTCGGGCGGCGTGATGATGTCGGTGATCCCCCGCGAGTCGCAGGCGGTGTACTGGTCGGCAGGCGGCGCGGACATGAAGGACCGCATCGCCAAGACCTACCGCCTGGTCTACGACCAGATCGCGGTGGGTGCGTACGGGCCCGGCGGTCGCGCCGCGACGACCGCGGTGAAGGTGCGCCTCACGCACAGCGCGGTCCGGCACCTGCTCCCGCAGTCGCCGCACTGGCGTCGGGTCAACAAGCAGCCCAAGCCCATCTCGCAGGCCGACATGATGGTCACCTGGCACTCGCTGGCGACGATGGGCATGCGGATCATGCGCAACTGGGGCGTTCACCTGCCGCAGAACGAGGTCGACGGTCTGCTGCACTCGTGGCAGGTGAACGGCCACATGCTCGGCATCCACGACGCCTACATCCCGTCGAGCTGGGACCAAGCGGAGAAGCAGGCGCGGGCGGACCTCGACTCGATCATGGGCCCGACACCGGAGGGGGTGAAGATCGCGAGCATGCTGATGGACCTGGGCAGGTCCGTCGACGGCACGATCCTCTCCCGTCCCTCCCTGGAGGCGTTCACCCGGTACTCGTTGGGCAACAAGCTGACCGACTGGATGCAACTGCCGCCGCAGCCGCTGCTGCAGGGCCTGCTCGTCGCGGGCTGGCCGACCTACATCGCGATCCGCGAGGGCGTCCTCACGCGGACCGCGATGCCGCCGGAGATCTACCACCAGTTCGATCAGCTCGCGAACACGCTGGAGCTGGTGTACCTCGGCGAGTTCCGGCCGATCAACATCGAGATCCCTACCGGGAACAACCCGAACTACGGTAAGCCCCTGTACAAGTGACGGCCGCTACTCCTCGGTGCTGAGCACCTCGGCGACGAATCCGTTCACGCGGGTCCGCAGGTCAGCGAGGTTCTGCTCGCGGATCTGCTCGACATCGGTGCCCTTGTGGAACGCGGGCGGCAGCTTGCGCGCGTTCGCGGCGCAGCTGAAGTCCTCGCACACGAGCATGCCGATGGTGTCGCCCTTGCGGCCGGCGGCGCCGCCCCGTCGGACGGTGTAGAGGACCGCCTGGCTGGTGATGTTCACGTCGCGGCACCAGGAGCACATGGCCTTCGCCTTCGGCTTGGCCTCGGCCTGGGTGAGCAGGATGGTGACCAGTTCGGCACCGTCGGGCCCGTCGGTCGGAACGGCGACGTAGGCGCGGCGCGGGATCTTCCTGTCGCGCCAGCCGAGGTACTCGAGCCTGCCGAAATCGATGTCGTCGAAGTCGGCCGGGAACGTGACCCTCTTGACCTCGCTCTTGGTGGCGCCGCGGAAGGCGTCGACGATCTGCTGCTGGGATACGGAATCCATGGATGAACCTGTTTCGCTGAACCCGCGATGGCGCGGGGTGAGGTGTGTGGGCAGAGCTGCGCAGCCGGTCCTGGCGGATCGGCTGCGGGGCGGGGTCATCTGCCGTGGCGCAGGGCGCCGGACACTCCTCCTCGGTTCATGCACTCCACCCTACGCGCGCCGTCACCCGAATTTCGCAGCGAGCTCCGACCACGTCCGATCGAGACCGACGGGCGGTTCTCGGCGGCGAGCCCGTCGGACCCGACCGGATCCTGCCGCCGGGGCACACGTTCTCCCGATAGCCATGCGAGAAACGCACGGCTGCGAATCCGCTGATCCGAGGCTGTTTCCGGCGATCAGGTCATGCGCCGTGCGGATGGCTGGGCCCACCCGTCTCGGGCGCCTTGCTCACTCGCCACGGCGACAATGCAGTCAATTACGCCCGCGCGTGATTAAAGTGCATCAGCGGTTGCGGGCGATGTCCAGAGCGGCCTTCGGGCGGGACAGGAGGTACTCGCGGGCGAGATTGCGGACCCACGCGCGCCTCGTGCATCCACACGAAGCGCGGACGGCGTCGGCATCGAGGCCGAGATGCCGGGCGAGGGCGGCGGCCCGTCGGGCATGGAATCCCTGGGAGACGAGCAGGACACGCCGCACTCCGAACTCGTCGCGCGCACGACGGCAGGCGAGATAGGTGTCGAGGCCGGCACCGTCGGTGAGCAGGGCCGATTCCGGCACGCCCCGGTCGCGCAGCCACCCGGTCATGACGGCGATCTCGTCGCCGGACGTACCGCCGGCGTTGCCGGAGACCAGGATCTTCTCCACCTTCCCGAGCCGCAGGAGCTGCAGCGACGCCTCCAGTCGGCCCTCGACGAAGGACCCCGGGCGCCCGCCCCGCACGGACGCGCCGAAGGCGATGGCGACGGGGGCGGCGGGCGCGGTTTCCGGCGGGTACAGCGGCCCCGTTCCTGTGAGTCCGGTCACTACCGAACGCGCACGTGCGCTGGGATTTCGGCGCCCCCGGACGGCAGAACTCATGCGTTCACCCTACCGAGCGGCGAGTTAGGTGAACCTTCTCGCACGACCACATATATCCGCGTTCTACCGTTATGCCAGACGCAGTGGTTTCGCGACCATGTTACTGACGGGTAACATAGTCGGTCACCAGCCCGCGAGGCAGAAAGGTGCACGACGTGGACCAGACGTATTTGGCCGCCGCCGAGTCCGACATCACCCCGCTGAATATCACCCTCGGCACGATCGGGGCGATCGCCTTCGTGGTCGGCTGGGCGATCTTCTTCCGGGGCGCGTTCCGCATGGTGCGGATCATCGCCCAGGGACAGTCGGCGAAGGACCGCTGGCTCCCGTTCATCCCGCGTGCCGCGGAGGTCGTGGTCGAGTTCCTCGCCCACACCAAGATGATCAAGAACCGCACGGTGGGCATCGCCCACTGGTTCGTCATGGTCGGCTTCCTGCTCGGCATGGTCCTCTGGTTCGAGGCGCTACCGCAGACCTTCGACCCGTCGTTCCACTGGCCCGTCATCGGCGCGTGGCCCGTCTACCACCTCGTGGACGAGATCCTCGGCATCGCGACGTTCGTCGGCATCCTGGTGCTGATCGTGGTCCGGCAGGTCAAGCACCCGCGCAACCCCGCACTCTTCTCGCGCTTCGCCGGCAGTAAGTTCCTGCCCGCGTACACGATCGAGGCCATCGTCCTGTTCGAGGGCCTCGGCATGATCATGGTCAAGGCCGGCAAGATCGCCATGACCGGCGAGTCCAGCCCCGTCACCGACTTCTTCACGCGCCACGTCGCCGAGCTGCTCCCCAACAGCCCGGCGATGGTCACGGTCTTCGCCTTCATCAAGCTGATGTCGGGCGTGACCTTCCTGATCTGCGTCGGCAGCAACCTCACCTGGGGCGTCGCGTGGCACCGCTTCTCGGCGTTCTTCAACATCTACTTCAAGCGCGAGCTGGGCAGCCGCCGCGCACTGGGCGCCGCGAAGCCGATGGTGTCCAACGGCAAGGTCCTGACCATGGAGAACACGGACCCGGACGTCGACAACCTCGGCGCCGGCAAGATCGAGGACTTCTCCTGGAAGGGCTGGCTGGACTTCACCACCTGCACCGAGTGCGGTCGCTGCCAGAGCCAGTGCCCCGCGTGGAACACCGGCAAGCCGCTGAGCCCGAAGCTGCTGATCATGGGCCTGCGTGATCACGGTTACGCCAAGGCGCCGTACCTCCTGGCCGGGGGCCGCACGGACCCGGCCGGCGAGCAGATCGGACTGGTCGGCAAGGACGGCACCGTCGACGAGGCCGCGCTGGAGAAGATCCCCGCCGAGGCCCGCGCCGAGGCCGAGCGCTCGCTGGTCGGTCCCGCGGGCGAGGACGGCGCCCTGGGCGGCGTCATCGACCCCGAGGTCCTGTGGTCCTGCACCACCTGCGGCGCCTGCGTCGAGCAGTGCCCCGTCGACATCGAGCACGTCGACCACATCGTCGACATGCGCCGCTACCAGGTGCTGATCGAGTCGGAGTTCCCGCACGAGCTGGCCGGCCTGTTCAAGAACCTCGAGAACAAGGGCAACCCCTGGGGCCAGAGCCCCAGCCAGCGCACCGCGTGGATCGACGAGATGGACATCGACATCCCGGTCTACGGCCAGGACGTCGAGTCCTTCGACGGCTTCGAGTACCTCTTCTGGGTCGGCTGCGCCGGCGCCTTCGAGGACCGCGCCAAGAAGACCACCAAGGCCGTCGCCGAGCTCCTCGACGTTGCCGCCGTGAACTTCCTGGTCCTCGGCCAGGGCGAGACCTGTACGGGTGACTCCGCCCGCCGCGCGGGCAACGAGTTCCTGTTCCAGATGCTGGCGCAGCAGAACATCGAGCAGCTCGATGAAGTGTTCAGTGGTCTTCCCCAGAAACAGCGCAAGATCGTCGTGACCTGCGCCCACTGCTTCAACGCGCTCGGCAACGAGTACCCGCAGGTGGGCGGCGACTACGAGGTCGTGCACCACACGCAGCTGCTCAACAAGCTGGTCCGCGAGAAGCGCCTCGTTCCCGTGGCGCCCCCGAGCGAGGACGTCACCTACCACGACCCCTGCTATCTCGGCCGGCACAACCAGGTCTACGAGGCCCCGCGCGAGCTCATCGGCGCCTCCGGCGCCACCCTCAAGGAGATGCCGCGGCACCTCGAACGGTCCATGTGCTGCGGCGCCGGCGGCGCGCGCATGTGGATGGAGGAGCAGCTCGGCAAGCGGATCAACATCGATCGCGTCGACGAGGCCCTGAACACCCTGTCGTCGTCGCCCGAGGCCACTCCGAAGAAGATCGCCACCGGCTGCCCGTTCTGCCGCGTGATGCTCTCCGACGGTGTGACCGCGCAGACCGCCGAATCCGATGCCCCCGCACCCGAGGTCGTCGACGTCGCGCAGATGCTCCTCGAGTCCGTCAAGCGTGGACTCCCCGAGGGCATCGTCGTCGGCAATCCGAACCGCAAGGTGAAAGACGGTGCCACCGCCCTCGCCGAGGCCCCTGCCGCGGCTCCGGCGGCCGCGCCTGCCGCGGCGGCCCCCGCTGCCGCCCCGGCCGCACCTGCGGAGAAGAAGGACGCGAAGCCCGCGGTCGGTCTCGGCCTCGCCGGTGGCGGCAAGCGCCCGGGCGGACCGAAGAAGCCGGGCGCGCCCAAGCCTGCTGCTCCGGCCGCTCCCGCTGCTGACGCCGCTCCTGCGGCAGAGGCACCGGCGGCACCCGCGAAGCCCGCGGTCGGACTGGGTATGGCCGGCGGCGCCAAGCGTCCCGGTGCGAAGAAGCCCGGCGCCGCTCCGGTTGCTGCCCCTGCTGCGCCCGCCGCCGAGACCGCTCCGGCGGCCGAAGCGCCGGCAGCGCCCGCGAAGCCCGCGGTCGGGCTCGGTATCGCCGGCGGGGCCAAGCGACCGGGCGCCAAGAAGCCCGGGGCGCCCAAGCCCGCGGCCGCACCGGCGGGGGCCCCCGCTGCCGCCGCCCCCTCGGCCGAAGCTCCCGCGACCGAAGCACCCGCGACCGAAGCACCCGCGGCTCCGGCCGAGGATCGCACGCTGAAGACCGCGGGCGAGTCCAAGGCGGCGGGGTTCGGCATCGCCGCCGGCGCCAAGCGACCGGGCGCCAAGAAGCCCGGCGCCCCTCGGGCCGCGGCACCTGCTCCGGCTGAGCCCGCCCCGGCACCGGAGGCTCCCGCGGCCCCGGCCCCCGCCGCGGAGGCTCCCGCGGACGGCGCACCGTCGGCCCCGGAAACCGCAGTTCAGGACGCCCCCGCGAGCCCGGCACCGTCGGGCGGGAACGACCGGACGCTGACGACGGAGGGCGAGTCCAAGGCCAAGGGCTTCGGGATCGCCGCGGGCGCGAAGCGTCCCGGCGGCCGGAAGTGATCGACTCCGAGCGAATCGCTATCAACCGATAGGGCAGGATGGTCCCGTGCCTGAGTACGTGAGTTACGAGGAGTTCGGGCGGCGCTTCTTCGAGATCGCCGTGAACGAGGAGCGCGTCGGCTCCGCGTTCGCCGACATCGCCGGCGGCGATTTCACCGTGGGCCCGATCCCGTCGGGCCCCGGTGGGATGGCGAAGGTGTGGGCGCAGGTGGAGATCGATGAGCCGCAGCTCACCCGCCAGGTGGGCGAGCTCATCACCTTCACGGTGAAGATCCCGCTGCGCATCGGCCTGCTCATCGACCTCAAGGTCGACCGGATCCGCTACGACGTGGCCGGCCTGATCACGCTGCCGCTCACGGTGCGCGCCGCCGCGCCGCTGGAGCTGCGCATCGAGGTCGACCCACCCAAGCCCAAGGACGTGTGGGTCGACGTCGAGTCACGGACGATCCGCGGCTCGATCGTGCGGGTCGTGGCCAGCGTGGATGCGGAGATCCGGCGGTTCATCGCGCAGTACGTGGCCGAGGAGATCGACAAGCCCGAGGTCAAGAAGGCGCGGATCATCAACGTCTCCGAGGAGCTGGGGCGCGCCTTCCACAACCTCGGTGACGACGAGCCGGTCCCGCCGACGCCGTCGGGCCCTGCCCTGCCGGCAGGGTCGACCCCGGACGTGCCGGGTGAGGTCGTGGAGGTCATCGGGATCGTCGACCCGCCCGGTCGCACCGACTGACGTCAGTCGTGAAGACGGCCGCATCCGGCGCTACGAGCTCCTCCGAAGGCTCGTGACGCCGGATTCGGCCGTTTTCACGAGGCTTCGGCGTCGATGATCCGCTGGATCGCGCCGCCGTAGGACCGCGCCAGCTCCTCGCGCGACGGCGCCGTGTAGATGGGCGAGGCCACCAGGTAGCGCATGAAGGCGAGCCCGAACAGGGTGCTGGCCACCACGCGCCCCACCTCGATCGACACCTGCGCCTTCTGGGTGAGCAGTGGCAAGATCTCGTGGGCCACGAACTCGCCGAAGATGCTGCTGCGGCCGTCCTCGACCGACACGGCGGCGCGGAGCACCGCCTGCACCGCCGCCGCCGTTTCCTCGCCCTCCCAGATGCTGAGACCCGCGCGGACCAGCCTCTCCCCGAGCTGGGCACGCGGTCCCTCGAAGGCGGCGCCGAACACGGCCGTCGGGTCGATCGGCAGGCTCATGACTTCCCGGAACAGCCCGGCCTTGTTCCCGAAGTAATACGAGACCAGAGCCACGTCGACCCCGGCGTCGGCCGCGATCGCCCGGATGGTGGTCCGGTCGTAGCCCGACTCGCCGAAACGCACGCGCGCCGCCTCGAGGATATCGGCCTTCGCCGTGCTGGTGCCCGCCCGTCTACCCGATGCCATGGCGTCGATCGTAGCAGTATTTCAACACGTGTTGACTTCTTCTGCGGGGCGGTCGTAAGCTCGGTTTCATCACTCGTTGAAATGTTCTCGGAGGCTCTCATGAGCAAGTCCCACGCCAAGCTGGCCGCGGTGTTCGCCGGGCTGGCCATCGCCATCCCGCTCATCGTCCTGCTGTTCACCGGCCCCGCGTCGCACGGCAAGCCGCACGACCTGCCGATCGGCGTCGTCGGGCCGCAGGCCGCCGCCGCGCAGCTGCAGCAGAAGCTCGACGCGCAGCAGCCGGGCGGGTTCGAGGTGCACTCCTACGGCACCGAAGCCGACCTGGTGCAGGCCGCGAAGGACCGCAAGGTCTACGGCGGCATCGTGCCCGCGAGTCCGGCCACGTCGGGCGCGCGGACCACGGCCGTCGTCGCGAGCGGCGCCTCCCCCGCGGTCGCGCCGATGATCACCCAGCTCGCCACGGCCGCGGCGCAGGGCCAGAAGGTCCAGACCGTCGAGGTGGCGCCGCTGTCGGCCGACGATCCGCGCGGGGCCGGCTTCGGCTCCATCGTGATGCCGGTCTTCCTTTCGGGGATGGTGCTGGCGCTGGCCACCGTGATGATCGGCGGCCACCCGAAGATCGTCGCCGTGGCCCTGCCCATCGGCGCGGCGGTCGTGGGCGCAGCCGCGGTGGGCGCGGCGATGTGGATCGGCGTCCTGCCCGGCGGCTTCCAGGCCCAGTGGCTCGCGATGAGTGCGGGCATGCTCGCCATCGGCGCGACGGTGGCCGGCCTGGTCTCCTTGCTCGGCACCAAGGGCATCGCGCCCGCGGCACTGCTGTTCATGCTGGTCGGGATGCCGCTCGCCGGAATCGGCGCCCCGCCGGAGTTCCTGCCGCACGTCTGGGCGGTCCTCGGCCAGAGCCTGCCGATCGGCGCGACGGGCACCGCGCTGCGCAGCGCGGGCTTCTTCGCCGACGGTTCCCTGGTCGGCGCCGGGGCCGGCGCGGCGTTCGCGGTGCTGGGCGCCTGGATCGTCGTGGGCTACGCCCTGCTCGTGATCGGCGCGGCGAAGCACCGTGGCGCGAGCCACGCATCGGCGCAGGGCGCGACCAGCGGCGCACCGTCGGACAAGGGCGAGGTGACGAATTCCGCGGCCACGCCGGCGATCGTCACCGCCGCGACCCCGGTCAGTGCCGTGCCCCAATAAATGGATTTGCTGCAGCCTGCGACGATATAACCCATGAGCCGACCGCATGTGCCCCACATCCGCACCGAACTCAAGCCGCTCGAGCAGTCCGCCAAGCTGCAGAACGTGCTGTACGAGATCCGTGGCCCCGTGGTGGCACAGGCGGCTCGACTCGAGGCGCAGGGGCACCGCATCCTCAAGCTGAACATCGGCAACCCGGCCAGCTTCGGCTTCGAGGCGCCGGACTCCATCGTCCGCGACATGATCCACGCGCTGCCCACCTCGCAGGGCTACAGCGAGTCGCAGGGCATCGCCTCCGCCCGACGGGCCGTGGTGACCCGCTACGAGGAGGTCCAGGACTTCCCGTACTTCGACATCGGCGACGTCTACCTCGGTAACGGCGTCTCCGAGCTGATCACCATGACGCTGCAGGCCCTGCTGAACAACGGCGACGAGGTGCTCATCCCCGCGCCCGACTACCCGCTGTGGACCGCCATGACGTCGCTCTCCGGCGGCACCCCCGTGCACTACCTGTGCGACGAGGACAACGGCTGGAACCCGTCGGTCGAGGACATCGAGGCGAAGATCACACCGCGCACCAAGGCGATCGTCGTGATCAACCCGAACAACCCGACGGGCGCCGTCTACTCGCGCGAGACGCTGCAGCAGATCGTCGAGGTGGCGCGCAAGCACTCGCTCCTCGTCCTCGCCGACGAGATCTACGACCGCATCCTCTACGACGGCGCGCAGCACATCTCCATCGCCGAGCTAGCCCCGGATCTGCTGGTGTGCACGTTCAACGGCCTGTCCAAGGCGTACCGCGTGTGCGGCTACCGCGCCGGCTGGATGGTGCTGACGGGCCCCAAGGACCACGCCTCCGGCTTCATCGAGGGCCTGACCCTCCTGGCGTCGACCCGCCTGTGCCCCAACGTCCCCGCGCAGCACGCGATCCAGGTGGCGCTCGGCGGCTACCAGTCGATCAACGACCTGATCCTGCCCGGCGGGCGGCTGCTGGAACAGCGCGACGTGGCCTACGAGAAGCTCAACGCCATCGACGGCGTGAGCTGCGTCAAGCCCCAGGGCGCGCTGTACGCCTTCCCCAAGCTGGACCCCAACGTCCACGAGATCCGCGACGACGAGCAGATGGTCCTCGACCTGCTCAACCAGGAGAAGATCCTGTTGGTCCAGGGCACCGGCTTCAACTGGCCCACGCCCGACCACCTGCGCGTTGTGACGCTCCCCTGGGCCCGTGACCTGGCCGAGGCGCTCGATCGGTTCGGCAACTTCCTGAGTTCGTACAAGCAGAAGTAGGGTGGCGGCGTGACAGCCGACCACGATCACGACGCCCACGACGACGTGCACGAGGCCGCCGCGCACGTGCACAGCCATTCGCTGGCCAACATCTCGTTGGGCAAATGGGCCTCACGGATCGTGGTCGGCATGCTCGCGGTCGTCGGCGTCGCCGTCCTCGCCGGCCTGATCGTGCTGTGGCCGTCGCACCTGCGAGTCAGCGTGCCCGGCGGCCCGCAGGCGCCGAACCTGTCGAAGGGCGTCGTCGCGGAGCAGATGGTCGGCGACTGCGACTTCACGCCGGCCGGGAACGGCCAGGTCATTGAGACGCAGCCGCATCCGCTTCTCAACGCCGACGGTGGCTGCCTCAACAGCTCGGTGCAGATCACCAGCGGCCCGGACTCGGGCAAGTGGACGATGTTCTCGATCGGCACGCAGCGCACCAACGTGTCCGCGGTGCCGGGCCAGAGCTCGTCGGGGCAGCCGTCCGGCATCGACCTCACGCGTCCGGCCACCCCGGGCACCGGGCAGCCCGACCTGTCGCCGGGCACCAAGATCCTCATCAGCGCCAACGGCGGCGGTGTGGCGGGTTCGCCCTCGAACTACGCCTTCTACGACTACTCGCGCGGCGTGTCGCTGTGGGTGTGGGGCCTGGTCTTCGCGGCGGTCGTCATCGCGGTCGCGCAGTGGCGCGGCCTGCGCGCACTCATCGGGCTCGCGCTGTCGGGCGCCGTGATCGTGCTGTTCGCCCTGCCCTCGATCCTCGGCGGAAACTCCGCCGTGTGGGTCGCGATGGTGGCCTCCGCGGTGATCCTGTACGTGGTGCTCTACCTGGCGCACGGGGTGTCGCTGAGAACCTCGGCGGCGCTGCTGGGCACGCTGTGCGCGCTGGCCGTGTGCGGCGTGCTCGCGTGGCTGGCAACCCTGACCACGCAGGTCACGGGCCTGAGCAATGAGGACTCGACGAACCTGCAGGCGTACGCGACCACCGTGTCCATCTCCGGCATCCTGCTGGCCGGCTTCATCATCGGCGCCCTGGGCGTGCTCAACGACGTGACCATCACCCAGGCCTCGGCGACCTTCGAGCTGGCGAAGCTCTCGCCCAAGTCCTCGCGGCGCCGGACCTTCCTCGCGGCCATGCGCGTCGGCCGCGACCACATCGCCTCGACCGTGTACACACTCGTGTTCGCCTACGTCGGCACCGCGCTGCCGCTGCTCCTGCTGTTCTCCATCGCGGGCCGGCCGCTGGGTGAGGTCCTCACGTCCGATTCCGTGGCGATCGAGTTGGTCCGCGCGTTCGTCGGCGGCATCGGCCTGGCGCTGTCCGTGCCGCTGACCACCGCGATCGCGGTGCTGCTGGCGAAGCCCAAGCGGGCCGCCGTCAGCGCGGAGGCCGCCAAGCGGTACACCGAGAGCCACCCCGATACCGACCCGTCGGAGATCCGCGTCCGGGAGCGTCGCACCACCCGGTCGACGGCGGCGGCCACGCAGAACCTCGACGGGGCCGCGACCGCGGCGGCCCAGGCCGCCGCGGAGGCGGATCCGGACGACGGCGGACCGTCGAGCCCCGAGACCGGTCACCTGCCCGTCCTGCGTCCCTCGGACCCGACGGTGCGCCCGCAGCCCGGTCCGGCGCAGAACCCGACCCGGCGGGTTCCGGCGCAGAGCCCGGCTCCGCGTCCGGTTCAGCAGCAGGCGCCCGAGGCGCCGGGGTCCGGCCGCCGACGGCTGCCGGACGAGCCGATCCCCGCTCCCCCGCGCCCGCAGCCGCGCCCACCGGTGCTGCCGGACCCGCCGTCCGTCCCGCCGCAGCAGGATCCGCAGGTGCCGCGCCGCCGGGGCAGGCACTCCGCGGACTGACCGGGCCCGCGACTGCGGTCGGTTTCCTGCGGTATCCGTCGGAAACCGACCGCGGAATCAGCTCTGGAAGTTCAGGTACGCCTTCGACGGGGTCGGGCCGCGCTGGCCCTGGTACTTCGAGCCCACAGCCGAGCTGCCGTACGGGTTCTCCGCGGGGCTGGTGAGACGGAACAGGCACAGCTGGCCGATCTTCATGCCCGGCCACAGCGTGATCGGCAGGTTCGCGACATTGGACAGCTCCAGCGTGATGTGGCCGGAGAAGCCCGGGTCGATGAAACCGGCGGTCGAGTGGGTGAGCAGGCCCAGCCGGCCGAGTGAGGACTTGCCCTCGAGGCGGCCCGCCAGGTCGTCGGGCAGCGAACAGACCTCGAGCGTGGAGCCGAGGACGAACTCGCCGGGGTGCAGCACGAAGGGCTCACCCTCAGCGGGCTCGACCAGCGAGGTCAGCTCGTCCTGCCGCTGCTTGGGGTCGATGTGCGTGTAGCGGGTGTTGTTGAACACCCGGAACAGGCCGTCGAGCCGCACATCCACGCTGGACGGCTGCACCATCTGCGGGTCGAACGGGTCGATCCCCAGGCGGCCGGATTCCACGTGGGCGCGGATGTCGCGATCGGAGAGCAGCACGGGTTCAGCGTAGGGCAGGGCGGCGGTGCGCGAGAGTGCACCCCGGATCGGGGATACTGCCTCTTCGTGACCGACTCTCCCCTCCGCCGCGGACTCACCGCGCGGCACATCCGGTTCATCGCGCTCGGCTCGGCGATCGGGACGGGCCTGTTCTACGGCTCCGCCGCCGCGATCCGGGCGGCCGGCCCTGCGGTCCTGCTCGCCTACCTCATCGGCGGCGTGGTGATCTACCTCGTGCTGCGGGCCCTCGGCGAGATGGCGGTGCGCCGGCCGCAGGGCTCGTTCGGCGACTACGCCTCGTCTGCGCTTGGCCCGGGGGCGGGTTTCGTCACCGGCTGGATGTACGTCTTCGAGATGGTCTTCGTGTGCATCGCGGACGTCACGGCGTTCGCGGTCTACATGGGCACCTGGTTCCCGCACGTGCCGAAGTGGATCTGGGTGCTCGCGGTGATCTTCTTCATCGCCGCGCTGAACCTGCTGCGGGTGCGTGTGTTCGGCGAGGTCGAGTTCTGGCTGACGCTGGTCAAGATCGCGGCGATCGTCGCCATGATCGCCGGCGGCGTCGCGGTGCTGATCTTCGGTTTCGGCCTGCACGACACCGGTCAGGGCGTGAGCAATCTGTACGCGCACGGCGGCTTCTTCGCGACCGGTTTCGGCGGCTTCCTGAGCTGCTTCGTGCTCGTCGTGTTCGCCTTCGGCGGCTCGGAGATCATCGGCCTCACCGCGGCGGAGGCCGAGGATCCGGAGCGGACGATCCCGAAGGCGATCAACACTGTGCCGGTGCGGATCGGGCTGTTCTACGTCCTCGCACTGGCGGTGATCATGGCCGTCATCCCCTGGACGCAGATCAGCAGCGAGTCCAGCCCGTTCGTGCAGATCTTCCAGGCCCTCGGTGTGGCGCCCGCGGCGCACGTGCTCAACGTCGTGGTGATCACCGCCGCGCTGTCGGCGATCAACAGCGACATCTTCGGTGCCGGCCGGATGATGTTCGGCATGGCCCAGCAGGGGCAGGCGCCCGCGATCATGCGGCGCACGACCGCGAACGGCGTGCCCTGGATGACCGTGGTGATCATGACCGGCGCGCTGCTCGTGGGTGTGCTGCTCAACTACCTGATCCCCGAGAACGTGTTCGTGGTGATCGCCTCGATCGCCACCTTCGCGACGGTCTTCGTGTGGCTGATGATCCTGGCCTCCCAGTACCGCCAGCGGGTCTCGCTCCCCGCCGAGGAGGTCGCGCAGCTGCGCTTCCCCGTGCCGCTGTGGCCCTACGGGCAGTTGTTCGCCATCGGATTCCTGCTGTTCGTGACCGTGCTCATGGCCTTCGAGCACGACACCCTCGTCGCGCTCGTGGTGGGCTTCGTGTGGCTCGCGGCGCTCCTCGTCGCGTACCGCCTGTGGGTGGTCCCGCGCGCGTCCGCGAAGCCCTGACCGGTCCCGTGGTCCGACGGTGCGCCGTGCTAGTGTTGCCAGTACGCGCGGCTCCGTCGGACGACGGTGCCGCGACTGCCGATGTAGTTCAATGGTAGAACTCCTGCTTCCCAAGCAGGTAGCGCGGGTTCGATTCCCGTCATCGGCTCCACAGTTCCTCCGCTACGGCGTCACACCGGCGGCCTGGGCCCGCAGCCGCTGATCGCTGTACAGCAGTGCGTTCGTCACAATGAGGAAGGGCAGCACCACGATCTGGCCGAGCACCCACCCGCTGGTCGAGAACAACAGGCTCGCAAGCGTCTGCGCGGCCACGTCGCCGTCCGCGGGGCGCGTCGCGTTGGCGGCGAGGGAGAACGGCAGCGCGACCAGGGTCGAGACCACGGTGAGCACCAGGTACGTGCAGATCACCCGGCGCCACAGCCGCCAGTAACCCGTGCGCTGCAGGGCTGCGGCACGCCACAGCGCGTCGACGGGCCGCAGCTTCTCGATCACGAGCATCGGCCCCGCGATCACCAGCGTCGGGAGCACCGCGAGCACAGCGAGCCCCGCGAGCGTGAAGAGCACCGTCGTCGTGAACCGCGCGACGTCCGGACCCGTCCGGACCGCGAGACCGATCGCGGCCGCGGCGGCGAACACGATCGGCGTGAGGACGACGACGACATCGAGCACGCCGAGCCCGACCGCTGCAGCGAGCCGCGGGCGCGCGTCGGCCCACGCGCGTCGCAGGGAGGTCGTGCGGTCCGTGGCGTACCGGTGGGCCACGATGGACCCGATCGCCGTGACGCCGACGCTGGCGAGCATCCAGACCAGCGTCACCAGCATCGTGCTCGCCGGGTAGAAACCGAGCGTCACGACCACCTGACGGATGTCGCGGTCCGCGTCGGGCGCGACCCGTTCACCGCTGAGCAGCGGCAGGCGCGCGAGCACTCCGAGGCCGGCGATGGTGCCGACCGACACCGCGGCCAGCACCAGCGTGGGCGTGGGATTCGCGCGGATCACGCCCACCGCGGATCGGTAGATCTCTCCCAACCGGCGGGGCGGGCCGGCGTTCAGTCCTTGTCCTCGGGCGCGTCGGACGGGTTGCGCGCGTCCAGTTCCTTCGCGCGGCGACGCTGCTGTTCGGCCCGCTCGCGGCACTGCCGGAGGAACTCGTCGTCATCGTCGGCGTACTGGGCGATGTGGCGTCCCGGGCGTTCGTACTCGGGGAACCCCGCCGTGCGCGACGGTGCGCCGCCCCGCCCGCCGCCGCCCACGGGCCGGCCCATCAGGAACCAGATCAACGAACCCGCGAAGGGGATGATGATCACGATGATCAGCCAACCGACCTTGGGCAGGTGGCGCACCCGGAACTCGTCCGAGGCGATCACGTCGACGAGCGCCGCTACCCACAGCAGCATCACGATCGCACCGAAGTACGGCATCTCAAACTCCCACCATAGGAAAACGGATAACAGATGCTACCGCGAACCTCACGCGGTCTCGACATAGTGTGTCACCGTGACTGATCTCAGCTGGCCCGCGACCCGTCTACTCAGTATCGGGAAGCGCTCCGGCGCCGTTCGCGGGCACCTGGAGTTGACGCAGACGCACCTGCGGTTCCGCCCGGCCGGGCTCGCCTCGAAGCTCGACGGCACGCCGTTCGCCGTCCAGTTCCGGCACATCGTGGGCGCCGGCACCGTCGAGGACGTGGTCGGCGTGTTCAAGCGGACGCGGCAGCGGCTGTGCGTGACCCTCGGCGACGGATCGGAGCAGTTCTTCGAGGTGAGCAGACCTGTTGAGGTCGCGGAGGCCGTCCGTAGCCGACTCGGCGGCCGCGCATGATCGCCGTCATCGGGGGCACGGGGCTCTACCGCTTCCTGTCCGGCGCGACGGAGGAGGTCACCGTCGACACCCCGTACGGGCCGACGAGCGCCCCGGTGACCCTGGGCGAGATCGCCGGGCGCGAGGTGGCGTTCCTGCCGCGGCACGGCCGGAACCACGAGTACTCGCCGCACACCGTGCCGTACCGAGCGAACCTGTGGGCACTGCGCCGGCTCGGGGCGACGAAGGTGCTCGCGCCGTGCGCCGTCGGCAGTCTCGACCCGGCGGCCGGGCCCGGGACGATCACCGTCCCGGACCAGCTCGTGGACCGCACGACCGGCGCCGGGAACGGAGTGAGCGGGCCGCAGGGCGGAGGACGGGCCACGACCTTCTTCGACGGGCACGGCGTGCACGTGAGTTTCGCCGATCCGTACTGTCCCGTCCTTCGGGCCGCCGCCGCGCCGGGAGCCGACCGCACCTCGGGGACCATGGTGGTCATCGAGGGCCCGCGGTTCTCGACGCGCGCGGAGAGCCGCTGGTACGCGGCGCAGGGCTGGGACCTGGTGAACATGACCGGACTGCCCGAGGCCGCCCTGGCCCGGGAATTGAAGCTCTGCTACGCCTCGATCGCGCTGGTCACCGACCTGGACGCGGGCATCGAGGCCGGCGAGGGCGTGCACACCGAGGACGTGCTCGCGCAGTTCCGCGCGAACCTTCCGCGCCTGACGGACGTGCTCGCGCGGACCATCGCCACCGTCGACCCGGCCGCCCCGTGCGACTGCGCCCGGGGTGACCACGACCTCCCCGACGGCCTCGACGCCGGTCCGGTCCGGGTCTGACGGGGCCTGCCGGGGTCAGCCGGGATGGTCGGGGCTACGCCGAGCCGAGGTAGCGCTCGGTGTCGCGCTGCAGCCACTTGACGATCAAGCCGGCCGGGAAGGCGCTGAGGCCGATCACCCGGTCACCACCGACGGGCTCGATGAGCAGCGTCCAGGTGAACACGGAGCCGCCGTCGGGGTGCGCCTCGACGCGGTACTTCTCCGCCATCCGGGACAGCCCGGGGGCCGTGGCGGACTGCACGTAGAAGGCCTTCTCGCACAGCGTCTCCGACTCCTCCCAGGAGTAGAAGAGCTCGTCGGCGCTGACGCCCGGGCCGATGTGCACCCGCCGGGTGGAACCCGCGGCGAAGGGCCGCGGGCTGGTCCACTCGATCTTGCGGATCCCCTTGCACCAGTGCAGGGGCCGGTCCGAGGTCAGCTCACCCCACACCCAGTCGACGGGGCGCGCCGAGCGCACGGAGAACTCGTACACGCCGGGACGGCCGGCCTGCAGTTCGGCGGGCAGGACGGGCTTGAGAGCGGGCATGGGGCCTCCTCGGCCTCGGGATGACGGGTCGGGCGGTGACGGGTCAGACGGTGTGCGCGTCCGCGACGTTCAGCGCCTCGTCGATGATGGCGAGACCCTCGCGCGCCTCCTCGGCGGAGATGTTGCACGGCGGGACGACGTGGATCCGGTTGTAGTTGGCGAACGGCAGCAGGCCGCCCTTCTTCAGCGCGGCGACGGTCTCGTTCATCGCCGGGCTGCTGCCGCCGTAGGGCGCGAGCGGCTCACGGGTCTCCCTGTCGCGCACCAGCTCGATGGCGAAGAAGACGCCCTCGCCGCGCACGTCGCCGACGGACGGGTGCTTGGCCTTGAACTCCTCCAGCGCGGGCCGGATGATCTCCTCGCCGATCGTCGCGGCGTTCTCGACGATGCCCTCCTCGGCCATCGCAGTGATGGTCGCGACCGCCGCCGCCGTGGCCAGCGGGTGGCCGGAGTAGGTCAGGCCGCCCGGGTAGGGCTTGTCGGCGAAGGTGGCGGCGATCTCACCGCTGATCGCGACGCCGCCCAGCGGCACGTAGCCGCTGTTCGAGCCCTTGGCGAAGGTCAGCAGGTCGGGGACGACGGGCCCGGCGGCGGTGGTGGCGTGCTCGATGGCGAACCACTTCCCGGCGCGACCGAAGCCCGACATCACCTCGTCGGCGATCATGACGATGCCGTACTTCGTGCACAACTCGCGGACGCCGGCCAGGTAGCCGGGCGGCGGGACCATGATGCCGGGCGTACCGGGGATGGCCTCGAGGATGATCGCGGCGATGGTGTTCGGGCCCTCGAGCACGATCGTGCGCTCCAGGTGCTCGAGCGCGCGCCGGCTCTCCTGCTCCTCGGTCTCCGCGTAGAAGGAGCTCCGGTAGAGGAAGGGACCGTCGAAGTGGGCGACGGACTCGCCGCCGAAGTCGTTGGCGAACCGGCGGGTGTCGCCGGTGACGTTGATCGCGAGCTCGGTGCCGCCGTGGTAGCTGCGGTAGCGGCTGAGCACCTTGCGGCGGCCGGTGTGCACGCGGGCCATGCGGATGGCGTGCTCCACCGCGTCGGCGCCGCCGTTGGTGAAGAACACCTTGTTCAGGTCGCCCGGGGTGCGCTCGGCGATGAGCCGCGCGGCCTCGCTGCGGGATTCATTCACGTGCTGGGGCGCGATCGTGCAGATCCGGGCGGCCTGCTCCGCGATGGCGGCGACGACCTTGGGGTGCTGGTGGCCGATATTGGTGTTGACCATCTGCGAGCTGAAGTCGAGGAGCTTGCGCCCCTCGCCGTCCCACACGTACGAGCCCTGGCTCGCGATGACCGTCATGGGGGTGATCTGCGCCTGCGCCGACCACGAGTGGAAGACGTGGGCGCGGTCGAGCTCGTAGGCGCGGGCCCCTGCGGCGATGGCGTCGTCGACGGTCCGGCCGTCGGGCAGCGTGTTCGTCATAGCTGTTACTCCAAGAAGATGTCTGCGGCAATGCTTCACTGGCGATGTCCGCGGGTATGCGCTGCTCACCTGGTCACGTCACGGTGACTGCAACGATACCCGCCGCCGATTCGCGGAGCCGGGCGCGGCGGCGGACCGTCGGATAGCTTGGCGGGTATGAGCGAGACGAGCACGGACGAGCAGCCCGGCGGCGTCACGGGGTTCACCGACAACCCCGTCAACGCGGCGATGGCCCGCGTGCTCGACGACGTGCGCCGTGGGGATCATCCCGGCGCCGTCGCCGACTACATCCCGCAGTTGGCGACGGCGGATCCGGAGGCCTTCGGCATCGCCGCCGTCTCGGTGCACGGCCACTCGTACGGCACCGGCGACTACCGCACGCCCTTCACGATCCAGTCGATGAGCAAGCCCTTCGTCTACGCCCTGGCGCTGGAGGAACTGGGCGTGGCGGCCGTGTGCCAGCGCATCGGCGTCGAGCCGAGCGGCGAGGCCTTCAACGCGATCAGCTTCGACCCGTCGGGCCGGCCGGAGAACCCGCTCATCAACGCGGGCGCGATCGTCACGACCTCGCTGATCCCGGGCGCCGACGGTGCCGAGCGCTTCGCCGCGATCCGGGAGGGCCTGTCCCGCTTCGCCGGCCGCGAGCTGGAGCTGGACGAGGCCGTCTACCGGTCGGAGTCGGAGACCGGCTTCCGCAACCTCGCCCTCGCCGCGCTCGCCCGCTCGACCGACGCGCTGCGCGTCCCCATCGAGGACGCGCTGGACCCGTACTTCCGGCAGTGCTCGCTGCTCGTGGACGCACACGACGTCGCCGTCATGGGTGGCACCCTCGCGGCGGGCGGCGTCAACCCGATCACCGGGGAGCGCGTCGTCAGTGCCGACGTCGCGCGGCACGTCCTGTCCGTGATGACCGGCTGCGGCATGTACGACCGGTCCGGCGCGTGGATGGTCTCGGTGGGCATCCCCGCCAAGTCCGGGGTGGGCGGCGGCATCGTGGCGGCGACGCCGGGCGAGTACGGGATCGGCGTCTTCAGCCCGCCGCTCGACGAGGCCGGCAACTCCAGCCGCGGCGTCGCGGTGCTGCAGCGGATGAGCGGCGAGTTCGGTCTGCACCTGCTGAACCGGCCGATGACCCCGGTGAGCGCGGTCGCCTCGGTCACCACGGATCCGTCGTCCGGGCGGACGGTGCTGCGGCTGCGCGGCGAGGTGGACTTCGTGGCGGTGGAGGAGGTCGTGCACGAGGCGCTGAGCCTCGGGCGCGCGCACAACGGCAGCACCATCGTCCTCGACCTCACCGACGTCACCCGCATCTCGACGGTGTCCGCCTACCTCCTGACCCAGCTCGCCTCCGACGTGGGCTACGGCGTGCGCGTGGTGATGGAGGACCCGTCCAGCCTGTGCGGCACGAAACACCTGCGGGACTGAGGGTCTCGGGCGTCTTCACCGAGCACTGACGACGACCCGGTGCCACCCGGTGGCACCGTCGGGGGCGGGCGGCGCCTCCGTCTCCGACTGCACCCGCCCGTTCGCGTCGGTGGCGCGGACCTCCAGGGTGTGCGCGCCGCGGGCCAGCGGGAGGGACGTCCGCCACTGCCGCCACGTATCGGGACCGACGGTGTCCGCGAGCTCGGCCTGCATCCACGGGCCGGAATCCGCGCGGACCTCGACCTTGCCGATCCCGGTGTGCTGCGCCCAGGCGACCCCGGCCACCGTCACCGCCCCGGCGGAGACGGATCCGCCCGGCACGTCGATGCGCGAGGACACCTTGACCGGGCCGAGCGCGGACCAGCCCCGCGGGGTCCAGTAGCCCTGGTCGGCGGCGAAGGTGGTGACCTTGAGCGAGGTGACCCACTTGGTCGCCGAGACGTAGCCGTAGAGGCCGGGCACGACGATCCGGGCGGGGAAGCCGTGCGCCACGGGCAGCGGCTCACCGTTCATGCCGATCGCGAGCAACGACGTGCGGGCGGGATCGCGCAGCACGTCGAGCGGCGTTCCCGCGGTGAAGCCGTCGTGGCTGCGCGAGAGCACCATGTCGGCGCCGGCCCGCGGTTTCGCCCGCTCCAGGAGCGCGCGGATCGGGTAGCCGAGCCACAGCGCGTTGCCGATGAGATCGCCGCCCACCTCGTTGCTCACGCAGGCGAGGGTGGCGTGGTGCTCCTCGAGCGGCAGCGCGAGCAGCTCGTCCCACGTGAGGGTGAAGGGCGCGTCGACCAGGCCGTGGACCTCGAGCGACCAGTGCGCGGGGTCGAGCTGCGGAACGCGCAGCGCGGTGTCGATGCGGTAGAAGTCGGCGGCGGGCGTGATGTAGGGCGTCAGGCCGCCGATCCGCAGGTCGGCGCCGGTCGGGACCGACGGTGCCGGGCTGCGCGGCACCGGCAGTCGCAGCGTCTCCCGAGCCGCCTGCACGGCGCGTGTCCCCGCGGACAGCACGCGGGCGCCGGCCAGCGCCAGCACGGTGACGCCGGCGGCGAGCCCCGAGGCCACGAGGAAGCCGCGGCGGTCCATCGTCGGGGGCTCCGCCGGCCGGCCGTGCTTCGACGCGTCGACGGACTCGGCCGCTGGCAGCCGTCGGATCAACGTGCGCAGCACCGGAACCGCCGCGCCGATGCCCACCACGCTCGGCGCCGCCCACAGAGCCGTGGCGTCCGGGCGCAGCGCCGCCGTGATCGCCCCGACGATCCCGACCGCCGCGATCAACACTGCACCCCAGGGCGGGCGCCGGCGCTCGAGCAGACCGGCGGCCGCGGCGCCCAGGGCGAGCACCGCCCCCATCGATCCGAGCAGGACCGCCTTGTCGGCGGTGCCGAAGAACTCGACCGCGAGGTCCTTGAGCCACGGCGGGGCAGCGTCGATGACCGCCGCGCCGCCGGCGAACAACGTGCTCGCGCCCGGCGCGACGACCGCCGCCACGAGTTCCGCCACCGCCAGCCCGACGGCGCCTGCCAGCACGCCCGCCAGCGCGGTGACCCACGCGGGCGCGCGACCAGCCGCTGGGCTCGCGGCGGGTCTCTCGGTCGTCTGCGTCACGGTTCTAGATTGGCACCTCGCAGCCCGGCCCGGGGCGATCGTCCGGACAGCTCACCGATCCGTAAGAATTCGCGTCGTCTCGGCTGCGTCCGTGCAGGACGTGACCGACCTGCGGACGACACTCGGATTCTGACCGATACGGACAGCGTGTCCGATACGGCCGGAATCCGAGTGTCACGCAAGAGCGGCAACCCTGACGGCGCCCGAGCCGACGAGCGGGGCGATTACGGCCCCGTCGAACGCGGAAGGTGCGTCAGGCGCGCGCGTCGACCACCGGGTAGGTGCCGTCGGCGTACTCGGCGCGGATGAGCTTCTTGTCGAACTTGCCGACCGAGGTCTTCGGGACCTCGGCGACGAAGGCCCAGCGCTCGGGGATCTGCCACTTCGGCAGCAGGTCCGTGAGGTAGGCGCGCTGCTTCTCGACATCCGCGTCGGCGGGATCCTTGACCACCGCCAGCACGAAGGGACGCTCGTCCCACTTCTCGTCGGGCACGGCCACCACGGCGGCCTCGGCGATGGTCGGGTTGCTCATGACCGTGTTCTCGAGCTCGACGGAGCTGATCCACTCGCCGCCGGTCTTGATCATGTCCTTGGTGCGGTCGCGGATGGTCATGAACCCATCGGGGCTGATCGATGCGACATCGCCCGTGCGGAGCCAGCCGTCGTGGAACTTCGACGGATCGGTGACATTGCCCTCGGGCGAGTAGTAGGCGCCGGTGATCCACGGGCCGCGCACCTCGAGCTCGCCGGAAGCCTCGCCGTCCCAGGGCTGCTCGTTGCCCTCGTCGTCGATGAGGCGGGCCTGCACCGACGCGGGGAAGCGGCCCTGCGTGACGCGGTAGCCGAACTCGGCATCGTCGGACACCCCGAACGGAGGCCGGGAGACCGAGCCCAGCGGGGACGTCTCCGTCATGCCCCAGGCGTGCACGATGCGGGTGCCGAGCTGATCGAAGGTGCGGATCATCGACGGGGGCACGGCGGCGCCGCCGACGACGACCTCGCGCAGGTGCGAGATGTCCTGCGGCTTCGCGGCGAGCTGCGCGGCAACACCGGCCCAGATGGTGGGCACGGCGGCGGCGAAGGTGGCCTTCGTGGCGTCGAGGATCTGCAGCAGCGGCTCGGGCTGCAGGAAGCGGTCGGGCATGATCAGCGTGATGCCGCCCATCATCGCGGCGTAGGGCAGACCCCACGACATGACGTGGAACATCGGCACGATCGCGAGCACGGAATCGGCGTTGCCGAGCGCCATGCCCGAGCTCGAGTTGACCTGCATCGAGTGCAGCCAGATGCTCCGGTGGCTGTACACGACGCCCTTCGGATCACCCGTGGTGCCGGAGGTGTAACACATGACCGCCGCGTCGCGCTCCGAGATCTCGGGCCACTCGAACGTGGTCGGCTCACCCGCGATGAGCTCGTCGAAGCCGTGCACGGTGATGCCCGCGGGCGCCTCGAGCGCCTCCTTCGGACCGTTCACGACGATGACGTGCTGCACGTTCGGGGTGCCGGCGAGGTACTTGCCGAGCAGTGGCGCGACCGAGGCATCGACGAGGATGACCTTGTCGTCGGCCTGGTTGATGATGAACACCGCCTGCTCCGGCGAGAGGCGCAGGTTCAGGGTGTGGAGGACGGCGCCCATCGCGGGCACGGCGGCGTAGGCCACCTGATGCTCGTTGTTGTTCCACATGAACGTGGCGACGCGCTCACCGCGCTGCACACCCAGCTTGGTCAACGCATGCGCGAGTTGCGCAGCCTTGTCGCCGACCTCGGCGAAGGAGAGATCGCGCAGGCCGTCACCGGTCCACGTGGTGATCTTCGCCTCGGGGAAGACGCGGCGGCTGTACTCGACGAGACGAGCGATCGTCAGCTCGCCGTCCTGCATGGTGGTCGCAATCACGGTGGTGGAGACTCCTTCTCGGATGGGAAATGCAGCCGGCGGGTACTACTGGCTGGTGATCTGGTTGATCAGCCGCACGACCGACCTCGGGGCGAATTTACTCGAATTGGACAGCAGCGTGGTCAGGGTTCCGACGGAATAGTGGATCCGGGGCAGGAAGGGCACCTGGATCCCCGGGTGCACGGAGTTCCACACCTGCTCGGCGACCTCCTCGGGCGTGATGTTCACGCCGAGGGTGCGCGTGCTCTTGGCGTCGGTCTCGGCGAGCGCCGTCTTCGCCCACAGCGGCCAGATCGCGACGACGCGGATGCCGTGCTTCTCCCACTCCAGCTCCAGCGCCTCGGTGAAGCCGGAGACGTAGAACTTGGCGGCACTGTACGTCGCGATGCCGGGCTGGCCGTAGATCGCCGAGGCCGAGCTGATGTTCACCAGGTGCGCGTCCGGCTGCCCCTTGAGGTAGGGCAGCGCCGCCTTCGCGCCGTAGGTCACGCCGAGCGCGTCGATGTCGATCTGCAGCTTGATCTGCTGCGGCGTGATCTCCTCGAGGTCGCCACCGAAGAGCACGCCCGCGTTGTTGTCGAGCACCGTCAGGCCGCCGCCCGTGTGCTGCGTGAAGTCCGCGAGCGCGGCCTCCCACTGGTCGTAATCGGTCACGTCGAGCGTGCCGGTCACGATCTCCGGGTGCGCCGACCGCAGCTCCGCGAGCGCGACCTCGTTGACGTCGTAGACGCCCACCGTCCACCCCTCGGACAGGAAGCGCAGGGCAGTGGCCCGGCCGATGCCGGAAGCACCGCCGGAGATGAAGATCGATGGCATGCGCCCTAACCTACCCGCTGGTCAGGCCTCCGTAAACCCCCTACTGAACAGCACTCAATTAGCGGTGCGTACCGGCCCTCGGCCCGCGTTCGGGTGGTTCGACGGTGCCGCCGTCGCGCGCGTGAAACCATCGTTTCACCGCACGCTCCACGAGAGGAACGGATGACCTCGCTCTTCGACCACGTCAACGCCGGCATCGGTTGGCTCAGCACGAACCTGTAGAACTACGTGCTGATCTACCTGCTGCTGGGCGTCGGCGCCTACATGACGATCCGCACCCGGTTCGTCCAGGTCCGACTGCTGCCCAAGATGATCCGCGCGATCGGCTCGTCCCGCTCGGACGCCGAGGGCGGCATCTCGTCGTTCCAGGCGTTCTGCGTGGGCCTCGCCTCGCGCGTGGGCACCGGCAACATCGCGGGCGTGAGCGTTGCGCTCGTCCTCGGCGGCCCGGGCGCGGTGTTCTGGATGTGGGTCGTGGCGCTGGTCGGCATGGCGACGGCGTTCGTCGAGGCGACGCTCGCGCAGATGTTCAAGGTGCGCAACGCCGACGGCAGCTTCCGCGGCGGACCGGCGTACTACATCCAGCGCGGACTCGGCTCGCGTCGGTGGGGCATGGTCTTCGCCGTGCTGCTGATCTTCGCCTTCGGTTTCGCCTTCAACATGGTGCAGGCCAACACCATCGGCGGCTCCCTCGCCGCCACATTCCACGTCGACAGTGCGTGGATCGCGTGGGCCTCATGGTGATCACGGCACCGATCCTCTACGGCGGGGTGCGACGGATCGCGAGGGTCGCCGAGGTGATCCTGCCCGTCATGGCGCTGATCTACGTCGCCATCGCGCTGGTGATCGTGGCCCTCAACATCACCGCCTTCCCCGAGGTGATCCGGCAGATCGTGGCCGGGGCGTTCGGGCTCGACGAGGCCCTCGCCAGCACCGCCGGCGGCATCCTGGCCGCCCTGCTCAACGGCGTGAAGCGCGGCCTGTTCTCGAACGAGGCCGGCATGGGCAGCGCGCCCAACACCGCGGCGACCGCCACCGTCTCGCATCCAGTGAAGCAGGGCCTGATCCAGTCGTTCGGCGTCTTCGTCGACACCATCGTCGTGTGCACCGCGACCGCCTTCATCGTGCTGGTCTCCGGGATCTGCGCGCCGGGAACGACGCCGGAGTCCGGCGGCGCCGTCCTCACACAGGACTCGATCTCGGCCGTCCTCGGTACCTGGACGACGGTGCCGATGGCCCTGCTGGTCTTCGTCTTCGCGTTCTCGTCGATCATCGGCAACTACTCGTACGCCGAGATCAACGTCAACTTCCTCGGCCTAGAGGGGCAGCGCCTGCGCGTCCTGCCGACCCTCGTCCTCGCCGCCGTCGGCGTCGGCACCCTCGCCGAGCTCGACACCGTCTGGATGCTCGCCGACGTGGCGATGGCGCTCATGGCCACGGTGAACCTGATCGCGATCGCCCTGCTCGGCAAGTGGGCCTTCGGCGCGCTGCGGGACTACGACGCGATGACCAAGCGCGGCGTGGACGACCGGTTCGTCGGCCGCGGCAACCCGAACCTCCCCGGCGACCTCCCGGGTGATGTGTGGGACCCCGTCGACGAGGCGACCATCACCGCCCGCTGATTGGCGACTCAGCAGACCCGTCGATGGCCACACTGCCCCTGTCCCAGAAACCACCGCTTCTGGGACACATCACCGGAGGTTGGCGGCAGAAGTCTCGCCATACGGCTCGCCCGCTCCTCACACGACGGTGGGGTGAACCGCCCCGGGTAGTCCGGAGACTCCGAATGTTGGAAGGTTGGAGTCATGGCAGGGAGCACATCGAATCGGTATCCGGCTGAGTTGAAGGCG